>NZ_JBHSFK010000007.1:0-331770 GCF_042653945.1 Streptomyces vulcanius | reverse complement strand
GGGTTCCCCAGGGGCGAGACCGGGAGCGGGAGCGGAAGGCCGGGGCGGGGAAGCGGCGCGCCGTCAGCAGGACTCCGAAGGCTCCCCGGCGGGGGGCCGGGACGGGGAAGCGGCGCGCTGCGGGCGGGGTGGTGGGGGCTCGGCGGTGGGGGTTCGGGGCGGGGAAGCGGCGCGCCGTCAGCAGGACTCCGAAGGCTCCCCGGCGGGGGGCCGGGGCGGGGAAGCGGCGCGCTGCGGGCGGGGTGGTGGGGGCTCGGCGGTGGGGGTTCGGGTTGGGGATGTGGTTGGTGGGGTTGTGGTGGAGGTGGGGCGTCGTCATGTCTCCGTGAGCCTGGACGGGTCTCCCGGAGGGCCCTTCGGGGTGGTCGGGTTCCTCGACCTGCCCTGGGGGCGGAGGGGAAGGGAGGAGATCCGGGCCGGGGAGCGGATCAGCGGCCTCGTCCTGGCCGTCGAGCCGGACCCGGAGCGCGTTCTGCTGTCCATGGCCGCCACGGCCGACCCCGGGCTCTGGGGTTTCCTCGACGGTCTCCGCCGCGGTGAGGTCCTCGCCGGGACGGTCGCGTCGATCGAGAGCTTCGGCGTGTTCGTCGCCCTGGACGACGGTCCGGCCCACCCTGTCTTCCCCGGCGTCGGCTTCATCACTTTCCCCGAACTGTCCTGGCGGTACTTCGAGGACGCCTCGGACGTCGTACGGGTCGGGCAACGGGTGTCGTGCGAGTTCCTGTCGAACGGGGAGGCACGGCTGTCCCTGCGGGCGACGTTGCCGGATCCCTTCCGGGCGTTCGCGGAGGGGACCGAGATCGGCACGGTGCTGCCCGGCCGGGTGACCAAGGTGGTCCCCTTCGGCTTCTTCGTCCTGGTCGCCGACGGCGTCCAAGGGCTGGTTCCGCAGGCGGACGCCGGTGCGGATGTGGAGGCCGGCGACGAGATCACCGTCGTCGTCACGGGCATCGAAAGGGAAGGGCGCAGGGTGACCTTCGCCCGGGCATGACGCTACTCTCGTCGTGACCTTATCTCTGACTGAGTCAGAGATCGTGGGGATGGGATGGGAGTCGGGCATGACAGTCCAGGAGTTCCGCGCCTTCAACCGCTTCTACACGAACGTCATCGGCGCCCTCGACTACGCACGCCACCTCTATGCCCCCTACAGCCTCACCGAGTCCCGCGTCCTGTACGAACTCGCGCACGCGCCCCGCACGGACGCGGCCGATCTGCGGGCCGCGCTCTCGCTGGACTCGGGCTATCTGACCCGGATCCTCAACCGGTTCGAGCAGGACGGGCTGGTCGAGCGGACGCCGTCGGAGGAGGACTCGCGGCGGCGCCGGGTCGTCCTCACCGCGCGCGGCCGGGACGCCGCGGGGTTGCTCGACGAGCGGGCGCAGGAGAGCACCGGGGAACTGCTGGGGAGCGTCGCGCCCGCCGACCGGGCACGGCTCGCGGAGGCCATGCGAACCATTCGCGGCCTGCTGAACGACCGGGTGAATCCGACCGACCCGAGCGACCGGAGCGACCGGACCGGCCCGAGCGTCCGGACCGGCCCAGCCCATCCGGCCGACCCGAGCGACCCAACCGACCCGAGCGACCAGACCGACCCGAGTGGCCAGGCCGACCGGAGCGCCCCGCGCCACCAACCGCCGACGCCCGGCGATGTCGTGCTGCGTGGGCCGGAGCCCGGGGACCTCGGGTGGATCGTGCAGCGCAACGCCGCGCTCTACACGGCCGAGTACGGGTTCGACGCCACGTACGAGACGCTGGTCGCCCGGATCGTCGCCGACTTCGCCGAGGACCACGATCCGCGTCGCGAGCGGGTGTGGATCGCCGAGCTGGACGGGCGGCCGGCCGGCTGCGTGATGTGCGTACGGGACGAGGCGCCCGGCACCGCCCGGCTGCGGCTGCTGCTCGTCGAGCCGGACGCCCGCGGGTTCCGTATCGGGGACCGGCTGGTCGGCGCGGTCGTCGACTTCGCGCGCGAGACCGGCTACGACGACCTCGTCCTGTGGACCAACGACATCCTGGCCACCGCCCGCCACATCTATCAGCGGCACGGATTCGTCCGCACCGCCGAGCGGCCCCACCACTCCTTCGGCAAGGACCTGGTGGGCCAGGACTGGCGTCTGGATCTGCGGCGACCGGGGTCCGGCGAGTAGGGTCCGAGGCATGAAGCTCGCCTTCTCCACACTCGGTGTCCCCGGGCTGTCGGTACCGGAGGTACTGGCACTCGCGTCCGCGCACGGCTACCACGGAGTCGAACTGCGCGCCCATCCGGAGGAGCCGGTCCATCCCGGCATCGGACCGGACGAGCGGGCCGCCGTCGCCGCCGCGTTCAAGGCCGCGGGCGTCGAGGTGCTCGGGATCGCCGGGTACGCGCGCGTCGCGGCTCCCGGGGACGACGCGGCGGTCGTGGAGGAGGTCAGAACGCTGATCGACCTCGCCGTGGACCTCGGGGCGCCGTACGTCCGCGTCTTCCCGGGCGGGGCGGACGGACAGACGGACGCCGACGCCGTCGCCGCGCGCAGGCTCGGCACGGCCGCGGAGTACGCCGCCGACCGCGACGTACGCGTCCTGCTGGAGACCCACGACTCGCACCGCACCGGTGCCGCCGCCATCCGGATCCTCGGCCCGGTCGGTCATCGGCAGGTCGGCGCCCTGTGGGACGTCATGCACACCTGGCTGGGCGGCGAGCAGCCGCAGGAGACGTTCGCGGCGCTGTCCCCGTACCTCGGATACGTCCAGGTCAAGGACATCGCGTCGGCCGAGGACACCACCCCGGTGGCGCTGGGCGCCGGGGTGCTGCCGCTCGCCGAGTGCGTGGAGGTGCTGTCCCGGCACGGCTGGGACGGCTGGCTGTGCTGGGAGTACGAGAAGCGCTGGTACGAGGCGGCGGCACCGCTGCCGGGTCTCCTCGACCGCGGGCGCCGGCACCTGGGACGGCTCCTCAACGACTCGGCCTGAGCCGGACCGGACCCTCAGGTGACGGCGGCCGCGACCACCAGAGCCGCCCAGACGGCGGCCACCGCGGCGGCCCGGAGCAGGATCACCCGGTCCACGAGTGCGCGCAGCCGCTGCTCCCGGTGGGGCGCCGGGAGGCGGCGCAGGGCCCAGGTGACGACGAGCGATGCCCCCGTGGTGTACGCGAGCAGGAAGAAGGGGCGGGCGCTGGGGTAGTCGGGGTCCCAGGGCTCGCGGGCCGTGTTCTCCAGGTCGAGGAGCACGGCGAGGGCGTACCAGACGAGCGCGCTGCCGCCCGTGAGGACGCTCTCCAGGCCGGCGGACAGTATCTGTCCGCGCCACAGCCGTTCCAGGTACGTTCCCATCCCCGCCGGAGCGGGGTTCACGAAGCCGTACCCGGCAGGTATCCCGCCACCCGCTTCTCCAGCCGGGCCGCGCACGACGGCCACTCGTCCGCCGTGATCGAGAACATCGCGGAGTCGCGCAGACGGCTCTCCTCGCCGGGGGCCCAGGAACGGGACCAGCTGCGCAGGACGCCCTCGAAACGGGCCCCCACGCTCTCTATGGCGGCGCGGGAACGGCTGTTGCGGGCATCCGTCTTCAGGTCGACCCGGGACACGCCCCACTCCTCGAAGGCGTGCCGGAAGAGGAGAAGCTTGGCCTCCGCGTTCACGCCGGTGCCCTGGGCCGAGGCGGCGAGCCAGGTGTAGCCGATCTCGACGGCGTCCAGCCGGTCCTCGTCGAGCCAGGAGCGCGGGTCCAAGTACGAGGTGACGCCGACCGCCCGCCCCGACGCCAGGGACACCTGCGCGTAGGGCGCGAGCCGGCCGGCCGCCGCGTGGCCGAGCTGGGTGTCCAGGTAGGCGTCGAACTCGTCGGCCCTGGGCACCCAGGTGAAGGTGTACGTCCCCCGGTTCTCCTCCGCCGCCACCGCCAGTTCGGCCGCGTGCCGCCGCTCCAGCGGCTCCAGGCGCACCAGCGCGCCCTCCAGAACCGGCCCCCGCAATAGGAAACTCACCCGACGATGTCCTTCCGCAGTTCGACGAACGCCTCGTGGAAACCGGGGAAAGTCTTGCGGACGCAGCCGGGGTCGTCGAACGAGATTCCGAGCGTGCGCAGGCCGGTCACCGCGAAGGACATCACGATGCGGTGGTCGCCGTAGGTCTTGATGTCCGCCGCCTCGGGCGTGCCGGGCCGGATCTCGATCCAGTCGGGACCCGTGGTGACCTCAACGCCCAGCCGCCGGAGGTTCTCCGCGCAGGCGTCCAGCCGGTCGCACTCCTTCACGCGCGTGTTCGCGACGTTCTCGATGCGTACGGGCCCGGAGGCGAAGGGGGCGATGGCGGCCAGGGTCGGCATGGTGTCGGAGATGTCCCGCATGTCGACGGTGAGGCCGTGGAGTTCGCCGGTGCCCGTCACCGTCGTACGGTCCGCCGCGATGTCCACCCTCGCGCCCATCCGCCGCAGTACGTCCACGAAGCCCAGGTCGCCCTGGAGCGCGCCCCGGCCGAGCCCCGGCACGGTGACCTCGCCGCCGGTGACGGCCGCCGCGGCGAAGAAGTAGCTCGCGGTGGAGGCGTCGGGTTCGATCGGGTACGTCGTCGCCCGGTAGCCGCCCGGCGGGACGACGTACGTGTTTCCCTCGCGGCCCACCTCGACCCCGAACGCCCGCATCATCGCGATCGTGATCTCCACATAGGGCGCCGAGACCAGGTCGGTGACCGTGATGCGCAGGCCGGTGCGGGTGAGGGGGCCGAGCAGGAGGAGGGCGGTGAGGTACTGGGAGGACTGGCCCGCGTCCAGCGTCACCTCGCCGCCGTCGACGCCGTGCGCGGTGACGGTCAGCGGGTGGTGGCCCTCCGCCTGCTCGTGCCGCAGGTCCACGCCCAGGTCGCGCAGGGCGCGGGTGAGCGGGAGCAGGGGGCGGCGGCGCATCTGCGGGGAGGCGTCGAAGCGGTAGGTGCCGTGGCCGGCGGCGGCGAGGGTGGGCAGGAAGCGGGAGGTGGTGGCGCCGTCCCGGCAGTAGACGTCGGCCTCGGTGACGGCGGGACCCTCCGGGCGCCCGTCCACCTGCCAGGCGTCCGGGGTCCGCCCGACCCGGTACCCAAGCCGTACCAGTCCCTCGGCGAAGCCCTCGGTGTCGTCGGAACGCAGCGGCCGCTGAAGGGTGGTGACCCCGTCGGCCGCCGCGGCGAGGAACAGGGCGCGGGCGGTGATGGACTTGGAACCGGGAATGTCGACGAGGGCCATGCCCCTCATGATCTCGCGCCGGACCTGCCGGATGCGGGCAAGTCCACAAAATGGACGGGGACGGGCGGGTTACGGGACGGGGGTGGGGGTGGGCGCCGCCGGTTCCGGAGTGGCGAGCCGCGAGGTGCGCGCGGGCGCCAACGAGGTGAGCGCCACCCCGCCCACCAGCAACGCCGCCGCGCACCAGCGCAGGCCGCTGATCGACTCGCCCAGGAACAGGGCGGCGGAGGACATGCCGAAGACGGGGACGAGGAGGGAGAAGGGGGCCACGGTCGACGCCGGGTGGCGGCGCAGCAGCCAGCCCCACGCCCCGAAGCCGAAGACCGTGGTGACCCAGGCGACGTAGACGACCGTGCCCGCGCCCTGCCAGTCGAGATCCCGGAGGGCTTCCAGGTCCCTCGACGGACCCTCCGTGAGGAGCGAGAGGCCGAGGAGCGGCAGCACCGGGACCGTACTCACCCACACCATGAAGTTCAGGGAGTCGGGCGGGGACGCCTTGCGGGTGAGGACGTTGGAGACGCCCCAGCAGGCCGCCGCGGCGATGACCAGGGCGAAGGCGCCGAGCGGCCCGGAGGTGCCCTCGTCCACGGCCGCGACACCTATCCCGGCGAGGGCGACGGCCATGCCCGCAAGGCGGAGCCGGGTGGGCCGCTCGCCGAGTACGGCGAAGGCGACAACGGCGGTGAACACGGACTGGATCTGCAGGACGAGGGAGGACAGCCCGGCCGGCATCCCCGCGTCCATCCCGACGAACAGCAGCCCGAACTTCGCCACCCCCAGCACCAGCCCCACCCCCACGATCCACTTCCACGCCACCTTGGGGCGGCCCACGAGGAAGACGGCGGGCAGGGCGGCGGTGAGGAACCGCAGGGCGGAGAAGAGCAGCGGCGGGAAGTGGTCGAGGCCGATCTCGATGACGGTGAAGTTGACACCCCAGACGGCGGCGACGAGGACGGCCAGGGCGAGGTGAGCGGGTCGCATGCGTCGAGGATCACCGCGACGGACCATGTAGCACCAGCGATGATTCCTGCATGGTTGGATGAAGCGAAGCTACTTCTTTGGAGTTCCCGTGCTCGATCTCCAGCGTCTGCGCGCCCTGCACGCCGTCTCCGTCCACGGCACGGTCGGGGCGGCCGCGGCCGCGCTCGGTTACACCCCGTCCGCGGTCTCCCAGCAGCTCGCCAAGCTGGAACGGGAGACGAGGACCGTGCTCCTGGAGCGCGAGGGCCGGGGCGTCCGCCTCACCGACGAGGCGCTCCAACTCGTGGCCACCGCGAAGGAGTTGCTGGCGATCGTCGAGCGGGCGGAGACCGAGCTGGAGGAGCGGCGCGGAGTTCCGTCGGGCCGTCTGACGATCGCCGCGTTCCCGTCCGCGGCGCGCGGGCTGCTGCCCTCCGCCCTCGCCGAACTGGCCCGCGCCCACCCCGCCCTGGACGCCCGTCTCAGCGAGATCGACCCTCACCTCTCCGTCGACCTGGTCGCGAAGGGCGCGGTGGACATCGCCGTGGCCCACGACTGGGACATCGCCCCGCTCCCCGCCCCGGCGGGCGTGGAGCACGCGGTGATCGGCGACGACGCGTGCGACCTGCTGGTCCCGGCCGGCCACCCCTTCGCGGGCCGTACGGCGGTCCGGCGGGAGGAGCTGGGCGACGAACGGTGGATCTGCCAGCCCCCCGGCCGCGTCTGCCACGACTGGCTGCTCCGCACCCTGCGCGGCGCGGGCCACGAGCCGGACGTCGTCCACACCGCCGACGAGAACCCGACCCTGGTCGCCCTGGTCGCGGCCGGCCTGGGCGTCGCCCTGATCCCCCGCCTGGGCCGCGGCCCCCTCCCCGCGGGGGTGGCGGAGGTACCGCTCGACCCGATCCCCGTCCGCCGCCTGTACGCCCTGTGGCGCGAGGGCGCGGCCCGCCGCCCGGCGATCGCGGAGACGGTACGGGTCCTGCGGGAGTGCTGGCCGAGGGTCTCGGGCCGGCCCGGGCAGGTTCGAGACGAGACTGCCTAGTCGTCAGCGGAGCGTGCACGCCCGCGTCGCCGCAGCGGCGCCGTCGCCCACATCGTCAGCCCGACGAGGGAAACGATCAGTTCCGGAAGCTCGCGCCTGTCCACCGATGCGGCGCGCAACGGAGTGGCGACCCAGACGAAACCGCCTAGTCGAAGAGATCGTCGGCGACGGCGGCGTGCACGGCCCGCTCGGACCAGACGGTGAGCTGGCCGAGGTCTGTGCATGCCTCGACGCGAGCGCGGACGTGGTCGGGGATGTCGATGCCGCGCCAGCGGAGGATGTTGAGGGTCATCTCGACACGATCGCGCAAACGCCCCTCCTCACGCCCTTCTTCGCGTACCTGCTGGGCCAGCGGGTGCCGCCAGAAGTACTGGATCGCCGTCATGAGGTCCCTCCACATCTGCTGTGCCTGAGGCTCTGCCAGGCATGAGTCGACGAACTGCACGAGCACCGCGGCGGTGTCCGCGTCGATGGTCCGCAGGGCGGCTGCCAGCGGTTCCAGTATGCCCACGGACTCCATTCACGACCGTGATCCACGAGGCGGGTGTACGTGGGCGGAGTGGTCCCCAAGCTGGACACGGTTGTCCGCGACGGACCACACGGCACGACTCTCATCGACTCCGAAGCCCAACTGGGCCGCTTTCGAACGCTCTTTCATAGAATGGAAACGGCGTCACTCGACCCTGAGCGCACGCGCGACTTCATCCACCGCTTGGCGAAGGAACAGTGAGGGGCCCGATGAACGCTCCCGGAAACTGGCAGAAGTCCTCCTTCTCCGGCAGCGGAGACGGCAACGCCTGCCTCGAACTGGCCTGCTCAACCCCCACCACCCTCCACCTCCGAGAATCCGAAACCCCCACCACCGTCCTCACCACCACCCCCGCCGCAGCCGCGCACCTCCTGGCCGGCATACGCGCGCACCTCAGCGCTCCACGCCCCAGCGGCGTGCGATCTCCTTGAGGCGTTCCAGTTCGCGGCTCGCCGCGGTCGCGTGGGCGAGGTCGAGGGCCATTCCGGCGCGGGCGGTGATGTAGCGGACGTCCTGGCGGGTGGCCTCGTCCAGCCCGGGGGCAGCCTGGATGCGGCGGTTCGTGACGCTCAGGAAGATCGCGATGTGGTCGAGACGGTCCCGCAGGCCCAGTGAGAGCACCTGCCGCAGTGTGTCCTTGGCGTAGTCGCGCGCCTGCCCGTCGGCCTCACAGGGGCGTGGCAGACAGGGAGCCCAGCGAAGGCCGGCTTCCCGGGCTTCGTCATACATGTCCGCGATCAAGGCGCGTGCCCTTTCGGAATCGCCTTCGGCTGCCGCCGCGCCGGCCCGCTCCAGGAAGGAGCGCAGTCGGACACGGATCTCGGGGTCCTCACCCGTCCGGGCGTCCAGATAGCCGGACCACACATCGAAGGCCTTGTTCAACTCGGCTTCCAGCATGACCTCGTAC
This sequence comes from Streptomyces vulcanius, assembly GCF_042653945.1. Taxonomy (NCBI): domain Bacteria; kingdom Bacillati; phylum Actinomycetota; class Actinomycetes; order Kitasatosporales; family Streptomycetaceae; genus Streptomyces; species Streptomyces vulcanius. Next base: position 323,130 of record NZ_JBHSFK010000007.1, on the reverse strand, counting down.
GCGTCCGGCACTCCGCCGCCTCTCCCGTCGGGCCGTCCCGACGTGGACGGCAGCGGTACACGATAGGACGGCCGCTCGGCGCACGGCCCGCGATTTACGCCGGGCTCGCACGCCCCTCAGCCGCACTCCCGTACCGTCTTCGGGCCCGAGGGAACCCGTCCCGGCCCCCACCCGTCCAACCCCAAAACCGTCGGAAGAGTCCCCTCGGTGCGGTTGTCGGCCTCGCTTCTGGCTGTGATCGCCGACGCACCCTCTCCGCCGCACCGCGGCCGACGGCTCCGCCGTCATCGGCGCGCCCCCTCCAATGCGCCGATGACGGCCCCCGCGCGGGTAGCGTGCGCCACCGGAACCTCAGCCTCAGCCTCCGGAAGGAGCGAGCGCATGCCTTCCCGACGTGCCGTTCTCGCCGCCACCGCAGCCCTGACCGTCGGGGGAGGTACTGCCCGCGCCGACGAGAGCACCCGGCCGCACGAACTCGTCTCCCGAATGACCCTCGAGGAGAAGGTCGGCCAGCTCTTCGTCCCCCGGGTGTACGGCCACTCGGCCACCGCGCCCGACCGGGCCGACGTCGACGCCAACCTGAAGGAGCTCGGGGTCCGTACCGCCGCCGAGCTGGTCGAGCGGTACCGGCCGGGCGGGATCATCTACTTCGGCTGGGCCCACAACACCCGTGACCCGCGCCAGATCGCCGAGCTGTCCAACGGCATCCAGCGGGCGTCCCTCGCCCTCCCCCGCGGGCTGCCCGTACTGATCGCCACCGACCAGGAACACGGGATCGTGTGCCGGGTCGGCCGGCCCGCGACCCTCTTCCCCGGAGCCATGGCCCTCGGCGCGGGCCGCTCCGAGCGGGATGCCCGGCAGGTCGGACTGACCGCCGGGCGCGAACTGCGCGCCATGGGCATCCGGCAGAACTACTCCCCCGTCGCCGACGTCAACGTCAACCCGGCCAACCCCGTCATCGGCGTCCGCTCCTTCGGCGCCGACCCGGAGGCCGTGGGCGCCCTGGTCGCGGCCGAGGTGCGCGGGTACCAGGACGCCGGGGTCGCCGCCACCGCCAAGCACTTCCCGGGACACGGTGACACCGCCGTCGACAGCCACACCGGCTTCCCCGTCATCACCCACAGCCGTGCGGAGTGGGAGGAGCTGGACGCCGTACCCTTCCGGGCGGCCGTCGCGGCCGGGATCGACGCCGTCATGACCGGGCATCTCCTCGTGCCCGCCCTCGACGACTCCGGCGACCCCGCCACCCTCTCCCACCCCATCGTCACCGGCATCCTGCGCGAACGCCTCGGCTACGACGGGGTCGTCGTCACCGATGCGCTGGGCATGGCGGGCGTCCGCACGAAGTACGGCGACGACCGGGTGCCCGTACTAGCGCTCCAGGCCGGCGTCGACCAACTCCTCGACCCGCCCGACCTCGCCGTCGCCTGGAACGCCGTCCTGAACGCCGTACGGGAGAAGGAGATCAGCGAGCAGCGGCTCGACGAGTCCGTGCTGCGGATTCTGCGACTGAAGGGGAAGCTGGGGCTGCTCGACGAGCCGTACGTCGATCCGGGCGCCGTCGGCCGGGTGGTCGGCCGGGCCGAACATCTCGCGCTCGCCGAGCGGATCGCCGAGCGGACGACGACGCTGATCGTCGACGAGGGCCCGCTGCTGCCCCTCTCCCCCCGCACGCACCCCCGGCTGCTGGTCGTGGGCGCCGACCCGGCCTCCCCCTCCGGTACGACCGGGCCGCCGACCGGGGTACTCGCCACCGCGCTGACCGGCCTCGGGTTCACGGCCACCGCCCTGCCCACGGGCACGGAACCGGCCGACGAGGTCATCCGGCAGGCGGTGGCGGCAGCCGGGAAGGCGGACGCCGTGGTCGTGACGACGTACAACGTCACCACCACCAGCCCGCAGCGCACCCTCGTGGAGCGGCTGGCGGCGAGCGGGCGGCCGGTGGTCGCGGTCGCGGTCCGCAATCCGTACGACGTGGCCCACCTGCCTGCCGCCCGGGCCTGCCTCGCCACCTACTCCTGGACGGACGTCGAACTGCTCGCCGCCGCCCGGGTCGTCGCCGGGACGGTACGGCCGCGGGGAAGGCTGCCGGTGCCGGTGCCGCGGGCGGACGATCCGGCCCGCGTGCTGTACCCGGTCGGGCACGGCCTGACGTACTGACGCGGTCGGCTGGGCTGCGCCCCAAGCCGGTGTGACGCCGCCCGGCTTCACACGGACGGCCCCCTCCGGCATGCGGCATATGCCAGCGCCAAGGAGGCTGGTGGGCGTCCACGTCGAAAGCGGTACGGAGGAGGCGGACGGAGCATGGTGACACCGCTGGCACGGATTCCGCTGGACGGCGGCGGCTGCATCCTCGTCGAACAGCAGGCCGCCGTATGGGGCGGCGGGCCGGTGAAGGCCGGCCGTGTCGGCGACGCCGTACGCGACCTGCCCAGCACCCTCGAAGGCGCCCTGGAGCCGGTCACGGAGGCCGTGCGCGCCACCCTCGACGCGCTGCGCAAGGCACGCCCCGACCACATCACCGTCGAGTTCGGGGTGGACCTGGCCTTCGAGGCCGGGGCCGTCATCACCAAGAGCGAGGCCAGCTGCCATCTGCGGGTAGCGGTGTCCTGGGAGAGCGACGGTACCCGGTGAGCGGCGCGGGGCAGGAGCCCGGCGACGGCTTCACGGCGGACCTCCTCCCCGGCGTGGCCCGGATCCACCGGCCGGACGGGGCGGTCGCCGGGACGGGGTTCCTCGTGGCCGACGGCACGCTGGTCACCTGCGCGCACGTCGTCGAGGCCGCCGGGAGCGGACCCGGGGCGGCGATCCTGCTGACCTTCCCCCACGTGGACGGCGCGGAACCCCTGCAGGGTCACGTCCCGGCCGAACTGTGGCGGGCCGCGGACGGCGAGGACGTGGCATTCATCCGGCTGACCGGCGCGCCGGCCGGGGCACGCCCGCTCCCCCTGGGCTCCGCGGACGGCTGCCAGGGCCACCCGGTGCGCTCCTTCGGCTTCCCGGCGCAGGCCCCGCCCGGGGGCCACTTCGGCTATGGCGTCGGCGGCGATCTGCTGCCCGGCGCCGACGGCCGGTGCAGCCATCTGCAACTGACCGACGCCAACGACCTCACCACCGGCTTCAGCGGCGGACCCGTCGTCGACGGGGTCACCGGCCTGGTCGTCGGCATGCTCACCGAGATCACCGCGCCCGACGCGTTCGAACGGGGGCAGGGGATCGCGTACGTGACGCCGACCCAGGTACTGCGGGACGTCCTGCCGGAAATCGCGGAACGGGAAGTGTGCCCCTACCGGGGCCTGGAGCCGTTCACCGCGGAACACGCCCGCTGGTTCCAGGGCCGCCAGGAAGCCGTACGACACATCCTCACGAACCTCGCCCAGCAGCGGCGGCTCACCCTGCTGCTCGGGCCGTCGGGATCGGGCAAGTCGTCACTGATCCAGGCCGGGGTGCTGCGGGCGCTGGCGAAGGGCGAGCTGCCCGGCAGCGACCTCTGGCTGCCCGTGCTCGCCCGCCCCCGGCAGGACATGCTCGCCGAGATCGAACGGGCCGGGCTGCCCGGGGCGGCCGACGAGGGCATCACCGGGGCGGTCAACCGCCGGCTCGCCGCCGAACCCTCCTACCAGCGCGTCCTGCTGGTCATCGACCAGTTCGAGGAACTCCTCGTCCAGACGTCCGACGGGCGGCTGCGGGAGTTCCTGGCCGTCATCGACGAGGTCGCCACGGCCGCCGACACCTACACCAAGATCACCGTCATCCTGATCATGCGGGACGACTTCTATCCCCAACTGGCCGCCCTGGCCCCCAAGCTGCTGGAAGCCGCGATGCCGGGCCTCCTCAACGTGCCCGGCACGCTGAGCCAGCAGGGCCTGCACGACATCATCGTGCTGCCCGCCCGGGACGTGGGACTCCGCTTCCAGCCGGGGCTGCCCGAGCAGATCATCAGCGACGTCCTGGAGACCACCCCCGGCGCGTCCCTCACCCGCGAGGCACCCGTCACCGTGCTGCCCCTGCTGGAGATGACGCTCAGCCAGCTCTGGCTCAGGCGCAAGGACGGCTACCTCACCCACGAGGCGTACCGGCGCATCGGCGGGGTCAGCGGCAGCGTGACGACGTGGTGCGAGAACGCGCTGGGCGAACTGTCCCCCGAGCAACAGCTCATCGCACGGCGAGCCCTGACCTCCCTGGTACATCCCGCCGACCCCAGCCACAACATCACGGCCGTCCGCACGCAGGTTCCACTCGATGAGTTGCGCGACCTGGCCGCCGACCCCACCAACGATGAGTCGGCGGCGGTCGATGCGGTCATCGCCTCTCTCGCACGCCACCGCATCATCACCACGCAGACCCTGCACGGCCCCCGTGACCCCGAGGACTCCCCCGGGGAGCCGGTCGCCGAACTGATCCACGAGGCACTCATCCGCGACTGGGGCGCACTGCGCGAATGGGTCAACCAGGACCACCGCTTCCAGGAATGGCTCAGCCACACCCACGAACGGCAGTCCCGCTGGGCGGACGCGGACAAGGACCCCGGCGACCTGCTCGGCGGCACGGCCCTCGCGGAGGGGCTGGAGTGGTCCCGCCGACGCCATCTGCCGTCCGACATCTCCGAGTTCCTCACGGCGAGCCGGCAACGGCAGCGGGCGGTCATCCGGCGGAGCCGGCGGCTGAACGCGGTGCTCGGGGGGTTGCTGGTTCTGGCGTTGGTGGCGGCGGGGGGTGCGATCTGGCAGTGGCGGACGGTGAATGAGGCGCGGCGGGCGGCGGTGTCCCGGCAGTTGGCGGCGCAGTCCAACGAGATCAGCGGCACGAACACCGATCTTGCGTCGCTGCTGGCGATCCAGGCGTATCGCAGCAGTCATACGGCCGAGGCGGTGGAGGATCTGCGGACCACGGCCGCCCTCCTGCCGATGCATCGCCGGCTGTCGGGGCACGCAAGTGACGTGTACCGCGTGGCGTTCAGTCCGAACGGCCGCACCCTCGCGAGTGCCAGCGCCGACAAGACAGTACGGCTGTGGGACGTCGGCACCGGCAGGCCCGGCGCCGTCCTCAAAGGACACACCGACGTGGTGTGGTCCGTGGCGTTCAGTCCCGACGGCCGCACGATCGCCACCGCCGGCAAGGACAAGACGGTACGGGTGTGGAACGCGGCCACAGGCAAGCCACGCCATGTCCTGAAGGGGCACACCGACTGGGTGAACGGGGTGGCCTTCAGCCCCGACGGCCGCACGATCGCCACCGCCAGCAACGACAACACGGCACGGCTGTGGAACGCGAGCACCGGCAAGCCCGGCCCGATCCTCAAGAAGCACACCGCCGACGTGAACGCGGTGGCCTACAGCCCCGACGGCCACACCATCGCCACCGGGAGCACCGACAAGACGGCGATCCTGTGGGACGCCGACACCGACAAGCCGCGCACCGTCCTCAAGAAGCACACCGCCGACGTCGTCGCGCTGGCCTTCAGCCGCGACGGGCGCACGCTCGCCACCGTCGGGTTGGACTACTCCACCCAACTGTGGAACATGCCCAGCGGCAAGCCCCGTATCGCTCTCAGCGGATACACCGAACAGGTGATCGGGGTGGCCTTCAGCCCCGACAACCGCACCCTGGCCACCGTCGGCCTCGAACGCCCGGTGCGGCTGTGGGACGTGGCCACCGGCACGCCCCGGGATGCCCTCAACGGCGCCACCGACGTCGTCTTCGCAGTGGCCTTCAGTCCCAACGGCCGCATCCTCGCCACCGCAGGCCGTGACAAGGTCGTACGTCTTTGGGACACAAATGTCGCCCGGTCCCGGACGATCCTCGCCGGGCACACCGAGGCGGTGAGGGCGGTGGCGTACAGCCCCGACGGCCGCACCGTCGCCACCGCCAGCGACGACAAGACCGCCCGCCTCTGGGATGCCACCACCGGCAGACCGCGCGCCACTCTCAAGGGACACACCAAGGCCGTGTACGGGGTGGCCTTCAGCCCTGACGGCCGCACGATCGCCACCGCCGGCGCAGACAAGACCGCCCGCCTCTGGGACGCGAAGACCGGGAAACCACGCGCCACCCTGAAAGGACACACCGACGAGGTGAAAGCGGTGGCCTTCAGTCCCGACAGCCACACCATCGCCACCGCCGGTGTGGACTACACCGCACGATTGTGGGATGCGGACACCGGCAAACCACGCGCCACCCTCGAAGGACACACCGACCAGGTGTACGGAGTCGCTTTCAGCCCCGACGGCCGCACGATCGCCACCGCCGGCGCAGACAAGACCGCCCGCCTCTGGGACGCGAAGACCGGGAAACCACGCGCCACCCTCGAAGGACACATCGACGAGGTGAAAGCGGTGGCCTTCAGCCCGGACAGCCACACCATCGCCACCGCCAGCGACGACAAGACGGCGTGGCTGTGGGACGTGGACAGCGGCACACCACGCGTCACCCTCAAAGGACACACCGCCGAGGTCTACGGAGTCGCCTTCAGCAAGGACGGCCGCCTCATCGCCACTGCCAGCGTCGATTTCACCGCCCGAGTGTGGGACGCGCACACCGGCAGGACCCGCGCCCCCCTGATCGGGCATGCCGACTGGGTGGACGGCGTGGCCTTCAGCCCCGACAGCCACACCATCGCCACCGCCGACGAGGACAAGACGGTGCGCCTGTGGGACGCGGACGCCGTCGTCGACCCCTCCGAAGCCATCCAGAGGATCTGCCGAGTCGTCCACCGCGACCTCACCCCACAGGAACGCGCCGCCTACCTCCCCGACGAATCAGTGGCCCCCGTCTGCCCCACCGACTGACCTCACGGCCGAAGCGCGGGCTCCCGCTCCACGTCCCGGACGTCCAGCTTCGCGTCGAACTTCGCGAGCGGCTTCGCCTGGGCGACGGTCGGCGACGGGACGCCCGCCCAGTCCAGGATGCGGGCCGTGGCCAGGGTCTTCTGGTCCGTGGTCAGGCCTGCGACGTTCGCGCCGTGGTTGAGGCCGGGGGCCGTGAAGACGTACGAGTCACGCGCGCCCGCACCCACGCGGAAGCGTTCCGCGCCCCACGGGTCGTTCTGGCCGTAGACGAAGAGCATGTGCCGGGCGTTGTGCTTCACCCAGCTGTCGACGTCCCGCATGGCGCCGGGCTGGAAGCGCATCCGGATGTCACGGGGGACGAAGTTGCGCGGGGGCTGGTAGCCGTAGCGGATGTACTTCCTCTCGATGTGCGGGAAGCCGATGGTGGGCGCGCCGAGTTGGGTGCCCGCCTGGTAGTAGTACGGGGTGTAGGGCTCCAGGCCCTGGTCCGTGTAGAAGGAGAAGCCGGAGATCGTGTCGATCGACGTCCAGATCTCGTCGTCGGTCGCGGTCGTGGCGTTGGCGGGGATCGTGTCGCAGTCCGACAGCAGGCTGTACTGCCAGAAGCCCCAGACGTAGTCCAGGACGACCGCCTCGTAGGCCTTGTCCAGGCTGCCGACGGTGGTGAAGGTGAAGCCGTTCTCGGCCGCGTACGCCGCGTACTTCTTCTCCAGCGGCGCGCGGCGCACCAGGGCCTCGCGCTGGACCGCGTTCAGGCGGTCGCGGCACTCCTTGGTGCCGACGCCCGCGAAGAAGCGGTCGTACGCCGAGTCCTCGTCGTTGACGACGTCGTTGGGGGCGACGTAGGCCACCACGCCGTCCATGTCGTGCGGGTAGAAGCGCTCGTAGTAGGTGGCGGTCATGCCGCCCTTCGAGCCGCCCGTTGAGATCCAGTTCTTGCCGTAGATCTTCTTCAGCGCCTTGAAGATGCGGTGCTGGTCGCTCGCCGCCTGCCAGATGTCCAGCTTGGACCAGTCGGCCGGGGCGGGACGGGACGGGGTGAAGTAGCGGTACTCCATGGAGACCTGGTTGCCGTCGACGATCTGGGTCGGTTCACGGCGGCCGGGGGTGGTGGAGACGTTGTAGCCGCCGGTGTAGAAGACCGTGGGGCGGCTGATGTCCTTGTGCAGCACGGTGATGCGCTGCTGGAAGGTGCCCTTGGAGGGGTGCCGGTGGTCGACCGGCTGGGTGTAGTTGAGGACGAAGTAGCGGTAGCCGGGGTACGGCTTCTCCTGGATCAGGCTCATGCCCGGGATCGCGAGAAGTCGGTCCTTGATGTCTGCCGGCTCCGGTTCGGCGGCGGTCGCCGCGCCCGCCGTGCTCAGCGTGCCTATGAGCACGACGAGCGCCAGCAGCCATCTGAGCGCCTTGCGCATGCGCGTGCACCCTCCCTGTTCCCTGTGTTCCCCGTGTTCCCTGTGAAACGGATGTGCGCCGGAAACTATCGGAGCAACACCCTTCACACCAGAGGGGGTTGAGGCCAGAGGAGGGTCGGAGGGGGGTCAGAGGTTCAGCAGCGGAACCAGCCCGAGCTGCCTGAGCGACTGCCGACCGAGCCCTTCACCAACACGCTGCGGTGACCGGCGTAGACGCGCACGGCCGGGGAACTGCGGGTGCTCTTCCGTGCCCTGAGCACCGGGCGATGGCCGCGCGCCTGCACGCTCACCGACATGTGCCGCCGGGTGCCGGGGTGGGTCTGGACGGTGACGGCGCAGATCCAGTCGCCGCTCTTGTAGACCTGCACGGAGCCGGTGGGGAAGGAGACGGTACGCACCTTGCGGCCGGGGCAGGGTGCCGACGCGGCCTGTGCGGTGGCCGGTGCGGCGATCGCGAGGATCCCGCAGGCGGTCAGCACGGCCATCACGGCCGCCAGCCGTCGGCGCACTCCGCCTGCCATGCCCCACCCCTCCTCCATATGCCGTACAGGTGTACGGACGCAGGACATATGTCGGATGGTTGCACGGGCTCAGCGGGACGCGCCTACCGGCTCCTCGGGCTCGGCCGCCCCGACGAACGTCCGCCACAGCCGCGCGTACCGCCCGTCCAGAGCCAGCAGCTCGTCATGCGTGCCGTCCTCCGCGACCCGGCCGTGGTCCACCACGACCACCCGGTCCGCGCGGGCCGCCGTGGTGAGGCGGTGGGCGACGACGAGGGTGGTGCGGCGGCCCGCGAGGCGGTCCGTGGCCTGGTTGACCTGGGCTTCCGTGGCCAGGTCCAGGGCGGCGGTGGCCTCGTCGAGGAGCAGTACGTCCGGGTCGACCAGCTCCGCCCGCGCCAGGGCGATCAGCTGCCGCTGGCCGGCGGACAGGTTGCGGCCGCGCTCGGCGACCTCGTGGAGGTAGCCGCCGTCGAGCGTGGCGATCATCTCGTGCGCGCCGACCGCCCGCGCCGCCGCCTCCACCTCGGCGTCGGTCGCGTCCGGGCGGCCGTAGGCGATGGCGTCGCGGACGGTGCCGGGGAAGAGGTACGCCTCCTGCGGGACGACGCCCAGACGGTGGCGGTACGACGTGAGGTCCAGGGTGCGCAGGTCCGTGCCGTCGACCGTCACCCGGCCGCTCGTCGGGTCGTAGAAGCGGGCCACCAGTTTGACGAGGGTGGACTTGCCGGCGCCGGTCTCGCCGACGAAGGCGACGGTCTGGCCGGCAGGGATGCGCAGGTCGATGCCTCCGAGGGCCTCCTCCCCCTCGCCGTACGCGAAACAGACCTCCTCGAAGGCGATCTCGCCGCGCAGGGAGAGGACTTCGAGGGGCTCGTCGGCCCTCTTCGTGGACGTGGGCTCCTGGAGGAGTTCCTGGATGCGGCCCAGGGACACCGTGGCCTGCTGGTAGCCGTCGAAGACCTGCGAGAGCTGCTGGACGGGGGCGAAGAACAGGTCGATGTAGAGGAGATACGCGACCAGGGCGCCTGTGGTCAGGGTCGCCGCGTCCACCCGTCCCGCGCCGGCGATCAGGACGGCCGCCGCGGCCACCGACGACAGCAGCTGGACGAAGGGGAAGTAGATCGAGATCAGCCACTGGCCCCGGATGCGGGCCTGACGGTAGCTGTCGCTGCGCTCGGCGAACCGCGCCCCGCCGTCGCCCTCGCGCCGGAACGCCTGCACGATCCGCAGCCCGGAGACGGACTCCTGGAGGTCCGCGTTGACCGTCGACACCCGCTCACGGGCGAGTTCGTACGCCTTCACGCTCGCGCGGCGGAAGAAGTACGTGGCGACGATCAGCGGCGGGAGGGTCGCGAACACGACGAGCGCGAGCTCCAGGTCGATCACCAGCAGGGCGCCCATGATGCCGAAGAAGGTGACGACCGAGACGAACGCGGTGACCAGGCCCGTCTGGAGGAAGGTCGAGAGGGCGTCGACGTCGGTCGTCATCCTCGTCATGATCCGGCCGGTCAGCTCCCGCTCGTAGTAGTCGAGGCCGAGGCGCTGGAGCTGGGCGAAGATCTTCAGACGGAGGGCGTAGAGGACGCGTTCGCCGGTACGGCCGGTCATCCGGGTCTCGCCGGTCTGCGCCACCCACTGGACGGCCACCGTGAGAAGCGCGAGCAGCGAGGCCGCCCAGACCGCGCCGAGGGCCGCTTTCGACACACCGTCGTCGATGCCGTGGCGGATCATGACCGGCAGCAGCAGTCCCATCCCGGCGTCCACGGCGACCATGCCGAGACTGACGAGGAGCGGGAGGCCGAAGCCCCGCAGCAGCCTGCGCAGGCCGTAGGACTCCTCGGGGGTGACCGCGCGGATCTCGTCCACGTCCGGGGTGCCGTCGGCGGGCGGCAGCGCCTCCACCTGCGCGAGGAGTTCGGGGGTGGCCGGCATGCCGTCCATCGCGGCGTCCCGGGGCGCCCGCTCCCCCGCCCACAGCCGGGGCGTGATGCCGCGCTCGGCGTCGAACTCGGCATCCAGTTCGTCGCGTACGGAGTCCCGTACGGGGGTGTCGGCGGCGGACTCCGCCGGCTGGGCGTGGCCGGGCGAGACGCCGCCGAGTTCGTCGGGGTCGGTGAGGAGGCGCCGGTAGAGGGGGGACCGCCGCTGGAGTTCCTCGTGGGTGCCGACGTCGGCGAGGCGGCCGGCGTCCAGGACGGCGATGCGGTCGGCGAGGGCGAGGGTGGAGCGGCGGTGGGCGATGAGGAGGGTGGTGCGGCCCGCCATGACCTGCCTCAGCGCCTCGTGGATCTCGTGCTCGACCTGCGCGTCCACGGCGGAGGTCGCGTCGTCCAGGACCAGCAGACGCGGGTCGGTGAGGATCGCGCGGGCGAGGGCGACGCGCTGGCGCTGGCCGCCGGAGAGGGTCAGGCCGTGCTCGCCGACCCTGGTGTCGTAGCCCTCGGGCAGCTCGGCGATGAAACGGTCGGCCTGGGCGGCGCGGGCGGCCTTGAGGATCTCCTCGTCCGTCGCCTCCGGGCGGCCGTACGCGATGTTGTTGCGGACCGTGTCGGAGAAGAGGAAGGAGTCCTCCGGGACCAGTCCGATCGCGGCGCGCAGCGAGTCGAGGGTGAGCTCGCGGACGTCGTGGCCGCCGATCAGGACGGCGCCGCGGGTGACGTCGTAGAAGCGCGGGAGGAGCAGGGAGACCGTGGACTTTCCGGACCCCGACGAGCCGACGACCGCGAGGGTCTCGCCCGGGCCGATCTCGAAGCTGAGCCCGTCGAGGACGGGACGGTCGGCGTCGTAGCCGAAGGAGACGTCGTCGAACTCGACGGTCGCGGGGGCGTCGGCGGGGAGTTCCTTGGTGCCGTCCGTCATCGACGGCTCGGTGTCGATCAGCTCCAGGACGCGCTCGGTGCCGGCCCGGGCCTGCTGGCCGACGGTGAGGACCATCGCGAGCATCCGGACCGGGCCGACGAGCTGGGCGAGGTAGGTGGAGAACGCGACGAACGTGCCGAGCGTGATGTGGCCGCGTACGGCGAGCCAGCCGCCCAGCGCCAGCATGGCGACCTGGCCGAGCGCGGGGACGGCCTGGAGGGCGGGGGTGTACCGCGCGTTCAGGCGGATCGTGCGCAGGCGGCCCGCGAAGAGCCGGCGGCCGACCTCCCGCAGCTTCCCGGTCTCCTGGTCCTCCTGTCCGAAGCCCTTCACCACGCGTACGCCGCTCACCGCGCCGTCGACCACGCCCGCGACGGCCGCCGCCTGCGCCTGGGCGTACCAGGTGGCGGGGTGCAGTTTGCTGCGGCTGCGCTTGGCGATCCACCACAGGGCGGGGGCGACCGCGAGGGCCACGAGGGTGAGGGGCAGCGACAGCCACGCCATCACCACGAGGGAGATCACGAAGAGGGCGATGTTCCCGACCGTCATCGGGAGCATGAAGAGCAGGCTCTGGATGAGCTGGAGGTCGCTGGTGGCGCGGCCGACCACCTGTCCGGTGGACAGCTCGTCCTGGCGGCGGCCGTCGAGCCGGGTGATCGTCCCGAACATCTCGGTACGCAGGTCGTGCTGGACGTCCAGGGCGAGCCGGCCGCCGTAGTAGCGGCGGACGTAGGTGAAGACGTAGACGAGGACGGCGGCGGCGATGAGCGTGCCCGCCCAGGGGGCCATGTCACGGGTGTGGCCGCCGATGACGTCGTCGATGATCACCTTGGTGACCAGCGGCACGAGTGCCATGACGCCCATGCCGAGGAGCGAGGAGCCCAGGGCCAGGACGACGTCCTTGCGGTACCGCCAGGCGTATCCCGCGAGTCGTCGTGCCCATCCCCGTTGCTCTGTCACGCCGGTGCCCTCCGATTCCTGACCTGCTCTACCGGAAGGCACCAACGTCGACCGAAGCGGATTTCATCCCTCCGCAACAATGGGTGGGTGCGGCCGGGTGGCGACTGCCGCGCCGTCGTGGCTGATCGCGCAGTTCCCCGCGCCCCTGGGGTGCCGGATTTCAGGGGGTTCGTACCCGCAGGTAGTAGAACCTCGTCGTCTGGGCGGCGTTCTGGTTGTCGTCGCTGACCAGGAGGACCTTGAAGGCGCCCTTGTCGCGGCCCGTGACCACCATGCCCTCGATGTTGTCGAGGAGGGGGTTCGGCTGGGGCTGCTTGGCGGTCGCGCCGAGTGACGGGCAGGTCACGATGTCGGTGAGGAGGGTCTTCTTGATCAGGCGCACGTCCGGCTGACCGGTGAGGTTGTCTATCCGGCTGGTGTCCGTGGCGTGGCGGGGGTCGGCCAGATAGAGGCGGACCGTGTTGCCGACGCCCGCGGTGAAGCCGCGCTCCAGGACGAGCAGGCGGCCGTCGGGGAGGGCCTGGACCTCGGGGACGCCGAGGATGGGGTCGTCGGTGCGGTAGGCGTACTGGGCAGCGAGCCGGAAGTGGTTCCCCCTGGTCCTGGTCCAGGTCTGGAAGCGGACGATGCCGGCGGTGTCGCCGGAGATCGCGTACTCCATCGAGGCGAGGAGGGTACGGCCGCCGGGGAGGAGGGTGAGGCCCTCGAAGGTCTGGTTCGTCGTGGCGCGTCCGGCGGGGGCGACGAGGAGCGAGGCGGGGACGGGGAGGCGGTCGAGGATCCTGCCGTCGGCGCTGTAGCGGCGGATCGACGGCTCGGTCTCGGAGGTGATCAGGCGCGTGCCGTCCCGGTCGATCACCAGGCCCTCGGAGTCGAGCGCGGCGCCGTTCTCGTCGGCGAGCTGGACGACCTTCTTCGGGGCGAGGGTTCTCGCGTTCAGGTCGAAGAGGGAGGAGCGGTCGGAGAGGGCGGCGAGGGAGCCGTCGCCGTCGAGCGCGAGGGCGGAGAAGTTGCCGACGAAGGTGCCGTCGTACGTCGTCTTGTCGAGGACGTCGGAGAAGCGGTCGAGGGAGACCGTGGGTGAACAGGCGTTACGGGCTTGGGGGTTGGCGTTCGCGGTCCCGGCGGCGGTCAGACAGGTGGCCGCCGCCAGGCCGGCGGTGAGGGTGGCGAGTACGGTTCGCAGGCGCATGGGCGTCACCGTAGGGCGGGCCGGTGACGTGCGGTGGGACGGTGCGTAAAGGCTCGCTCAGGAAGCGGCCAGATCCTTGTGGATGACCTTGGCGACGGCCTGGATGGTCGTGATGCCGTAGTTCATCGTGCTGTTGTCCTGGGTGAGGACGCTGATCATGTAGTCGTGGCCGCCGCCCTTGAACGTGCCGACGCTGTGGATGCGCCAGCCGTGCGTGGCGCGCGACAGCCAGCCGTTCTTGACGTGCCAGGAGACGTTCGACGGCCTGCCGTACGGGGTGCCCCAGCGCTGCGAGGAGATGACCTTGCCCATCAGCGTGCTGACGTAGGAGCGCGAGGCGTCGGTGAGGACGGTGTTCTTGGCGGTGATCAGCTTGAGCAGCTTCTGCTCGTCGGTCACCGTGATCTGGGTCAGGCCCCAGTAGCCGCCCGTGCCCGGCTTGGTCTGGGTCATCTTGGCGGCGGTGAGGAACTTCTTGATCTTCGTCAGGCCGAGCTGGCTCCACAGGGTGGAGGTGGAGGCGTTGTCCGACTTGGTGATCATGTTGGTGGCGAGCGTCTTCTCGCGGCTGGTGAGCGCGCGGTGCGTCTTCTGCGCGTCCCACAGCAGCGCGGAGAGGACGGTCACCTTGACGACGCTGGCCGAGTCGTAGGCCGTGGAGGGGCGCAGGGTGCAGGTGGTGTTGGTGCTGCGGTCGTAGAGTCCGACGGCGACCGTGCCCTTGCGGGTCCTGAGGGCGGCGGTGATGTCCTTCTTCAGCTTGGTGGCGAGAGCTGCCTTGCTCGACGTACAGCTGACGGCGGGTGCGGCGGCCGAGGCGGGCGCGGCGGTGGCCACGCCGGTTATGAGAAGGCCGGTGCCGAGCGCGCCGGCGACCAGCCCTCTCCCGCGTCGTGACGCGCGTCGTGAAGTCCGGTGAGTCATACCCAGTTGACTCATCAGTTCGTATGAATGGTTGTACGAACGTGCCGAAGTACCTGGAGTATTGGGCAAAGCCTGGGCAACCCGTTACCGGCCCCTGTGCCTCTTCACAGGTCGCGGCCAGCTTCGGCACAGCGACCACCCACAACCGGCGTACAGCATGCGGAGGGTGACATCTGCCACCGATCCACTCCCCCACCCGACCGTGTCCCCCGACTGGGCTCCGCCGACGGCCTCCCCCGCGAGTCCCCAGGCGCCGCCACCGGACAGCGCGCCGCGCTGGTCGCTGCCCGTGCTCGTCGCGATCCTGGTCCTGGCAGCCGTGCTCTACGGCTGGAACCTGTCGTCCAACAGCCTCAACAGCTTCTACAGCGCGGCGATCTACAGCGGCACGAAGAGCTGGGAGGCGTGGTTCTTCGGCTCGCTCGACGCCGGGAACTTCATCACCGTCGACAAGCCGCCGTTCGCGCTCATGATCATGGGCCTGTCCTGCCGGATCTTCGGTTTCGGCACCTGGCAGATGATGGCGCCGGAGATCGGGGCGGCACTCGGCACGATCTGGATCCTGCACTCCTCCGTGAAGCGGGTCTTCGGGCATGTGGCCGCCGCCGTCGCGGCGCTCGTCCTCGCGCTGACGCCGATCACGGTCGCCATCAACCGTGACAACAACCCGGACACCATTCTGGTGCTGCTGATGGTCGCGGGCGCGGCCCTCGCGCTGCGCGCCACGCGCGACGACCGGCTGCTGCCGCTCATCGGCTCCGCCGTGTGCTTCGGCCTCGCCTTCAACACCAAGATGCTCCAGGGCTACATCGCCCTGCCCGCCGTCTTCGCCGTGTACGTGTACGCGTCGAGGCTGGGCTGGAAGAAGAAGGCCGTCAACCTGGCCCTCGCGGCTGTGGCGCTGGCCGTCTCCAGCTTCTGGTGGGCCATGGCGGTCTCGCTCGTGCCCGCCGACGACCGTCCTTACATCGGCGGTTCGACCGACGGCAGCGCCTGGGACCTGATCATGGGCTACAACGGCCTGGGCCGCGTCCTCGGCGGCGAGGGCAACGGCGGAGGCGGCGGTGGCGGGGGCGGTGGCGGCGGTACCTTCGCCGGGACCGCGGGCGTCGGCCGGATGTTCAACGACATCCTCGGCGGCCAGATCTCCTGGCTGATCCCCTTCGCGGGCATCGCCCTCGTCGCAGGGCTGGTGCTGTGCGGCCGGGCCCCGCGCACCGACCTCACCCGTGCCGCGCTGGTGCTGTGGGGCGGCTGGCTGGTGCTGCACTACCTGACCTTCGCCATGGCCGAGGGCACCATGCACCCGTACTACACGACCGCGCTCGCCCCGGGCATCGCGGCGCTGTGCGGTGGCGGCGGCGTGATGCTGTGGCGGGCCTTCAGGAGCGGTGACGCGCGCTGGTCGTGGGTGCTGCCGGCCGGCCTGGCCGTCACCGGTGTCTGGGCGATCGTGCTGCTGCGCCGGGCCACCGGCTGGAACACCTGGCTGTGGCCGGTCATCGGTGTGCTGACGGTCCTAGCGATCGTGGGGCTGTTCGTCCTGCGGTCCGCCGGTTCCGGTACCCGGCTGCGGCTGCTCGGCGCGTCCGTCGCGGCGGCGGTCGTGGCGGCCCTCGCGGGTCCGACGGCGTACGCCGCCTCACCGGCCTTCGGTTCCTCCAGCGGCATGATGGGCGGCACCAACCCGACCGCGGGTCCCTCCACCGGGGGCGGCATGGGCGGTCCGGGCGGTGGCGGCGGCCGGGGTGGCTTCGGCGGCGGCAACGGTGGCGGCAACGGCGGTCCCGGTGGTCAGATGCCGGGCGGCACACAGCAGGGCGGCACGCAGCAGGGCGGCCAGGCGGGCGGGGAGTTCCCCGGCGGCGGTGGCGGCGAGCTTCCGCAGGGCGGCGCCAACGGGGAGTTCCCGGGTGGCGCGGCGGGCGGTGAGGCTCAAGGTGGCGGCGGCGCGCCGGGCGGGACCGGCGGTGCGCCCGGTGGCGGTATGGGCGGCGGTGGCGGCGGTATGGGCGGCGGCGCCGACAGTCAGCTCGTGTCATACCTGGAGAAGCACCAGGACGGCGCCAAGTGGCTGATCGCGGTGTCCAACTCGCAGAGCGCGGGCCAGATGATCCTCAGCACCGGAAAGCCCGTCATCTCGATGTTCGGCTTCACCGGCTCCGACAACGCGATGACCCTCGCCAAGCTCAAGGAGCTGGTGAAGAAGGGTGAACTGCACTACATCCAGCTCGGCGGCGGCATGGGCATGGGCGGCAACAACAGCCAGAACCAGGAGCTCACCGCCTGGGTGGAGAAGAACGGGACGGCGGTGAAGGAGAGCGAGTACAGCTCGACCTCGAGCGCCGAGACCGAGACCGGGTCCGGGTCCGGGTCCGGCACGTCCTCCCAGAGCAACACCTCCACCGTCTACCGGCTGGACGCTTCCGACGTGAGCTGACACGTACAGCCCCAACGGCCCCTGACACCCTGTCAGGGGCCGTTTCTGTCACCCAAAGGACATGCAGTTGTCATGGACAGGACCGCATGTTCGTGTCACTCTCCCCAGTGCCGCCTCCATTCAACCCGCGTAGATGGGACACCCTTTATGCTGGCGACACGCACACACCGCCGCTGGAAGCCGGTGGCGCTGACCACCGCCGCCCTCCTGGCCGCCCTCGCCACTCCCGCGCTCACCGCGACCCCGGCCGCGGCGACGACCACCGCGTACGACTCGACGTACTACAAGAACGCGGTCGGCAAGACCGGTTCGAGCCTCAAGTCGTCCCTGCACACGATCATCAGCAGCCAGACGAAGATCTCGTACTCCGCGGTCTGGAACGCGCTGAAGGTCACCGACCAGGACCCGAACAACAGCAGCAACGTGATCCTGCTGTACAGCGGTGTCTCGCGCAGCAAGTCCCTCAACGGCGGCGACGTCGGCGACTGGAACCGCGAGCACACCTGGGCCAAGTCCCACGGCGACTTCGGCGAGGCGACCGGCCCCGGCACCGACCTGCACCACCTGCGCCCCGCGGACGTCCAGGTCAACAGCATCCGCGGCAACCTCGACTTCGACAACGGCGGCAGCACGGTCACCAACGGCGGCGGCAGCCTCGTCGACTCCAACTCCTTCGAGCCGCGCGACGCGGACAAGGGCGACGTGGCCCGCATGATCCTGTACATGGCCGTGCGCTACGAGGGCGACGACGGCTGGGCCGACCTGGAGCCCAACGACTCGGTCGGCAACGGCAGCAACCCGTACATGGGCCGCCTCTCCGTCCTCAAGGCGTGGAACGACGAGGACCCGCCGAGCGCCTTCGAGGAGAAGCGCAACCAGGCCATCTACGACACCTACCAGCACAACCGCAACCCGTTCATCGACCACCCGGAGTGGGTCGAGGCGATCTGGTAGGGCAACAGGACACGGCCGCACAGCGCCGGCACAGGGTCCTCCCGGTTTCCCGGGAGGGCCCTTCGTCATGCCCCGATGTAGTGGATCATGGGTGGTGGATCATGGTCATGGCCAGGGCCGACGGCAAAACGGGGAGGACCGACCAGTGGGCTACTGCCTGGAGATGAGCACCGGTGACATGCGCGGCGTGGTCCGGCTGCTCACCGCGGTGGAGCGGACACGCGAGCAGGAGCGGATGTTCACCATCGTGCGCGAGCGGTGCGAGAAGACCGACGCACGGCTGCGGGAGCAGGGCGTCCACCTCGACGTGTCGGTGAGCCGGGCGCTGGAGGAGCTGGTCGAGGGGACGCCGCCGAGCCGGGAGCTGTGTCCGGCGTACTCGTACGCCTTCCGGGAGGTCGTCGCGCCGCACTTCTCCGACACCACCGACCTCGGGGTGTGGCAGCGGCCGTCGTGGTTCTACGCCCTGGACTCCGAACTGGCCCGGCACGGCGTCCCGTCGGAGGTCCTGCCCGCGGCCTTCCTGTTCAGCGGGCCGCCGCTGCGGCTGCCGCACCCCGGCGACTCGATGCCGCAGATCGGTGTGCTGCCGGCGCAGCGGGCCGTGGTACTGGCGGAGGCGTACGAGAGGGTGCTGGACCGGCTGGACCGGGAGTTCACGGAGACGGCGGGCCGGTTCGCCGAGCTGATGAGGTTCGAGGCACAGGAGTGGGCGACGGCACGACGACTGGGCCGCAACGACGACACGATCTTCTTCTGGTTCTCTTGAACGACTGGTGCCGCATCGGATGCGCAAACCTGGTCCTCGCTGGTGAACGCGACCTCAGGATGCGGCAGGCTAGCGGCCCTTCCGCACGAGATCGGTGATGCGCTCGCCCTCGCTGATCGTGAGCGGGCCGGTCCCCTCCGTGGGGTCGCCGACCCCCAGCGCGACCGCCAGCGTACGGCCGTGCAGGTCGAGGGTGGCCTCGGTCAGGGTGGTGAAATCGGCTACGGCGGCGCGGGCGCGGGCCCACCCGGTCAGGCCGATGCCCGCGGCGACCAGCACGGCCGGCCACCACACCACGGTGAGCAGGAGGTAGGGCAAGGCCCAGGTTCCGGTGGCGACCGCGGCGGCGAACGCCGAGTGCGCGGCGGTGAGTTCGGTACGTGCGGGGTCGGGGAGGATCAACCAGAGCCGGGACCAGCCATAGGTCAGATCGAGTCCGTAGCGGTGGTACGCGATCGACTCCACGGCGTGGATCCGGTCGCCCATCCAGGTCGGCCTGGCCGGTTCAGCCATGGCCAGCCGGGTGACGCGGTCGGCCACGGTGTCGATCCGGTCCTGCTGCTCGCGGGTGCGTGTGCCCGGGCTCGCGGCTTCGAGCGCCCGGCGTTCCTCCACGAGCCGGTGCCACCGCGCACGCCGGCGCACCGTCCGCGCCGCCGCGACCGCGACGAACGGGCGGGGCCACTGCCCCAGCCAGACGTGCCGGGTGACTCCGGCCAGCGCCTGTACGACGAAGCCCACAGCGGCGGCGGCCGCCAGTACGGCCACGACGAGTAGTGCCTGTGCCCCGCCCGGCTGGTCCGCGACCGTGGCGGCTGCGTTCTCGGCCTGCCGGGTCAACAGCGCGACGTTCCACCCGTCAGCATGGCCGAGGCTGACGGACAGCCACACCGCGCCGAGGAAGAACGCACCGGGCAGCACGAGCAGGCTGATCCACCGGTCGGCGAGCGTCTTGGCCAACTGCTGGAAGAAACCGCCCACCTGCGCTACCCCCGTTCCAGGGGCCGGCCCATGACGGCGCAGCGCGGGATCGCGCCCGCCGGGGGCGGTACCGCCGTCCGGTCGCAGGCGCCGTCCGGGCAGCGGAAGGTCTCCTGACGGGCGATGCCCGGCCCGGCTCCCGGCAGCCCCGTCGCGAGCGTGCGCAGGGTGGTCTCACGGTCGGTGTTCAGCAACTGGCCCAGCAGGGTGAGCACCGGACGCCGGGCCCGCGCCTCGGCCACGATCCGCTCCAGCAGTTCCTGACGTTCCGCGGAGTGGAGCCTGGTCTCGCCGATCAGCGCGTCGAACTCCTTGCACAGCGTGGTCAGGGCCGATCGCTCGGCGTCCACCAGGGCTCCTCCTTCCGTCAGTTGGCCGATAGTCTCACGGGTGATGTCCTCCGACCACCGGCCTGATCCGGAGCTGCTGAACCAGCAGGCGGTCGACCTGCTGAACCGGGCCACCCGGTCCGGTGACACGGCTCTGCTGGGCTCCTGCGTCTCGTTGTTCCAGGGCATCGTCGCCCTGACACCGCACCGCCATCCACACCGCGCCACTCGTCTGTACAACCTCGCCGAATCCCATCGGGCGCGGTACGCGCTGACGGGACAGGCGGACGACGCCGACCAGGCGATCGGCATCGGGCAGCAGTCCGTGGCCGCCCTCCACGTCGGCGACCCGAACTCCGCGCTGATCCTGGGCAACCTCAGCGCCACCCATCTCCTGCGGTTCCAGCGGGTCGGGCACCCGAACGACCTGGACGGGATCATCGAGTTCGGGGAACGGGCCGTTGTCGCGACCGGCGCCGATCTGAACATCGCGTTCCACCTGGCCACTCTCGCCACGGGCTACCTGCTGCGGTTCGAGGGCACCGGGCACATCGCCGACCTGGACCGCGCCATCGACACCGGCGAGCGCGCGATGGCCGTCACCCCCGCCGACTCCCCTCACCGGCCGACAACCCTGACCAACCTCGGCACCGCCTACTGGACACGGTTCGGACGGGCGGGCCGTCCGGCGGACCTGGACCGCGCCATCGGCATCGGAGAACAGGCCGCCGCCGACACCGGTAACCCGCACCGAGTGACCGCCCTGTCCAACCTCGCCGTCGCCTACAGCGACCGCTTCGCGCGGACGGGGAGCCTGGCCGACCTGGACCGGGCCATCGGCCACCACGAGCACGCGGTGGCCGCCGCCCCTGACGACGCTCCCGACGGCGCTGCCTACGTGTCCAACCTCGGCATGGCGTACCACGCGCGGTTCGACCGGCTGGGAGGGGCGGCCGACCTGGACCGGGCCATCGGCCACCTCGGTCGTGCCGTCGCCGCGGCGCCCCGGAGTCACCGCCAGTTCGCGACGTTCCTGTCCAACCTCGGCATCGTGTACCGGGCGCGGTTCGACCGGCTGGGGGACGTGGCCGATCTGGACCGTGCGGTCGCGCATCACGAACAGGCCGTGGCCGCCACGCCCGACGCCCACCCGGATCTCGCCCACCGCCTGTCCAACCTGGGCACCGCGTACGACGCGCGGTTCGGCCGGAAGGGGGACCCCGTCGACGTGCACCGGGCCGTCGAGAGCCTGGAACGCGCAGTCGCCGCCACACCCGCTGATCACCCCTTCCAGGCGATGGTCCTGTCCAACCTGGCTGCCGCCCTGCGGGGGCGGTTCGAGCGGCTGGGCGACGTGGCCGATCTGGACCGTGCCGTCGCGCATCACGAACAGGCCGTGGCCGCCACGCCCGACGACCACCCGAACCGGGCTATGCACCTGTCCAACCTGAGCGTCGCCCGCTGGTCCCGGTTCACCCGCACCGGGGAGATGTCCGACCTGGACGGGGCCATCGACGCCGGGAGACGCTCGGTGGCCGCCACGCCGGACGACCACCCGGACCGTGCGATGCGCCTGAGCAACCTCGGCAACGCCCTCCAGCAACGGTTCGAGCACAGCGGCAGCCTTCACGACCTGGGCCGTGCCGTCGCGCATCACGAACAAGCCGTGGCCGCCACGCCCGACGACCACCCGAGCCGGGCTATGCACCTGTCCAACCTCGGGACCGCCTACCAGGCGCGATCCCGCCGGAGCGGCGGCGCCGACTTCGACAACGCCCTCGACCGCACGCTCCTGGCGCTCGCGGCCACCCCCGCCGACCATCCCGACCGACTGCTGCGCCTGTACAACCTCGGACGGTCCTATCAGGCACGGTACGAGCACTCGGGCGATCCGGCCGACCTTGACCGCGCAGTCGACCTGGCGCGGGAGTCGGCCGACGCCGTCCCCGCCGGCCATCCGGACCGCGCGCAGCATCTGTTCAACCTCGGCAACAGCCACCGGCTGCGGTTCCTGCGGACCGGCAACCCGTCCGACCTCGACCGCGCCGTCGACGCCGCGGAAGGGACCGTCGCGGCCACCCCCGCCGACCATCCCAGGCGGGCCTCACGCATCTACCTCCTCGGGATCTGTCACACACGGAGGTGGGACACCGGCAGCACCTTCGACCGGTCGCGGATCGCCCGGCTGGCGGACGACGCGCTCGCGGCCACGACATCGCCCCCGTTCGACCGGCTCCGCGCCTGCTGGGCGGTCGGCCGGCTCGCCTACGTACTGGACGAACCGCACACCGCCCGGCTGCTGTTCGACACGGCGGTGGAGTTGCTGCCGTTGGTCGCGGCACGGGAGACCTCGTCGGCGGACCACGAGCACCGCCTCGGCGCGAACCGCGGACTGGTCGGCGAGACGATCGCCGTGCACTGTGCCCTCGACGATCCGGGCGGCGCGGTCCAGGCCGGTGAGCTGGGCCGGGCGGTCCTGCTGGCGTCCCGGCTGGCGCTGCGGACACCCCTCGCCGACCTCGAAGCCGAGCACCCGGCACTGACCCGCCGTCTGAGCCGCGTCCGCGATGCCCTCAACGCGCCGGATCCCCCGGCCATGGCCACGCCCGACGGTCACGACCTCGACCAGGTCGACCGGCGTAAGCGGCTGTGGGCCGAGCACGACGTCGTACTGACGGAGATCCGCCGGCTGCCCGGCCTGGACCGGTTCCTGCTCCCGCCGACGTGGACCGAGCTGCGGCCGACCGCCGCCGGCGGGGCGGTCGTGCTGCTCAACGCCGGCCGGCAGCGGTGCGACGGCATCGTCGTCACCGCCGACGGGCCCCCGCTGCCGGTGCCGCTGCCCGAACTGCGGCTGGCCGACGTCGAGGCGCGGGCCGCCGAGCTGACGGAAGCGACGCACGACGCCGGCTCGTTCACCGGCGAGCTGCGCCGGCAACGGGTGCTGACGGAGCTGCTCGGCTGGCTGTGGGACAAGACGGTCGAGCCGGTCCTCGACGCACTCGAGGACCGGCTCCGCCCGAACGACGGAGTACTGCCCCGCGTGTGGTGGATGCCGACCGGGCCGCTCGGGCTGCTGCCGCTGCACGCGGCCGGACACCCCGGTGGCGCAGGGGCGCTCGACCGGGTGATCTCGTCGTACACGCCTACCCTGCGCGCCCTGGCCCGTGCACAGGGACGCCCGGCCGCGACGGCCCTGCGCCGGCTCACAGTCGCCCTCGACCGCACCCCGGGTCTGCCGGACCTGCCGGCCACCGTCGCCGAGGCCGCGAGCCTGCACGCCGCCCATCCCGACATGCCTCCGCTCACCAACGAGCAGGCCACCGCCGCCCGTGTGACCGGCGCGCTCCCCCATGCGAGCTGGGCACACTTCGCCTGCCACGCGGGCACCGACCCCAACGCGCCGTCCGAGGGCGGGCTTCACCTCCACGACGGCGTGCTGTCCATCGCGGAGATCGGTCGCCTCGACCTCCACGAGGCCGAACTGGCATACCTGTCCGCGTGCTCCACCGGACACGTCGGCCGACGGCACGCGGACGAGTCCATCCACCTCGCCTCCGCGTTCCAGCTGGCCGGGTTCCGACACGTCGTCGCGAGTCTCTGGCCGCTGGACGACCACGTCGCGGCCGGCGCGGCCGACCACTTCTACCGGCTGATGCCGGACACGCCGTCCGCCGATGCCGCGGCGATGGCGCTCCACCGCGTCATCCAGCACCTGCGTGCCGAGCACCCCGGCCGACCACACCTGTGGGCGTCACTGATCCACAGCGGGCCATAGCCCGAACCGGACCCCGGCTCGGAGGCCGCTACGAGGGAGCCGCGCCACACCGCCGGCCGACAACGGGGCGCACGTTGTCCGATGCGGCACTGGTTAGCTCACACGGGTGAATGGATCTTCGGGCCGGGCGTGTCGGGCGCGAAGGGCGGAAGCATGATCCCGACCCAGTCCCTCCCCTTCCGGAGATCCTCATGAAGCTGCGTACCTGGTCCTTCGCTGCCGCCGTCGCCCTGACCGCGCTCGTCCTGCCGTCCTCGCAGGGGGCGTCGGCAGCCGCCGTCCCGTCCTGCTCCGACGGCTCCGTCTGCTTCTGGAGCGGGGAGAACTTCAGCGGCAGCTCGTGGGAGTGGACCTCCCGCAGCGGCTACCGCGACATGCCGCCGTTCCTCCACGACCACGTCGGCTCGGCGGTCGCCTCCACCCGCGCCTGTTTCATCAACTGGAGCCCGGTCGAGAAGCGTGACGTCTTCAACGGCGACTGGCGCTCCCGCTACCTGGGCGACTTCGGCGGCCGTATCGACGGCGTGGGCCCGGGCGCCTGCTGACCCGCGAGGGCGGAGGCGAGGGCGGGTGCCTTACGCCTCCGTCCCGATGTGTGTAGGCGCGAACATCCGCAACACCGCCGGGAGTACGACCACCGAAGGCCCTGGGGATGTCAGGGCCTTCGTCAGGTCCGTCTCCAGGGTCTGCGGGGAGGTGCGGATACCCGGTACGCCGAAGGACTCCGCGAGGGCGACGTAGTCGGGGCGGGTCAGTTCCGTGCCCGTGGTCGCGCCGAAGGCGTCCGTCATGTACTCGCGGAGGATGCCGTAGCCGCCGTCGTCGACGATGAGCCAGGTGACCGGGAGGTCGTACTGCCTGGCCGTGGCCAGTTCGGCGATGGAGTACAACGCGCCGCCGTCGCCCGACACCGCCAGGACCGGGCGGGTGGGGTCGGCGGCCGCCGCGCCCAGGGCAGCGGGGAAGCCGTAGCCGAGGCCGCCGGCGCCCTGGGCGGAGTGCATGCGGTTGGGGCCCTTGGCGTCGAAGGCCGACCAGGCCCAGTACGCCAGGATGGTCATGTCCCAGAAGGACGGGGAGTCGGCGGGCAGCGCCCGGCGGATCGACGCCAACAGGTCCTGTTCCAGGGTCAGTTCCTGCGAGGCGATGCGCTCCGAGACGCGGGAGAGGAGTGTGCGTACGCGGGTCGGCGCATCCTCGTCCTCGCGCGGGGTCACCGTCTCCAGCAGGGCCTGGAGGGCGAGGCGGGCGTCCGCGTGGATGCCCAGGGCGGGGTGGTTGGACTCCAGTTTGCCGAGGTCCGCCTCGATCTGGATCAGACGGCCGCGGGGCTTGAACGTGTGGTAGTTGGAGGACAGTTCGCCCAGGCCCGAGCCGATGACGAGGAGTACGTCCGCGTCCTCCAGGAAGTCGGTCGTGTGGCGGTCCTCCAGCCAGGACTGGAGGGACAGGGGGTGCGTCCAGGGGAACGCGCCCTTGCCGCCGGGGGTCGTGACGACGGGGGCCCGGAGGCGTTCCGCCAGTCGCCTCAGTTTGCCCGAGGCGTCCGCGCGTACCACTCCGCCGCCGGCGATGATCGCGGGCCGTTCCGCCCGTGACAGCAAGTCGGCTGCCACAGCCGTCAGTTCGGGGCGCGGGGGCAGCTCCTCCGGGAAGGCGTCGCCGCCGGTGACGACCGGGATCGCCGTCGGGGCCAGGAGGACGTCCTGGGGGATCTCCACCCACACCGGGCCGTGCGGGGCGGTCAGCGCGGACTTCCAGGCCGCCTCGATCGCCGACGGGATCTGGGACTGGCTGCGGACCGGGTGGACGGACTTCACCACGCCCCGGAACGAGGCCGCCTGGTCGGGGAGTTCGTGGAGGTAGCCGTGCCGGCCGCCGCCCAGGCCCGCCGTCGGGATCTGGCTGCTGATCGCCAGCACCGGCGCCGAGGCCGCGGCGGCCTCCTGGAGCGCGGCCAGTGAGGTCAGCGCGCCCGGGCCGGTGGAGAGGAGCAGCGGGGCCGCCTCGCCGGTGATCCTGCCGTACGCGTCCGCCGCGAACCCGGCGTTGTTCTCCACCCGCAGGCCGATGTAGCGGAGGGAGGAGCGGCGCAGGGCGTCGAACATGCCCAGCGCGTGCTGGCCGGGCAGGCCGAAGACCGCGGTCGTGCCGAGGGCGGCGAGGGTCTCCACGACCAGGTCTCCGCCGTTGCGGCCGGGGGGAGGGTTCAGAGCGGCGGAGATCTGTGCCTCCGTCGGGCGGAGCACCAGGTCGTGGTCGTGGGTCACTGTGCGCGGGCCTCCGCGATTTGCCGGGACATGATCGTGGTGAGTTCGTACGCCGTGTGGGACGCGGCCACCGACGTGATCTCGGCGTGATCGTACGCCGGGGCCACTTCCACGACGTCCGCCGAGACCAGGTTGCAGGAGGCGAGACCGCGCAGGATCTCCAGCAGCTCCCGGGAGGTCATGCCGCCGGCCTCGGGGGTGCCGGTGCCGGGGGCGTAGGCCGGGTCCAGGCAGTCGATGTCGATGGAGATGTAGAGGGGGCGGTCGCCGACGCGCTGGCGCAGTTGGTCGGCGATCTCGTCGACCCCGCGCCGCATGACGTCCGCCGATGTCACGATGCCGAAGCCCATCTTCTCGTCGTCGGTCAGGTCCTGCTTGCCGTAGAGCGGGCCGCGGGTGCCGACGTGGGAGAGCGCGGAGGTGTCGAGGATCCCTTCCTCGACCGCGCGGCGGAACGGGGTGCCGTGCGTGTACTCCGCGCCGAAGTAGGTGTCCCAGGTGTCGAGATGGGCGTCGAAGTGGAGCAGGGCCACCGGGCCGTGCTTCTTCGCCACCGAGCGCAGCAGCGGGAGCGCGATGGTGTGGTCGCCGCCGAGGGTCATCAGACGGGCACCCGTGCCGAGCAGTTCGTCGGCCGCCGCCTCGACCGTCTCCACGGCCTCGTGGATGTCGAACGGGTTCACCGCGATGTCGCCGCCGTCCGCGACCTGTGCGAGGGCGAAGGGGGCGGCCCCCTGAGCGGGGTTGTAGGGGCGCAGCAGCCGGGAGGCCTCGCGGATCGCGTTGCCGCCGAAGCGGGCGCCCGGCCGGTACGAGACGCCGGAGTCGAACGGCACGCCGACCACGGCCACGTCGGCGCGGCCGACCTCGTCGAGGCGGGGCAGCCGGGCGAAGGTCGCGGGCCCGGCGTACCGCGGGACGCGGGAGGAGTCGACGGGACCACGTGGCGTCTCGTTGCCGCTCATGATCGAATGCCTTCTTTCTTACGCTTCATCGCGTATGTACTGCTTCTCTTGTGACCTTACCGGGGCGCCGGAACGGGGCTGGAGGCGGTTTCGGACGCCTCCCGTCCGGCCAGGCGCTCGCGCCAGACCTCCAGTACGGCGGCGTCGGTGGGGCGGGTGGCGAGGGAGACGACGACGTATGCGGCGAGGGAGGTGAGGAGGCCGTAGTAGACGGGTTCGTCGGCGAGGATGCCGTAGGCCGCCATCAGGGAGATCACTGCGAGGCTGCCGGTCACGACGGAGGCGAGGGCGCCCTGGACCGTGCCGCGTTTCCACAGCAGTCCGCCCAGGATGGGGACGAGGAGTCCGCCGACGAGGAGGTTGTAGGCGACCGTGAGCGCCTCCACGACGTTGTTCAGCGCGACCGCCGTGACGATCACGGCGATGCCCATGAGGAGGATGAAGACGCGGTTGCCCCTCACCTCGTCGTGGTCGTCCGCCCGGGCACGTGTGCTTCCGCGCAGCCGGGCCCAGATGTCGTTGTTCGCGACCGTCGCGCAGGCGATCAGCGCGCCGGAGGACGTCGACATCACGGCGGCCAGCGCGGCGGCCAGCACCAACCCCCGTACTCCGACGGGGAGTTCGTCCTTCACGATGGTCGCGAAGGCGTCGTCGGCGGCGGCCAGGTCCGGGTAGAGCACCTTGGCCGCCGTACCGATGACCGCTCCGGCGAGGGCGTACACGAGACAGTACGTACCCGCCACGGTGCCGCCCCACTTCGCCGTGCGGTCGCTGCGGGCGGTGAACACCCGCTGCCAGATGTCCTGGCCGATGAGCATGCCGAAGGTGTAGATCAGGACGTAGGTGAAGATCGTCTCGCCGCCGATGCCGAGCGGGTCGAAGTACTCGGTCGGCAGCTTCGCCCTCATCTCGGCGAAGCCGCCCGCCTTGACGACGGCGATCGGCAGGAGCAGGAGCAGCACGCCGATCGTCTTCACGACGAACTGCACCATGTCCGTCAGGGTGATCGACCACATGCCGCCGAGCGTCGAGTACGCGACGACGATCGTGCCGCCGAGGACGATCGCGACGGTCCGGTCCATGTCGAGGAGGACGTCGAAGATCGTGGCGTACGCGATGGTGGAGGTGACGGCGAGCATCAGGGTGTACGCCCACATGACCACGCCCGAGATGACCCCGGCCCGGCCGCCGTAGCGGAGGTCCAGCATCTCGGAGACGGTGTAGACCTTCAGGCGCGCGATGCGGGCGGAGAAGAAGACGGACAGGGCGAGCAGTCCGAGGCCGATGGTGAAGACCATCCAGGCGCCGGAGAGGCCGTACTGGTAGCCGAGTCCCACGCCGCCGATCGTGGACGCGCCGCCGAGGACGATCGCGGCCATGGTCCCCGAGTACATCGCGGGGCCGAGGCGGCGGCCCGCCACCAGGAACTCGCTCTTCGACCTGGCGCGGCGCATGCCCCACCAGCCCATGGCCAGCATGCCGGCCAGATAGACGACGATCACTGCGTAGTCGACGGCCATACGGGGCCCTCCTTCGCCGGGTTCCTCGACCCTAGGTGGCCGGAAAGTGGCTGCGAAGTGTACGTTTCCTCCACTTGAGGGCCATGGACTGGAGGAAACGCACACCATGCCGGAGTCGCAGGCAGCCGCCGTTCCTCCCACCCCGGCGGTGCCGCTCGCCGCTCTGCTGGCCCGCGAGGAGCTGGCGCTGCGGCAGATCGCCGGGCCCGTCGACCCCGGCACGGTGCTGCACGGGGCGCACACCTCGGAGATGGCCGACCCGTATCCGTATCTGCTGGGCGGGGAGCTGCTGCTGACGGCCGGTGTGCACATCCCGGAGGCGGCCGGCTCGGGCACCTACTTCGACGACTACGTCTCCCGGATCGTGGCGGCGGGCGGGGCGGCCCTCGGGTTCGGGGTGGCGCCGGTGCACGACACGGTGCCGCGCGCGCTGGTCGCGGCCTGCGAGGCGTACGAGCTGCCGCTGCTGGAGGTGCCGCCGCGCACGACGTTCGCGGCCGTGGCCCGCGCGGTCTGGGACCTGCTGGAGCGGGCCCGCACGGCCGAACTGCGCCGCGTGACGGAGGCCCAGCAGAGCCTCGCCGCGGCGGCGTCCCGCCCGGACGCGGTCCCCTCTGTCCTGCGCCGGCTGTCCCAGCGGCTCGGGGGCCGGGCGGTGCTGTACGGGCCGGACGGCACGGAGATCGCGGCTGCGGGGGCGCCGGACCCCACGACGGACGCTCCCCTCACCGACCTCGCCCACCACCTCACCACCCGAGCCTCCGCCACAGCCACCGACACGACCCCCTCCGGCACCCACCTCGCCGCGTACGCACTGGGAGGCGGGCCGGGTGCGGGTCAGGGGGCCGAGCGGGGGGCCCAGGGGGCCGGGCAGGGCTTCGTTCTCGGTGTTGCGACGCGGCGCAGGGAAGCCGGGGACCACACCATCGCCTCGGTCGCGGCGGTGCTTCTCTCCCTCCTCACGGGCGCACACCACAGCGACTCGGCCACCGCCCGCTCCTCGGCACTCGTACGACTACTGCTGGGCGCGCGGCCGGAGGAGGTGGCCCCACTGCTCGGCGACGGCGACGGCGACGGCAGCGGCAGCGGCGACCGATGGCTGGTCGTACACGCGCGGCCGGAAGCGCAGCCGGCCGCCCCCGACCCCGTCGCCGCATCCGCTCTCGGCGCGGCGCTCGGGTCGGGGCTGGTCGATGTCGACGGGGAGGTCGTGCGGGTTCTCGTCCCGGGTGGGCGGGTGGTGGGGGCGCAGACCGGGTGGGTGCTCGGGGTGAGTGGGGTGGTGGGGGCCGGGCGGCTGGGGGCCGGGGATGTGCAGGCGGGGCGGGCGCTGGCGCGGGCGCGAGCCACCCGGGTGGGGATCGTGCGGCAGGGTGGAGGTGGGGCGTCCGGGTTCGGGGAGCTGGTGCCGGACGACGCCGTCGAGGAGTTCGCGCGCGAGCGCCTCGCGCCGATCGCCGCCTCCCCCGTCCTCACCGAGACCCTCCGGGCATGGCTCTCCCTGCACGGCAGCTGGGACCGGACCGCCGTCGCGCTGGCCGTGCACCGCAACACCGTGCGGCAGCGGATCGCGCGATGCGCCGCGCTGCTGGGGTCGGACCTGGACGATCCGGACGTACGGATGGAGCTGTGGTTCGCGCTGCGCGGCACCGGCGGACGATCTGCCGATGATCTTCAGTGACGCACGTCCCAGCGCGCGGAACAGCGCAGACGGCCCCCCTCCGCTGCACCACAATGGGGCCATGCCGATATCAGGGATCCCCAGGACCCCCAGCCGCGCCGAGCTCATTGAGCATCTGGTCAAGACCCGCATCGCCGGAGACGTCGCCACTCCGCGCGAGAACAACCTCTCCCACTACCGTCAGCTGGCGAACGGCAACCGCAACTACTGGCTCGGCCTGGAACTCGGCGACCGCTGGACCGACGAGCAGGACGTCCTCGCGGTGATGGCGGAGCGGGTCGGGGTGAACGACGACCCCGAGTACCGCCACGGCCAGGACACCATCGACCCCGCGCTGACCGTCGACGGCCTGAACCGGCTGGCCGCGCGGCTGCGCAAGGCCGCCGACGGACACCACCGGGTGCTGTTCGCCACCGGCCACCCGGGCGGCCTGCTGGACGTGCACCGCGCGACCGCCGCGGCCCTGCGCGCGGCCGGCTGCGAGATCATGGTCATCCCGGACGGGCTGCAGACCGAGGAGGGCTACGTCTGGCAGGTCGCGGACGTGGCCGTCCTGGAGCACGGCGCCACGCTGTGGCACACCCACTCGGGCGAGCCGATGCGGCAGATCCTCACCGCCTGGGAGCGGACCGGCAAGCAGCTGCCCGACCTGGTCGTCGCCGACCACGGCTGGGCGGGCTACGCCGGACAGCACGGCATCGACTCCGTCGGGTACGCCGACTGCAACGACCCGGGGCTGTTCATCGCCGAGGCGGAGGGCACCGTACAGGTGGCGGTCCCGCTCGACGACCACGTCGTCAGCCCCCGGCACTACGACCCGATGGTCGCGTACCTGCTGGCCGAGGCCGGCCTGTAGGTCTCACGGCCGGGGGACGCGGACCACGCCCTCCTGGATCACCGAGACCGCGAGCCGTCCGTCCTGCGTGTAGATGCGGGCCTGGCCGAGACCTCGCCCGCCGTACGCGGACGGCGACTCCTGGTCGTACAGCAGCCACTCGTCGGCGCGGAACGGGCGGTGGAACCACATCGCGTGGTCCAGGGACGCCCCGACCACGTCTCCGACCGCCCAGCCGCCGCGGCCGTGCGCGAGGAGGATCGAGTCGAGCAGCGTCATGTCGGAGACGTACGTGGCGAGGACGACATGGAGCAGCGGGTCGTCATCCAGTTTGCCGTTGGTACGGAACCAGACCTGGCTGCGCGGTTCGCGCGGCTCGCCGAACTTCCCGTACGGCGGCTCGTCGACGTAGCGGAGGTCGATCGCCTCGCGGGTTTCGAGGAACTTCTCGACGATCGCCGGGTCGAGGTGGTCGTAGCCGCGCAGGCGTTCCTGGCCGGTGGGGACGGTCTCCGGGTCCGGCGCGGGCGGCATGGGGGTCTGGTGGTCGAGTCCGTCCTCGTACAGCTGGAAGGACGCCGACAGCGCGAAGATCGGCCGGCCGTGCTGGACGGCGACCGCGCGGCGGGTGGTGAAGGAGCGGCCGTCGCGGATCCGCTCGACGTTGTAGACGATGGGCGCGCCCGGGTCGCCGGGGCGCAGGAAGTACGCGTGCAG
Source organism: Streptomyces vulcanius (assembly GCF_042653945.1). NCBI lineage: Bacteria > Bacillati > Actinomycetota > Actinomycetes > Kitasatosporales > Streptomycetaceae > Streptomyces > Streptomyces vulcanius. The sequence continues at coordinate 291,250 of NZ_JBHSFK010000007.1, read as the reverse complement.
GGAGTGGGCGTGCCGGTCCGCGGGGACCGTGCGCCCGGCGGCGACCAGCGCCTGCGCCGCCACCTGGCCCCCGAAGACCCGGGGGACGACGGCGGAGCGGGACTGGCCGCGGAAGATGTTCTCCTCGATCTGCTCAAGGTCGAGCAGATCCAGGAGACCGAGAAGTGCCTGGCTCATGGGAGCAGTTGTACCGGCCGGTAATTGCGGGCGGCTTACAGGCCCATGTCCTTCGCGATGATCGTCTTCATGATCTCGCTGGTCCCGCCGTAGATCCGGTTGACGCGGTTGTCGGCGTACAGACGGGCGATGGGGTACTCGTTCATGAAGCCGTAGCCGCCGTGCAGCTGGAGGCAGCGGTCGATGACGCGGTGGGCGACCTCGGTGCAGAACAGCTTGGCGGAGGCCGCCTCGGCGGGGGTCAGCTCACCGGCGTCGAGGGCTTCGAGGGCGCGGTCGGCGACCGCTTCCGCCGCGTCCACCTCGGCCTGGCAGGCGGCCAGCTCGAACTTGGTGTTCTGGAAGTGGGCGACCTGCTTGCCGAAGACGGTGCGCTCCTGGACGTACTGCTTGGCGAACCGGACCGCGGCCTTGGCCTGCGCGTAGGCGCCGAAGGCGATGCCCCAGCGCTCGGAGGCGAGGTTGTGGCCGAGGTAGGAGAAGCCCTTGTTCTCCTCGCCGAGGAGGTCCTCGACGGGCACCTTGACGTCGACGAACGCCAGCTCGGCGGTGTCGGAGGTGCGCAGGCCCAGCTTGTCGAGCTTGCGGCCTATGGAGTAGCCCTCGGACCTGGTGTCCACGGCGAAGAGGGAGATGCCGTGGCGGCGGTCCTCGGCGGTGGGCGCGGAGGTGCGGGCGCAGACGATCACGCGGTCGGCGTGGACACCGCCGGTGATGAAGGTCTTGGAGCCGTTGAGGACGTAGTGCGTGCCGTCCTCGCTCAGCTTGGCGGTGGTCTTCATGCCCGCGAGGTCGGAGCCGGTGCCGGGCTCGGTCATCGCGAGCGCCCACATCTCCTCGGCGGAGACGAACTTCGGCAGGAACCGCTTCTTCTGCTCGTCGGTGGCGAGCATCTTGATGTACGGCAGGCCGAGCAGGACGTGCACCCCGGAGCCGCCGAAGTGGACGCCCGCGCGGGCGGTCTCCTCGTACATCACGGCCTCGAACTTGTACGAGTCGATGCCGGCGCCGCCGAACTCCTCGGCGACGTTGATGCCGAAGAGGCCCAGCTCGGCGAGCTTGTAGTAGAACTCACGCGGCGCCTGCCCCGCGGCGAACCACTCGTCGTAGACGGGGACGACCTCGGCCTCGATGAAGGCCCGGAGGGTCTCCCGGAACGCCTCGTGATCCTCGTTGAACACCGTACGGCGCACCTGCGCCACCCTTCTCTGCGCCTAAACCGGCGCCGCTCTCGCGGATGTGGTTGCTCGCCGTCGGGGTGCTCAATTGATGGTTGCGGCCCACCGGCTAAGCGCTTGCTCACATACCGTACCGGCGAGTAGACAGAGGCGTCCAGAGGCTCCCGGCCGTAACGCTCGTCACGCCCCGGCCGCCGCCGCGAACGCGCCCCGGGCCATCCGGTGCAGCAGGGTCGCCGTCGCCTCGCGGCCCGGGAGGGCGCCGGGGCGGCCGAGGTGGGGGGTGGAGTTCAGCAGGCCGAAGACCGAGTGGACCGCCGAGCGGGCCGACGGTTCGGTGAGGGCGGGGTAGAGCGCGCGGACCACCTCCACCCACAGCTCCACGTACTGCCGCTGGAGCTGCCGCACGAGCTTGCGGTCGCTGTCGCGGAGGCGGTCCAGCTCGCGGTCGTGCAGGGTGATCAGGGGACGGTCGTCGAGCGCGAAGTCGATGTGGCCCTCGATGAGCGAGTCGAGGAGCGCCCCCTCCCCGGTTCCGTCCGCCTCGGACACGCGGCGTTTGGCACCGGTGAGGAGCTGCCCGCTGATCCCCACCAGCAGCTCGGCGAGCATCGCGTCCTTGCCCGGGAAGTGCCGGTACAGACCCGGGCCGCTGATCCCGACCGCGGCGCCTATCTCGTCGACGCCGACGCCGTGGAAGCCGCGCTCGGCGAACAGCCGCGCGGCCTCCTTGAGGATCTGCTCTCGGCGGGTGGGGGCGTCGGTTCTGGTGGCCATGCGGGTAATTCTAGACAGGGAGGTTAGCGGTCGTTAACCTGAAGGAAATGCGTTAACGCTCATTAACAAGGTGAGGGGATCGCGGGATGCACGAGGCACCGGAGCTGACGAGCGCGGCCGACCCCGCCTCGGAGGCCTTTCGGGCCAACGAGGAGGCACAGCGCGCCCTCGTCGAGGAGCTGCGCGGCAAGCTCGCCGCGGCCCGGCTCGGCGGCGGTGAGAAGGCCCGCGCCCGCCACACCGCGCGCGGCAAGCTGCTGCCGAGGGACCGGGTCGACACCCTCCTCGACCCCGGCTCCCCCTTCCTCGAACTGGCCCCCCTCGCCGCCGACGGGATGTACGAGGGGGCGGCCCCGGCCGCGGGCGTCATCGCCGGGATCGGGCGGGTGAGCGGGCGCGAGTGCGTGATCGTCGCCAACGACGCCACGGTCAAGGGCGGCACGTACTACCCGATGACCGTGAAGAAGCACCTGCGCGCGCAGGAGGTGGCCCTGGAGAACCGCCTCCCCTGCCTCTACCTGGTGGACTCCGGCGGCGCCTTCCTCCCCATGCAGGACGAGGTGTTCCCGGACCGTGAGCACTTCGGGCGGATCTTCTACAACCAGGCGAGGATGTCCGCCGCCCGGATCCCGCAGATCGCCGCCGTCCTCGGCTCCTGCACGGCCGGCGGGGCGTATGTCCCGGCGATGAGCGACGAGGCGGTGATCGTGCGCGGCCAGGGCACGATCTTCCTGGGCGGTCCGCCCCTGGTGAAGGCCGCCACCGGGGAGGTCGTCACGGCGGAGGAGCTGGGCGGCGGTGACGTCCACGCGCGGGTGTCGGGCGTGACGGACCACCTCGCCGAGGACGACGCGCACGCCCTGCGGATCGTCCGGAACATCGCCGCCACCCTGCCCGCGCGCGGACCGCTCCCCTGGGAGGTCACACCGGTCGTCGAGCCCAAGGCCGACCCGTACGGCCTCTACGGCGCCGTCCCCGTGGACCCCCGCACCCCCTACGACGTACGCGAGATCATCGCGCGCGTGGCCGACGGCTCCCGTTTCCAGGAGTTCAAGGCCGAGTTCGGGCAGACCCTCGTCACCGGCTTCGCCCGGATCCACGGCCACCCGGTGGGGATCGTCGCCAACAACGGCATCCTGTTCTCCGAGTCCGCGCAGAAGGGCGCCCACTTCATCGAGCTGTGCGACCAGCGCGGGATCCCGCTGGTGTTCCTGCAGAACATCTCCGGCTTCATGGTGGGGCGTTCGTACGAAGCGGGCGGCATCGCCAAGCACGGCGCCAAGATGGTCACGGCGGTCGCCTGCACGCGCGTGCCGAAACTGACGGTCGTGGTCGGCGGTTCGTACGGCGCGGGCAACTACTCGATGTGCGGCCGGGCCTACTCCCCCCGCTTCCTGTGGATGTGGCCCGGCGCCAAGATCTCCGTCATGGGCGGCGAGCAGGCCGCCTCGGTCCTGGCCACGGTCAAGCGTGACCAGCTGGAGGCCCGTGGCGAGTCCTGGCCGGCCGAGGAGGAGGAAGCCTTCAAGTCCCCCGTCCGCGCCCAGTACGAGCGCCAGGGCAACGCCTACTACGCGACCGCCCGGCTCTGGGACGACGGGGTCATCGACCCGCTGGAGACCCGCCAGGTGCTGGGCCTGGCCCTGACCGCCTGTGCCAACGCGCCGCTGGGTGAACCGGCCTTCGGCGTCTTCCGGATGTGAGGAGACCCATGTTCGACACGGTGTTGGTGGCCAACCGGGGCGAGATCGCCGTCCGGGTCATCCGCACGCTCCGCGCGCTCGGTGTGCGCTCGGTGGCGGTCTTCTCCGACGCCGACGCGGACGCCCGGCACGTCCGGGAGGCCGACACCGCCGTACGGCTCGGTCCGCCGCCGGCCGGTGAGAGCTATCTGTCGGCCGAGCGGCTCCTCGATGCCGCCGCCCGCACCGGCGCCCAGGCCGTCCACCCCGGGTACGGCTTCCTCGCGGAGAACGCGGCCTTCGCGCGTGCCTGCGAGAAGGCGGGGCTGGTCTTCATCGGACCGCCGCCCGACGCCATCGCGCTGATGGGCGACAAGATCCGCGCCAAGGAGACCGTGAAGGCCGCCGGGGTGCCGGTGGTCCCCGGCGGGCGGGACCCCGAACTCGCCGAGGCCGCCCGCGAGCTGGGCGCGCCCGTGCTGCTCAAGCCGTCGGCGGGCGGCGGCGGCAAGGGTATGCGGCTGGTGCACGACCTGAACCTCCTCGAGGAGGAGATCGCCGCCGCCCGCCGCGAGGCCCGCGCCTCCTTCGGCGACGACACACTGCTCGTGGAGCGCTGGGTGGACCGCCCCCGGCACATCGAGATCCAGGTCCTGGCCGACGGCCACGGCAACGTGGTCCATCTCGGCGAGCGCGAGTGCTCCCTCCAGCGGCGGCACCAGAAGGTCGTCGAGGAGGCGCCGAGCGTCCTTTTGGACGAGGCCACGCGCGCGTCGATGGGCGAGGCGGCCGTTCAGGCGGCACGCTCCTGCGGGTACCGGGGCGCGGGCACGGTGGAGTTCATCGTGCCCGGCGGGGATCCCTCCTCGTACTACTTCATGGAGATGAACACCCGTCTCCAGGTGGAGCATCCGGTCACCGAGCTGGTCACCGGGCTCGATCTGGTGGAGTGGCAGCTGCGGGTCGCGGCGGGTGAGCGGCTGTCCTTCGGCCAGGAGGACGTACGGCTCACCGGGCACGCGGTCGAGGCGCGGATCTGCGCGGAGGACCCCGCGCGTGGGTTCCTCCCCTCCGGCGGCACGGTGCTGCGGCTGCACGAGCCCCAGGGCGCCGGCGTGCGCACCGACTCCGGGCTCAGCGAGGGCACCGAGGTGGGCAGCCTGTACGACCCGATGCTGTCCAAGGTGATCGCGTACGGGCCCGACCGCGAGACCGCGCTCAGAAAGCTCCGGGCCGCCCTCGCGGAGACGGTCACCCTGGGGGTGCCGACCAACGCGGGCTTCCTGCGCCGGCTGCTGGCCCATCCGGCGGTCGTGGCGGGCGAGTTGGACACGGGTCTGGTGGAGCGGGTGGTGGACGACCTGGTCGTCACGGACGTACCGGAGGAGGTGTACGAGGCTGCGGCGGCGGTACGGCTGGAGGCGCTGCGACCGGGGGGTGAGTGGGTCGATCCCTTCTCCGTGCCCAGCGGCTGGCGACTCGGCGGCACGCCCAGGCCCGTCGGATTCCACCTACGGGCGCCGGAGCCCCTCGAGTACGTGCCCCGCGGCACCCACACCGTCACCGAGGACCAGGTCACCGTCACCCTCGACGGACTCCGCCACACCTTCCACCGCGCCGCCGACTGGCTGGGCCGGGACGGCGACGCGTGGCATGTGCGTGACCACGACCCGGTCGCCGCGTCCCTCTCCGGTGCCGCCCACGCGGGCGCCGACTCCCTCACCGCGCCCATGCCCGGCACGGTGACGGTGGTGAAGGTCGCCGTCGGCGACGAGGTGACGGCAGGTCAGAGTCTGCTGGTGGTGGAGGCGATGAAGATGGAGCACGTCATCTCCGCCCCGCACGCGGGCACGGTCGCCGAGCTGGACGTCACGCCGGGCACGACGGTCGCCATGGACCAGGTACTGGCCGTGATCACCCAGCCGGAGGAGGACCAGTGACGCTCCCCATGGTCGTACCGGCCCCGGATCTGCCCGCACGGGTCAGGATCCACGAGGTCGGCGCCCGCGACGGGCTGCAGAACGAGAAGTCAAGCGTGCCGACGGCGGTGAAGGCGGAGTTCGTCCGCCGGCTGGCCGACGCGGGCCTGACGACGATCGAGGCGACGAGCTTCGTCCACCCCAAGTGGGTGCCGCAGCTCGCCGACGCCGAGGAGCTGTTCCCGCTCGTGAGCGATCTCGAGGTGGCGCTCCCGGTCCTCGTCCCGAACCAGCGCGGCCTGGACCGCGCCCTGGCGCTGGGAGCGAAACGGGTCGCCGTGTTCGCCAGCGCCACGGAGTCCTTCGCCAAGGCCAACCTCAACCGCACCCTCGACGAGTCGCTCGCGGTGTTCGAGCCGGTGGTGCGGCGGGCGAAGGACGAGGGCACGCACGTGCGCGGCTATGTGTCGATGTGCTTCGGCGACCCCTGGGAGGGGGCGGTCCCGCTCCACCAGGTGGTACGGGTCTGTACGGCGCTGCGGGACATGGGCTGCGACGAGCTGAGCCTGGGCGACACGATCGGCGTCGCCACCCCCGGCCACGTCCTGGAACTGCTCGCCTCCCTCAACGAACAGGGCGTGCCGACGAACGTGCTCGGCGTGCACTTCCACGACACCTACGGACAGGCGCTCGCCAACACCCTGGCCGCGCTCCAGCACGGCGTCACCACCGTGGACGCCTCCGCGGGCGGCCTGGGCGGCTGCCCGTACGCGAAGTCCGCCACCGGAAACCTCGCCACCGAAGACCTCGTGTGGATGCTGCAGGGGCTCGGCATCGACACCGGGGTGGACCTCGGCCGCCTCGTCGCCACCAGCGTGTGGATGGCCGAACAACTGGGCCGACCCAGCCCGTCCCGCACCGTCCGTGCCCTCTCCCACCAGGAGTGACCGAAAATGGACCACCGTCTCTCCCCCGAACTGGAAGAACTCCGCCGTACGGTCGAGCAGTTCGCCCACGACGTCGTCGCGCCGAAGATCGGCGACTTCTACGAGCGGCATGAGTTCCCGTACGAGATCGTCCGCGAGATGGGCCGCATGGGGCTGTTCGGACTGCCGTTCCCGGAGGAGTACGGCGGCATGGGCGGCGACTACCTCGCGCTCGGCATCGCCCTGGAGGAGCTCGCGCGCGTCGACTCGTCCGTGGCGATCACCCTGGAGGCGGGCGTCTCGCTGGGCGCCATGCCGGTCCATCTCTTCGGCACGGAGGCGCAGAAGCGGGAGTGGCTGCCGCGGCTGTGCTCCGGCGAGCTGCTCGGCGCGTTCGGCCTGACCGAGCCCGACGGCGGCTCGGACGCGGGCGCGACGCGGACCACGGCCCGCCTCGACCCGGACACCGACGAATGGGTGATCAACGGCACCAAGTGCTTCATCACCAACTCGGGCACGGACATCACGGGGTTGGTGACGGTCACCGCCGTCACCGGCCGCAAGCCGGACGGCCGGCCGCTGATCTCCGCGATCATCGTCCCGTCCGGCACCCCGGGCTTCACGGTCGCGCAGCCCTACTCCAAGGTCGGCTGGAACGCCTCCGACACCCGTGAGCTGTCCTTCTCGGACGTGCGCGTCCCGGCCGCGAACCTGCTCGGCGAGAAGGGCCGCGGCTACGCGCAGTTCCTGCGCATCCTGGACGAAGGGCGGATCGCCATCGCGGCCCTCGCCACCGGGCTCGCGCAGGGCTGCGTGGACGAGTCGGTGCGGTACGCGCGCGAACGGCACGCCTTCGGCCGTCCGATCGGCGCGAACCAGGCCATCCAGTTCAAGATCGCCGACATGGAGATGAAGGCCCACACGGCCCGCCTCGCCTGGCGGGACGCGGCCTCGCGGCTGGTGTCCGGCGAGCCCTTCAAGAAGGAGGCCGCCCTGGCCAAGCTCTACTCCTCCACCATCGCCGTCGACAACGCCCGCGACGCCACCCAGGTCCATGGCGGCTACGGCTTCATGAACGAGTACCCGGTGGCCCGTATGTGGCGCGACTCCAAGATCCTGGAGATCGGCGAGGGCACGAGCGAGGTCCAGCGAATGCTGATTGCAAGGGAATTGGGGCTCGTGGGCTGATATACCGCGCCCCATGACGGGGTCACAGCTTTCGATCGCAGGGCCCCCTGGACAGCAGATGTGGGCGCGGATCCGCACTGTTGACTCTCGCCGACTAGATGGCCGTCATGTGTATAGTGATCGTCGTGACGGTGACGCGGAAGGTTCGCCGGTATTCCGGTGGCGTGTACGACTTGGGGCTGCACGTGGTGTGGTGCCCCAAGTACCGCCGCCGGGTTCTCGGCGGCCGGGTCGCGGTCCGGCTGCGCGAGCTGATCGAGGCCAAGGCCGCAGAAAGGGGCTGGGAGATCATCGCCCTTGAGGTGATGCCCGACCACGTGCACCTGTTCGTCAAGCACGAGCCCAAGGCGTCCGCGTCCTACGTCGCGAACCAGTTCAAGGGCTTCACCTCACGCGTGCTGCGCTCCGAGTTCCCGCACCTGAAGTCTCAGATGCCCACCCTGTGGTCGTCGTCGTTCTTCGTCGCCTCGGTCGGCGCGGTCGGCGCGGACACGGTGGAGAAGTACATCAACACCCAGTGGGAACGCCCCTGGACGAAGAAGCAGAAGGAGGAATCCGAGCGTGCACCGCGCGTATAAGTTCCTCCTGCGCCCCACCGTCCGCCAGGCACAGGCTCTGTCCGAGATGCTGCGGGATCACTGCTCTCTCTACAACGCGGCCTTACAGGAACGCCGCGACGCCTACCGGCACAGCTCGAAGACGAGCATCAAGTACGTCGGCCAGTCCGCACAGCTCAAGGAGATCCGGGCATTTGACCCGGAGCGTCAGGGCCGCTGGTCGTTCTCCTCGCAGCAGGCCACCCTACGCCGCCTGGACAAGGCGATGCATGCCTTCTTCCAGCGGGTCAAGGCCGGGGAGAAGCCCGGTTATCCGCGTTTTCGTGGGGTGAACTGGTTCGACACGGTCGACTTCCCCAAGGACGGGGATGGCTGCCGCTGGGACTCCAACCCGCACGACCCGGTCACCCGCGTGCGGCTGCAAGGCGTCGGGCACGTCCGCGTCCACCGGCACCGGCCGGTGCGCGGCCGGGTCAGGACCGTCTCGGTCAAGCGCGAGGGATGGCTGTGGTACGTCGTCCTCGCCTGCGACGAAGTCCCCGCCGAACCGCTCCCCGCGACCGGCACCGTGACCGGCATCGACATGGGCGTAGCCCACTTTCTCACCACCTCCGAGGGGGAGCACCAGCCCAATCCGAGGCACGGACGGCGCAATGCCGAAGCCCTCGCCGACGCTCAGCGCGCACTCAAGGCGTTCCCGCGCCGCAAGCGGGACAACCGCACCGCCCGGCACCGCCGGGCGGTCGGGAAGGTCGCCGCTCTGCACCGCAAGGTGCGCCGCCAGCGCACCGACCACGCGCACAAGACCGCGCTGGCGATGGTCCGCACCTACGACGTCATCGCGCACGAGCGCCTGAGCATCGCGAACATGGTCCGCGCTCCCAAACCCAAACCCGACACCGAGAATCCCGGCGCGTTCCTCCCGAACGGAGCCGCCGCGAAGGCCGGCCTGAACAAGAGCATCCACGACGCGGGTTGGGGGGTGTTCCTGGGCATCCTCGCGCACAAGGCTGAAAGCGCCGGTCGCAAGCTGATCCCGGTGGACCCCCGCAACACTTCCCACACCTGCCCCGCCTGCGGGCACGTGTCCGGCGAGAACCGCACCACACAAGAGAAGTTCGAGTGCACCCAGTGCGGTCACACCGCCAATGCCGATCAGGTCGGCGCACTCAACGTCGCTGTCAGGGCCGGGCTGGTCCTTCCCGACGTGGCCTAGCCACCGACAGGAGAAGCCCCCCGGATTTATCCGGGGGGAGGAGTCACCGACCTGGAGTACCTCAAGACGACCGAACGGCGGCGTTGCAGCCGGCCGCGATCACCGAGGCGACCTGGAAGAAGCTGCCCGCGGTGAAGGCCGGCCAGGTCATCTCCCGCTCCCCCGAGCCGATCCTGTCTACGACAAGTGCGTGCCGTTCCTGGAGAACCTCGCGGAAGCCCGCAAAAAAGCGAAGAAGGTCCCTTGACCGAGGGTCACCCTCCTGCGTTCCAGCCGAGGAAGCCCCGCGCGCTCGGGGCACGATGCGCGGGCGGGGCCGCTTTGTGCCCGACGACCGTATGGCGAGACGGTTCTAGAGAGTTACGGACCACCCGCCCCGGGACAGGGTCGTCTCCCCGTCCGGGGTGATGGTGACCCGGGCGCCGTACACGGGCAGTTCGCCCTCCCGGTTCAGCCGGTTCCGCACCCGCTGGAGTTCCCGCCACAGTCGGCGGGGGCCGCCCTGGTGCACGGTCGGCGACGCGAGATGCTCAGTCGCCGTCGCGCGCGCCCAGGACCCGTCGGGATGCAGCAGCCACACGGTACGGATGCCGCCCTCCGAGGACTGCCGGTAACGGATCCCGGGAACGGCCAGGCCCAACATCGACATCACAGCCCAGGAGTCCGGCGGATACAGCAGCGGGTACCGGCAGACGCCCACCTCGTCCCCCTCCTGGTCCAGAGCCTTCTCCCGGACCCCGTCCGTGGGGTAGTCGTAGTCGGCGCCGTGCCGGGTGCGCATGAAGCCGGCCGGATCGGGCTCGACCCGGCCGACAGCGCCGCCGTCCTCCAGCCGGTCCGCGGTGAGGATCAGCCCCGTGTCCGCGATCGTGGTGACGAACCGGCCCCCCGGCCGCAGAGACGCCAGCCACGAACTCGGCACCGGGCGTACGGACACCGTGGACACGATCCGGTCGTACTGCCCGGGCAGCGACCCGGTGATGTCACAGACCACTATGCGCGGCCTCAACCCGATGGAGTCGAGCCGATAGGTCGCGGCCTCCACCAGATACGGGTCGATGTCCACGCTCGTCACCAGCTGCTCGGTGCCGAGCCGACGGCACATCAGCGCCGTGCCGTAACCGCTGCCCGTCGTCACCAGCACGCGGGACTCCGGGGAGACCATCGCGTGCCGGTACATGGCGACCACCAGGCCCGGCAGCGTCGACGACGAGGTGGGCAGGCCCTCGGTCACCACGGCGCCCGGCATCGTCTGGTCGGCGTGCGCCGGCCCGACGCGCGTCACGAGGGTCCGGTCCGCGTACGCCGACCGCATCCACTCAGCGCGGTCGGACGCACCGTCGCGCACCCGCCAGCCCGAACCGGTGCCCTCCCACCAGCGGGGAACCAGAACGTGCCGGGGTGTCGTGGCCAGCGGCTCGTACCAGTCCGATTCGGGCCTGGTCACGGCATCCGCCAGACGCTGCGCGTGGGTCTCCCACTGCATCGCGGGGTGTCCTCCTAGTCGTCGTACGCGGGGTTGCAGGCCGGGGTCTCGGCCGGCGAACAGTCTGAACCGTCTTTGTCGGGGTTGCAGGCCATATCGACACCGGGCGACGGCATGCACGAGTCCTCGTCCGGCGTGCAACCGGCCTGCCCGCGCCGGGGGATGCTCGCCACCACGCTGGACCACGCCGACCCGGCGAGCACCTGCTTCAGGGAGCTGCCGCGCACGTTCCCTGCGGGCATGAAGCGGCCCATCCCGCACGGCGCGACCGTCCCGTCCGGGAGGATCGCGGCCTTCCCCTCGCCGCACCGCCCGCACAGCGCGGACGTGGACGGCAGCACCCCCTGCACCGCGTTGCCGACGGCACGGACACGGTCGATACGCACCTGTGTGGCGCCGAGCTCCACCATCTCGGCGAAGGCTTCCTGAGACCGCTGGCCGTCCCGCATGTGGATGATGCCGACCTTCACGTCGATGCCCCGGCGCAGGGCTTCGACGATGTTCGCACGGGTCGAGTCGTGCGAACCCTTCCGGCCGGTGATCTCGTCGTGCTCGGCCGGGGCGTCGGAGTAGTAGGAGGTGGCAAGGCGGACGTCCGGATGGCCGAAGAGGTCCCAGTGCTCCTCACGCACCCGATACAGGTTGCTGTAGACCCGCACCCGCAGGCCGACGTCGAGAGCGTGCCAGGCGAGTTCGGAGAAGTTCGGGTGCAGGGTCGGCTCACCGCCGATGAGCTGCACGGTCTCCACGCCGACCTCGGCGGCCTCGTCGATGACGTGCCGCCAGTCGTCGCCGGTCATGCTGCCGTGGCCCTTGGTCGGCCCGGCTTCCGCGTAGCAGTGCGAGCAGGCGAGCTGACACCGTGCGGTCAGATCTAACTCGAGGAACTCGATCGACCGGGCCGGAGCCTCGGGGGCGATCGTCATGGTGGTCTCCTTGGTGTAGGTGACTTCCAGGGGACCCGGCGCAGGGACTTGACCATGCCGAGGGGGAGCCTCGTCGGGGGCAGTTCCCCGCGCCGGGAGTCTGTGGTGCCCGCGCTCAGGCCCCGGAGGCGTCCGGGACCCCGGGCACAGGCCGCTCGTACAAGGTGAGGAGGGCCCTGCACAGCACCGCCAGATCCTGCGCCAGGTCGGCAAGCGGCTCCGTCACCTGCGGGCCCGCGATGAGCCGCGCGCGGCCGACGACGTGGCTGGCCACGCCCTTCCACTCGCCTCGCATCTGCGGCTGCCGCTCCTCGATGAGCGGCAGCAGGTGACGGAGGTTGACGCGCAGGGTGGCGATGAACAGCGAGCAGTCCTCCGTCGATTCCGGAGGCGGACCCCAGATGACGGTCTCGCAGATCTCGCGGAGCAACTCGGCGTCGCTGTACAGGTCCAGCACGGTCGGGGCGGTGGGTAAGGGCATGGTGTCTCTTCACAGTGGTGTTGGGCGGGGAACGGTTGGAAGGTGCCGACCGTGTGCGACGGGACCCGCGCACGGCCGGCACCGGTCTACGGGGCGCCCGACGCGGCGCGGGCCTCGGCCTGGTCCTGGAGGTCGCGCAGCACCGCGAACAGGTGCTGCCAGTCGGCGTAATGAGGGCCTTCGGCGTCGGGGGACGTTAGCCAGTACAGGCCAGGCGGAGCGATGCGGTCGACGCGCGGGACACCGACGTGGTGGATGTACGCCTTGGACGAGCCCATGCACTCCACGTCGGCCAGCTGGCGCGCCGGCCACTCCCGGTCTGTGCCCGCCGGAACCATGACGTACAGGTATGGGCGGTACGGGTCGCAGAAGGCGGCCCCGTGCACCTTCAGATCGGCCAGCCGTTGGCGCAACTCGTCCGGGTTGGTGTCGCGGCTGAAGCCCGGTGAGAGAGCGTTGTACGGCACCCGTACGACGTCCCACGTCACCCCCGCGGTGAGCAGGGCCACGGTGCCCCTCTCCCAGTCGTGGATGGCCGCGCGCTCGGCCTCGGGTGCGCGCTTGCGGTCGAAGTGGGCTGCAGCCAGCAGCCAGCCCTCCGCCTGCGCCCGACGTACCCGGTCCTGGCCCCGCAGCGGATGCCACGGGAACCCCGAGGCTGTCACCGGACCGCGCCCTTCGCAGCGGTGGACCCGTCCTCGGCGAGGCAGGTTCGATGTTCGCGCAGCCGCATGGGACAGCCCCCTCCGTCAGGTGCAACAGCCTTAGGCGCTAACAGGTAGTCAACGAGCAGTCGCGACGTGCGACCATCACTCATGCGGCACCCGCATACGGATATGCGCCGAGCGGGTACGGGCACCCACCCACAGCCGCGCGCACTCGTAGCGTGGGGGGTAGCCGTGGATTTCCAGACAGGGCCGATCCGGGACGCGTCCCGGGCCGGGGACTACGGGCGCGTCATCGAGCTGACCCGCAAGGCGCAGCAGATGACGCAGACGGCACTAGGCCAGGCCCTGGGCCTGTCGCAGTCTGCCGTGTCCCGCCTGGAAAGGAGGGGCCACGGCGACTACGGCACGAACATCTTGGAGGCGGCAGCCGCGCACCTCGCCATTCCGCTGGCGCTGGTGGGCCTCGCGGACGGCCGCCCCCAGGGGCAGGTGGATGGGGCAGATGACATGTACCGCAGGACTCTGCTAGGTGGGGCGGTCGCCGCTGCTGCGGCCCCGGTCCTGTCCCCTTCGGCGCCCGCCGGCGCCACCGAAGCCACCAGCGGGCAGGCCGCCGCACTACGCCTGTCCACCAGCGCCTACAGACGGCTCGACGGATCCACCCCCTCCCGCGACCTCTACGACACGGTGGAGTCCCACATCCGGCTGACTCAGACCATCACCCGGTCCGCAGGCGGGGACGCCGACCGGGCCCGACTGGCTGCGGTGGGGAGCGAGGCCGCATCCTTCGCGGGCTGGCTCGCCTGGGACAAGGGCGACCACGGCTCCGCCCGATCCTGGTACGGCGCAGCGATCAAGGCCGCCAAGTCCGCGGGGAACCCCCTGCTCGCCGCATACCAGACCGGCACACTCGCCCAGTTCGAGGCGCACGCCGGCAACGGTGTGGAGGCACTGAACCTCGCCCGGCGTGCACGGCGCACGATCGAAGATCGGCGTCCGGCCGTAGCGGACGCATGGTTGTCCAGCGTCGAGGCGCTCGGTCACGCCGCGGCCGGGGACCGCCGGGCGGCCGACAAGGCCCTCACCATGAGCCGGGCCGCAGCAGAAGCCCTGACGACAGAGGAGCCGCCCCCGTGGCCGTGGGTGTTCTCCTTCACCCCGGACAAGGTGGCCGCCTGCCGGGTGACATGCGGTGCACGACTCGGGCTGTCGGACTGGGTGATCGGCGACGACGTCGAGGCCCTGGCCACCGGCCACGCCAAGCAACGCGCCCTGCTGATGCTGGACATCGCCGCCGGATACCTCACCGCCGGCCGCGTCGATGCCGCCTTCGCCCTCGCCTCGCGCGCCCTGGACGCCGGCCTCACCTATCGGTCCGGGCGGATCGTGGAGCGGGCCCGCGCAGTACGTCGTAGGCTCACCACCGCCTCCCCGCCCAAGGCGGCGCGGGACTTCGACGAGCGCCTCCACGGCGTCTACCTGTAGCAGAGGGGATCACGGCATGCGCGTAGGGATCACCGGACACCGAGGGCTCAGCACAGACGTGGAGCAGCAGGTGCGCGCGATGCTCGACGAGGCCGTCCACGGCTTCAACATCGCCGACCTGACAGGCGTGTCCTGCATCGCCGACGGCCCTGACTCCTGGTTCGCGCAAGCGGTGCTCAGGCACGGCGGACGGTTGGAGGTCGTCATCCCCGCCACCGAGTACCGCGCGAGCCTGCCAGAGTGGCACCACCCTGTCTACGACCAGCTGTACGGCAGCGCGGTCGACATCCACGAGACCGGCATGACCGAGTCCACCTCGGAAGCCCACCAGGCGGGCAGCGAGATCCTCGTGGGCCTGGTGGACGAGTTGATCGCCGTGTGGGACGGCAAGCCTGCCCGGGGGTACGGCGGCACGGCCGACGTGGTCGAGTACGCCGAGCGGACTGGCGTGTCGGTACGAATTCTTTGGCCGGAGGGCGCCAGCCGCTGACCACCACCACGGCCCCCTGCCACGGCGGCGGCCGTACCTGCGACCACCTTTACAGCGCGCTCGCGACTTCTTTCCGCAGAAGCTCCAGAACCTCGCGGAGAACCGCCGTGAGACGGACCGGCTCCGGGACGTGCACCATGCCGGCCTCACGGTCGGCCCGCGCGGCAGCCAGCCGGCCCTGCAGCACCCGCAGCCGCCGCGACTTCACATGCCACTCCCGCCGCGACCGGTAACCCCCGGGCGCTTTACGGGTCCCCTTCCGCCCGACCGGCTGGGACAGCCGGTCCTCGATCGTGCGGATGCCCGCTTCCAGGTGCTGGATGTGCGCCGACTGGCCACGGCGGGCCAGCGCCCACTGATCGTGCGTGGCCCTGGTGATACTGCCCGCCCACCGCGACGACGACAGCGGCGTCAGCTCCCGCTTCCGCACCGCCCACGCCTCACCGGAATGCTCCAGGCCGTCCCGGCAGCGCGCCTTGAGGTCCCGCGAGGCCAAAGACCCCCGATGCGCGCCCACCAGAACGCTCCTGAATGCACTCCAGCGACAACAGCTCCATACCCTCAGGAATCCAGTCGCAGGGTTCTGATCAAGACAGACGGGCTCCCCGGGTACGGTCCCCGGGGAGCCCGTCGTCGTCTTCGGCACCGGCGTCTTTGGAACAATCACCCCATGGCGGAAATCATCCAGAAGGACGGCACGTGGATCTTCGACGGTGACGCGCTGCGGTTGACGCCGGGCCGGGACAAGGGCGTCTCGCTGCTGCGCAGGGAGCTGGGTGAACTGGTCGTCCCGCTGGGGGCGTTGGCCGGTGTCTCCGTCGAGCAGGGCAAGAAGACCGGGCGGCTGAGGCTGCGGCTGCGGGACGGCGCCGATCCGCTGCTGCTCGCCACCGGCGGCCGGCTGACCGAGCCGCACGACCCGTACCAGCTCGTCGTCGAGTCCGACCGGTACGGGGTCGCCGAGTACTTCGTGGACGAGGTACGCAACGCCCTGCTCCTCGACCAGGTGCCGTCCGGACCCGTGGACCGGTATCTGCTGCCGGGACCCTCCGTGCCGCTCACGGCCTCCGCAGGGGACGGCACCGCGAGCTTCGACGGCGAGCAGGTGCGCCTGGAGTGGAACTGGAAGACGGAGGACGCGAAGGCCGCCGCGGGGGCGCGCACGATCGGGGTGCCGGACATCGCGGGAGTCGAGTGGCATCCGGCGGTCGGTCTGGAGAACGGTCATCTGCGTTTCACCGTGCGCCGCGCGCCCACGAAGGCCCCGCCGAAGTACGACCCGAACGCCGTCGAGCTGTGGGGCTTCAAGAAGGATCCGCTGATGGCGCTGGTCGCGGCGGCGGTCCAGGCCCGGCTGCCGCATCCCGCTGCGGCTGCGGCCGCGCCGCCCGAGGATGTCGTACCCCCGCAGCACGACGCGCTGCTGCGACGGCTGCGGGAACTGGGCGAGCTGCACCGGGACGGGGTGCTGACGGACGAGGAGTTCACGATGGCCAAACAGGCGGTCCTCAGGAACCTCTGAGGACCGCCTGCCGGGTGGGAGTGTGCGCCCCGCCTTCCGGGCACACGGTGGTGGCTACTTGGCCTTGCGGGCCACCGTGAAGTGGTCGACCTGCTCACCGGACTCGGCGATGCCGCGCACGGTCAGGGTGGCCGTACGGCCCTTCGACGCCGGGGTGACGTCGACGCGCAGGAACGAGTAGTCGAGGTAGCGCACGCGCGACCAGGTGACGGTCTCGTTGACCTTGCCGGCCTTGGTGTTGATGAAGGAGGCGACCGAGTCGACCTCGTTCTCGTGGCCCTCGTAGGACAGCGGGGCGGTGAACGCGTACAGGCTGCGGCCGGCCGCGCCCGCCGTCACGTAGACCACGCCCTCGGTCTCGGGGTAGGCGGTGCCGCCGATCGGGAGCTTCTTGGTGACCGCGCCCGCCTTGATGACGTCGGTGCGCTCGTACTGGTGGTTGTGGCCGTTGATGACCAGGTCCACCGTGTACTTCTCGAACAGCGGCACCCACTCCTGGCGCACGCCCCCCTCCGAGGCGTGCGCGGTGGAGGTGCAGTACGCGCAGTGGTGGAAGTAGACGACGACGAAGTCGATGTCCTTGGACGCCCGGTACTTCTTCAGCTGGGCTTCCAGCCACTTGGTCTGGGTGCCGCCCGAGATGCCGAGGTTGGCCGGGATCTCGAAGGAGATGTCGTTGGCGTCGAGCGAGATGACCGCCGTGTTGCCGTAGACGAAGGTGTAGACGCCCGGCAGGTTCTTCTTGTCCGGGCCGTTGTCGGGCAGGTTCCAGCGGGCTTCCTCGCCGCCGTAGCCGTTGGGCGAGTACCAGGCCTCCATGTCGTGGTTGCCGAAGGCCGGCATCCACGGGACGGACTTGGCGACGGACTCGGTCTGGGCGAGGAACTGGTCCCAGATCCGGGAGTCGAAACCGGTGTCCGAGGCCTGGCCCGAACCGGACGGGTCGGCGTAGGCGATGTCACCGGCGTGCAGGTGGAACGCCGGGTTCTGGCCGAGGAGGAGGCTGTTGTTGGCCAGGCCGTGGTAGCTGACGCCCTCGTCGCCGAAGGCGGTGAAGGTGAACGGCTCCTTGTGGGCGGGCGCGGTGGTGAAGGTGCCGATGGTGCCCGCGAACTGCGGCGCGGCCGGGTCGAAGCCGTCGTGGCCGACGCCGTAGTAGTAGGTCTTGCCGGGCTTGAGGTGGGTGAGCTTGGCGTGCACGTAGTACTGGGTGTGGTTGCCGCTCGCGCCGACCCCGGTCGGGGTGAACAGCGAGCGCACCTCGGCCTCGATCTTGACGGAGAGGTGCGAGGCGTGGGTACCGATCCGGACGAAGGGCTTCTTCACCGGGAGCGGGACCTGCCAGGAGATGCTGATCTCGGTGCTGGGGTCGTTGCCGAAGGCGAGGTGACGGGCGAAGGGGGCGACGAGCGAGCCGTTGACGTACTCGGTCTGCGTCAGGGGCTGGGCCGGAACGGCGGCCTGGGCCGTGCCGCCGGCCACGAAGGCACCGCCGGTGACGGCACCGAGCGTGACCGCACCGCCACGGATCATCGAGCGGCGGGAGAATCGTGCGCGCAGGTACTCGTGCTGCTCGGCCATGCTCATGCGCTCGGCCAGCTTGTCGGGTACGCCCATGCGAGGAGTGTCCATGACGTCTGAAATTCGTCGCTCAGGGCGACGGCCTGCAAGACGCCAAATGGACGGTTCACGAACAGGGGCTCATAACACATTCAACGGTTCCCCAAGGCTCCTTAACAGGGCCTTGCCCGAAATCGGGCAGGTTTCTTGCGAAAGCCGCGCGCGTCCCTCAGGATCTACCGGGTGCACGACGAACTCGTTGATCATCTGACGCGGTCCACGCCCCTTCAGCGGGGCGAGGCGCTGCGGGTGATCCAGGACGTGCTCGCCTACTTCGACGAGACGACGGAGGACTACGTCCGTCGCCGCCACCGTGAGCTCCAGGCCCAGGGCCTGGTGAACGCGGAGATCTTCGAACAGATCGAGGCGGACCTGAAGTACAGGGCGGTCGCACCGCCGGAGCTCTCGCTCAGGCAGCTGCGCCGCATGGTCTACGGCTGAGGAATACCTATATATGTGCGGAATTGTCGGATACATCGGCAAGCGTGATGTGGCCCCGCTGCTCCTTGAGGGTCTCCAGCGGCTCGAGTACCGCGGGTACGACTCGGCCGGCATAGTCGTCACCTCGCCGAAGACCGCCGGTCTGAAGATGGTCAAGGCCAAGGGCCGGGTCCGTGACCTGGAGGCCAAGGTCCCGGCGCGCTTCAAGGGCACCACCGGTATCGCCCACACCCGCTGGGCCACCCACGGCGCCCCCTCCGACGTGAACGCCCACCCGCACCTGTCGGGCGACAACAAGGTCGCCGTCGTCCACAACGGCATCATCGACAACGCCTCCGACCTGCGCCGCAAGCTGGAGGCGGACGGGGTGGAGTTCCTCTCCGAGACGGACACCGAGGTGCTCACCCACCTCATCGCCCGCTCCCAGGCCGAGAGCCTGGAGGAGAAGGTCCGCCAGGCCCTGCGGGTCGTCGAGGGCACCTACGGCATCGCCGTCATGCACGCCGACTTCTCGGACCGTATCGTCGTCGCCCGCAACGGCTCCCCGGTCGTCCTCGGCATCGGCGAGAAGGAGATGTTCGTCGCCTCGGACATCGCCGCGCTGGTCACCCACACCCGCCAGATAGTCACCCTCGACGACGGCGAGATGGCCACCCTCAAGGCCGACGACTTCCGGACGTACACCACGGAGGGCACCCGGACCACGGCCGAGCCCACCACCGTGGAGTGGGAGGCCGCCTCGTACGACATGGGCGGCCACGACACCTACATGCACAAGGAGATCCACGAGCAGGCCGACGCCGTGGACCGTGTGCTGCGCGGCCGGATCGACGACCGCTTCTCCACCGTGCACCTCGGCGGCCTCAACCTGGACGCCCGCGAGGCCCGCAAGATCCGCCGGGTGAAGATCCTCGGCTGCGGCACCTCGTACCACGCGGGCATGATCGGCGCCCAGATGATCGAGGAGCTGGCCCGGATCCCGGCCGACGCCGAGCCGGCCTCCGAGTTCCGCTACCGCAACGCGGTCGTCGACCCCGACACCCTCTACATCGCGGTCTCCCAGTCCGGTGAGACGTACGACGTCCTGGCCGCCGTCCAGGAGCTGAAGCGCAAGGGCGCGCGGGTGCTGGGCGTGGTCAACGTGGTCGGCTCGGCGATCGCCCGCGAGGCGGACGGCGGCATCTACGTGCACGCGGGGCCCGAGGTCTGCGTGGTCTCCACGAAGTGCTTCACCAACACGACGGTCGCCTTCGCGCTGCTGGCCCTCCATCTCGGCCGCACCCGCGACCTCTCGGTCCGCGACGGCAAGCGGATCATCGAGGGGCTGCGCAAGCTGCCCGGCCAGATCGCCGAGATCCTCTCGTACGAGAACGAGATCGAGAAGCTGGCCGAGCAGTTCGCCGAGGCCCGCTCGATGCTCTTCATCGGCCGCGTCCGGGGCTACCCGGTGGCCCGCGAGGCCTCCCTGAAGCTCAAGGAGGTCTCCTACATCCACGCCGAGGCCTACCCCGCGTCCGAGCTCAAGCACGGCCCGCTGGCCCTCATCGAGCCCGCCCTGCCCACGGTCGCGATCGTCCCCGACGACGACCTCCTGGAGAAGAACCGCGCGGCCCTGGAGGAGATCAAGGCCCGCAGCGGCAGGATCCTCGCGGTGGCCCACGAGTGCCAGGAGAAGGCGGACCAGACGATCGTCGTCCCCAAGAACGAGGACGAACTGGACCCGATCCTGATGGGCATCCCGCTCCAACTCCTCGCGTACTACACGGCGAAGGCGCTCGGGCGGGACATCGACAAGCCGCGCAACCTGGCGAAGTCGGTCACCGTCGAGTAGCCGCACGCGGCGGCGTCCGCTCCTCAGCCCTGCGGGGTGAAGATCAGGTTCCGGGTCTTGGGCGGCCGGGGCGCGTACCAGGGCACGAACGTGCCGTCGGCCTCGGTGACCCAGTGGCATTCGTAGCCGAGCGGGTCGAACTCGGCGAGGAGCGTGTCCAGGGGCGCGTCCCGCAGCGCCTCCAGCATGACGGTCGGCCGGTCGCGCTTCAGCACCTGCCGGCCGCCGCGCAGGACCGACATCTCATGGCCCTCCACGTCGATCTTGACGAGGTCCAGCTTGGTGTCGGCGAAGACCTCGTCGAGCGTGCGGAGCCGGATGCGCTTGAGCTCGGCGTCCGCGGCGGCGTGCTCCAGGGTCGAGCCCGTCGACAGGAGGTTCCCGGAGAAGCGGACGCTGATCTCGGCCCACCCCTCCTCCTGGGACACGCCCGCCTGGTAGAGCCTGACGTTCGGGACGCCGTTGGAACGGACGTTCACCGAGAGCCGGGCGTGGATCTGGTCCACCGGCTCGAACGCGTGGATCTTCGCCTTCGGGTTGGAGAGCGCGGCGATCATGGAGAAGTACCCGACGTGCGCGCCGACATCGGCGATCGTCGCGCTTTTCGCGGCCAGCCGGGACCAGGTGCCGAGGCTGCCCGGCTCATAGCCGAACGTCCCGTTCCACAGGGTGTCCAGGGCGACCGCGTCGTCGTTCACGCAGAACATGACGAACGGCGGACAGTACGGGGAGTCGATCTCGGCGAAGCCGCGGTAGGGGAACTTCTTGCGGTGGGTGCGGATGATGTCACCGGTGGAGACCGGCCGGACGGATGGTGCGTGGGCCAGCATGCGAGCGTTGGCTTCTTGGAGCTGGGAAATACGCATTCCGCGATGCTAAAGCCGTGGTCAGGGCCTGTCATAGGGTTGGAAATATGACAGAATCGCTCACCTGGAATTAACCTCTCCGCCACCTGGTGAAAGCGGGCGCGGCGGGACTACGGAATGACGATGACCGGCCGCTTCGCCCGCTTCGCGAGCCGCCCGGCGACGGAGCCGAAGATCCGCCCCACGATGCCGTGCGTGGAGCCCACGACGATCGCGTCGGCCTCGTACTCCCGGCCCACCTCTTCGAGTTCGTGGCAGATGTCGCCGCCGCGCTCGACCAGGATCCAGGGCACCTCGGCGAGATACTCCGCGCAGGCCAGCTCCAGGCCGAGGACCTCGGTGCGGTGGTCCGGCACGTCGACGAAGACCGGTGGCTCGCAGCCCGCCCACACGGTGGTGGGCAGCCGGTTGGCGACGTGGACGATGATCAGGCCCGCGCGGGAGCGGTGGGCCATACCGATGGCGTACGCGAGGGCGCGTTCACTGGAGGTGGAGCCGTCGAAGCCGACGACCACTCCGTGCTTGAAGGCGGGATCGCAGGTGGGACGTGTCTCTTCCGCCGCCAGGGGCTCGGCCGCCGTGGGATCGGCGACGGGCCGCTTGCGGTCCGCGGGTTCGAAGAATTCGTGACCGGCCATGGCTGTCTCGGCGAATCGATCCTTATATGGGTTGGACGGCAAGTGAGCGGCGGAGCTGTGTCCGGGAATTGTCTTCCCAACCCCATACCCCCAAGGGTACGGCGCCACGCCTCCAACGCCCAGATCCCGAGCACCCTCGGTGGGGGTTCCAGGGAGCATGCACGAGCAGGCGCCCGTAACGCAATGGTTGCTGCCCCGTACAGGCGGTTTGCACAGGATTCACTTACGTCCTGCTCACGTGACAGTGACCGACCGCGCGAACCGGCGTTGAACTCCGCGGACCCCGCGTACCGTCACACCGGAGAGGAGCCCGGCCCATGCCGTCGTCCCGCACGACCCCCGACCCCCGTCCCGGCGACGAGCGCACGACCGATCTGATCCGCTGGGGGGCCTTCTCCTGTGTGCTCGTCCCGGTGGTTCTCCTCTGGTGCGGCGCCTCGCTGGCCGGAGCGGCCGGCACCGCGCTCGGCCTGGCCGCCGTCACGGCCGTCTGCCGGCTACTGCTGCGCCAGTCCGAACGGGGCGCGGCCAGGCTGCTCGAAGAGGAACACGCGCCGCAGGCGCACCACCGGGGGCGCCATCAGCGCACGGCGACGGGGTCCCATCGTGGCGGTCGTCACTCCGGGGGAAACTCACCGGTCGGTTGACCGGTTTTCACGCACGCGACCGCTGCTTTTCAGCCAACTTCCGCCTCCCGCGCACCCCTTGCCGTAACCACCCCCCACACCCGGTGCCACCTGCGCGGATAAGCCCTCGAAGGCCCTGCGCACCCTACGGGGATTGGCCACTACGACGAGGCGCACTTCCCTGCACGCCCCACGAGTGCAACGCTTCGTGATCGAATGCTTTACGCCAAGTTGCCAAGTCGACAATCCGCCGGGTGCCGAACTGGCCAACCCGGCACCACGCGACACAGTAGATTCGATCTTGACTGTCTACGGCGGGGGACTCGTGCAGGACCGAGGGGAAACGTGCAGGAGCGACACAACCGAGGAGCCGCGACCACCGAGGGGGGCTTAGCAGGATGAGCCACGACTCCACTGCCGCGCCGGAAGCCGCGGCCCGGAAGCTTTCCGGGCGACGCCGCAAGGAGATCGTCGCGGTGCTGCTGTTCAGCGGCGGCCCCATCTTCGAGAGTTCCATTCCGCTGTCGGTGTTCGGGATTGACCGCCAGGACGCCGGCGTGCCGCGCTACCGCCTGTTGGTGTGCGGCGGCGAGGAGGGTCCGCTGCGGACCACGGGGGGCCTCGAGCTCACCGCGCCGCATGGCCTGGAAGCGATCTCGCGGGCGGGCACGGTCGTCGTGCCGGCCTGGCGTTCGATCACTTCTCCGCCACCGGAGGACGCGCTCGACGCGCTGCGCCGGGCACACGAGGAGGGCGCCCGCATCGTGGGCCTGTGCACCGGCGCGTTCGTGCTGGCGGCGGCGGGTCTGCTGGACGGCCGTCCGGCGACGACCCACTGGATGTACGCACCGACGCTGGCGAAGCGCTATCCGTCGGTCCACGTGGATCCGCGGGAACTCTTCGTCGACGACGGCGACGTCCTGACATCGGCGGGCACAGCGGCCGGAATCGATCTCTGTCTCCACATCGTGCGGACGGACCACGGCAACGAGGCGGCCGGCGCGCTGGCCCGCCGCCTGGTGGTCCCGCCGCGCCGGTCGGGCGGGCAGGAGCGCTATCTCGACCGGTCTTTACCAGAGGAGATCGGCGCCGACCCGCTCGCCGAGGTCGTCGCCTGGGCACTGGAACACCTCCACGAGCAGTTCGACGTGGAGACGCTGGCCGCGCGCGCGTACATGAGCCGTCGTACGTTCGACCGCCGTTTCCGTTCGCTGACCGGAAGCGCACCGCTGCAGTGGCTGATCACCCAGCGGGTCCTCCAGGCCCAGCGCCTGCTGGAGACGTCGGACTACTCGGTGGACGAGGTCGCGGGCCGCTGCGGCTTCCGCTCACCGGTGGCGCTGCGCGGTCACTTCCGCCGCCAGCTGGGCTCGTCCCCGGCCGCCTACCGGGCGGCGTACCGGGCGCGGCGACCGCAGGGCGAACGCCCGTCGGACCTGGACCCGGCCCCGCCGTCGTCCTCGTCCCCGACGGGCCCGCCCCCGCCCCTGCACTCCGAGGGCCCCGGCCCGGTCCCGCCGCAGATCAGACGTACGGCGTCGACGAACGCGGCGCTGGGCCCGGCGCCGTCCCTGTCGCCGGACCACGGGCGTGACGCGTACGCGACGTCCCGGGCGAGTGTGCCGGGGCAGCGCAGCGGAATGTGACAGACGGGGTGACCGACGGGAGGAGGGCGGGCCGAGTCGGCCCGCCCTTCTTTCCGGCTTCCCTCCTGGCTTCCTTCCGCACCGGCACGCGGGGGCATCCAAAAGCGGACGTCAGCTTTAGGGTGGTCGCATGAACGATCGCATGGTGTGGATCGACTGCGAGATGACCGGCCTCTCGCTGTCCGACGACGCGCTCATCGAGGTTGCCGCCCTCGTCACCGACTCCGAGTTGAACATCCTCGGCGAGGGGGTGGACATCGTCATCCGGCCGCCGGCGAAGGCGCTGGAGACGATGCCGGAGGTGGTGCGCCAGATGCACACCGCGTCCGGGCTGCTCGAGGAGCTGGCCGGCGGCACCACTCTCGCCGAGGCCGAGGAACAGGTGCTCGCGTATGTACGCAAGCATGTGAAGGAGCCCGGGAAGGCGCCGCTGTGCGGCAACTCCGTCGGCACCGACCGCGGCTTCCTCGCCCGGGACATGTCGTCCCTGGAGGGCTACCTCCACTACCGCATCGTCGACGTCTCCTCCATCAAGGAACTCGCCCGGCGCTGGTATCCGCGGGCGTACTTCAACAGCCCCGAGAAGAACGGCAATCACCGCGCCCTCGCCGACATCCGCGAGTCCATCGCGGAGCTGCGCTACTACCGCGAGGCCGTCTTCGTACCGCAGCCCGGTCCGGACTCGGACACCGCGAAGACGATCGCGGCGAAGCACGTCCTGCCCGCCGTCTGAAAGCCGTGCGCGAGCACCCCTTCGGACCCTGTACACTTTTTCTCGGCCGGTCGGTAAACGACACACAGTGAACCGCCGGTCGTGGTGGGTGTAGCTCAGCTGGTAGAGCACCTGGTTGTGGTCCAGGATGCCGCGGGTTCGAGTCCCGTCACTCACCCTGAGTAATCAGCCGGTGGCTTCCTTCGGGAAGTCACCGGCTGATGCGTTTCCCGGACGTTCTGGAGCCCCGGTGCAGACCGAGCAGATCACCACCGCCCGTCTCTTGCTCCTCCCCCTGCGGGTGGAGCACGCGGCGGAGATGGCGGACGTCCTGTCCGACCCCGCCCTGCACACCTTCATCGGCGGGACCCCGAGCACCCCCATGGCCCTTCGCGCCCGCTACGAACGCCTCGTGGCCGGCTCCCCCGACCCGGCCGTCTCCTGGCACAACTGGGTGGTGCGGGACGGCGCCCACCTGGCGGGCACGGTCCAGGCCACCGTGACGGCCGGGGACACGCACGCCGAGATCGCCTGGGTGATCGGCACCCCGTGGCAGGGCCGGGGGCTCGCCTCCGAGGCGGCCCGGGGACTGGTCGGCTGGCTCGCCGGACAGGGCGTCCGCACGGTCGTCGCCCACATCCACCCCGACCACCACGCATCGGCCGCCGTGGCCACGGCTGCGGGCCTCTCCCCCACCGCGGAGGAACAGGACGGCGAAACGCGCTGGCGCCTGTCCCTATGAAGACCTGCGCCCGACCAACTCCGTGGCCAGCACCACCTGTCGTCGCTCCAGTCCCCGTGACACCGCCGGACGGCGGTCCGCGATCTCCGTGAGGAGGAGGTCCAGCATGCGCCGCCCCATCTCCTCTATCGGCTGGCGGACGCTCGTGAGGGGCGGGTCCATGTGGCGGGCGATGGCCGAGTCGTCGTAGCCGACCAGCGCCACGTCCTCCGGGATACGGCGGCCCACCTCGCGCAGCGCCTGGCGGGCGCCCGCGGCCATCACGTCCGAGCCGGCGAAGACCGCGTCGAGGGACGGGGTGCGGGTGAGCAGGTCGGTCATCGCCCGGTGGCCGCCCTCCTCCGTGAAGTCGCCGGGCTCGATGAGCCCCTCGTCCACCTCGTACCCCGCGTCGCGCAGGGCGTCGCGGTAGCCGTCGACGCGGCGCTGGGCGCCGTACACGTCGAGGCGGCCGGTGATGTGGGCGATCTGGGTGCGGCCCCGGGCGAGGAGGTGCTCGACCGCCGAGCGGCCACCGCCGTAGTTGTCGGAGTCGACGGACGGCAGTGTCTCCGCGGCCGAGCGCGGGCCGCTGATCACCGCCGGGATCTCCAGCTGCGCGAGGAGGTCGGGCAGCGGGTCGTCCGCGTGGACGGAGACCAGCAGGACGCCGTCCACCCGGTGGGCCGCCAGGTACTGGGCGAGACGCTGGCGTTCGCGGTCGCTGCCCGCGAAGATCAGCAGCAACTGCATCTCGGTGTCGGAGAGTTCGGCTCCGACACCGCGCAGCATGTCCGAGAAGTACGGCTCGGCGAAGAAACGGGTCTCCGGTTCGGGGACGACGAGCGCGATGGCGTCCGTACGGTTGGCGGCGAGGGCACGGGCGGCCGTGTTGGGGACGTAGCCGAGTTCCGCGACCGCCGCCTCCACCG
Source organism: Streptomyces vulcanius (assembly GCF_042653945.1). Classification (NCBI taxonomy): domain Bacteria; kingdom Bacillati; phylum Actinomycetota; class Actinomycetes; order Kitasatosporales; family Streptomycetaceae; genus Streptomyces; species Streptomyces vulcanius. The sequence continues at coordinate 264,539 of NZ_JBHSFK010000007.1, read as the reverse complement.
CCGCGCGGGTCGCGTCGCTGACCCTGGGCGAGCCGTTGATCACGCGGGAGACCGTGCCACGCCCGACGCCGGCCCGGGCGGCCACCTCTTCGAGAGTGGGCCGGCCGCCGCTCCGGCCCCGCGCTCCGTGGGTTGCCATGGGCTCCGCCTTCCCGCCGTCGTCTTCGCGCTGGCCTGGAATCTAACAGCCCCGCCCGGGGGCAAGCCGTCCTGTCCGTGCGCATGATCGAGCGCCGGCGCAAGCCTCCGGACGGGTTAGCTAACAGGCCGGTAACTGAACGCATCTCTCCGCGCCCCCACCCTTGACACCCCCGCCCGAACCGACGACTCTTCAACACATCACCTGTGGGAGCGCTCCCACGGTACCTGACACATACACATCCCGCACGTTCCCCGCCCGAGCCGCAGCGAGTAACTAACGGGCCCAACAATGCAGTTGGCCGGGGGGTCGGCACGTCAGGGCAACAGGAGGACGCAATGCGCGCACGTACCCGAACCGTCCGCCGGACGGTAGTCCTCGCGGCCGTCGCGTCGCTGGGCGCCGGGCTGCTGGCCGGCTGTGCCGACGACGGCAACAACAGCGCTTCCGACGGTTCGTCGTCGGGCGGCGGCAAGGGCAAGACCACGATCACGCTGGGGCTTTTCGGCACCTTCGGCTTCAAGGAGGCCGGCCTCTACGCCGAGTACGAGAAGCTCCACTCCAACATCAAGATCGCCGAGAACGTCACGGAGAAGAACGAGAACTACTATCCGGCGCTCGTCAACCACCTCACCACCAACAGCGGCCTGATGGACGTCCAGGCCATCGAGGTGGGCAACATCGCCGAGGTCGTGGCCACCCAGGCGGCCAAGTTCGAGGACATGTCGAAGGTCTCGGGCGTCGACAAGAGCCAATGGCTGGACTGGAAGTGGTCGCAGGCCACCTCCAAGGACGGCCAGACGATCGGCCTCGGCACCGACGTCGGCCCGATGGCCCTCTGCTACCGCAAGGACCTCTTCGAGGCGGCCGGTCTGCCCACCGACCGCGAGAAGGTCGGCGCGCTGTGGGCGGGCGACTGGAACAAGTTCATCACCGCCGGCGAGCAGTACAAGAGGAAGGCCAAGGCGGGCACCTTCTTCATGGACTCCCCCGGCGGCCTGCTCAACGCCATCCTCAGCAGTGAGAAGGAGAAGTTCTACGACTCCTCCGGCGAGATCATCTACAAGTCGAACCCGGCCGTGAAGGACGCGTTCGACCTGAGCGCGAAGGCCGCCAAGGAGGGCCTGGTCCAGGCCCAGTCCCAGTTCACGCCGCCCTGGAACACGACGATCGCCCAGAGCAAGTTCGCCACCATCGCCTGCCCGCCGTGGATGCTCGGCACCATCAAGGCCAACGCGAAGGCCGAGGACGCCGGCAAGTGGGACGTGGCCGTCGCACCCAAGTCCGGCAACTGGGGCGGCTCCTTCCTGGGCGTGCCCAAGAGCGGCAAGCACGTGAAGGAGGCCGAAGAGCTCGTCAAGTGGCTGACCGCGCCCGAGCAGCAGGCGAAGCTCTTCAAGGTGCAGGGCAACTTCCCGAGCGCGCCGACCACTTACACGATGCCCGAAGTCACCGGCGCCAAGAACGAGATGACCGGTGACTCGCCGATAGGCACGGTCTTCTCCGAGGCCGCCAAGACCGCCCCGGTGCAGGTGATCGGCCCGAAGGACCAGATCATCCAGCAGGGCCTGTCCGACAACGGCGTCTTCCTCGTGACGAAGGGCAAGTCGGCGGCGGAGGCCTGGTCCACGGCCACCAAGACCATCGATAACAACCTGGACAAGTGACCCGTATGGCCACCCGCCACGACACCGCCGCGCCCCCCGCCAAGGAGGGGGGCGCGGCCCCGGGCCGCCCGCCCGCCGTTCCCACGGAGGCGGAGCAGCGGCGCCGGGCCCGGCTGTCCCGCCGTTGGCAGCGGGACAAGCGCTGGAGCCCCTACGCCTTCGTCTCGCCGTTCTTCCTGCTGTTCGTCGCGTTCGGCCTGTTCCCGCTGATCTACACCGGCTGGGCCTCGCTGCACCAGGTGGAGCTGACCGCGCCCACCGACATGACGTGGGTGGGGATGCGCAACTACTCGCGCATCTTCGACGACGACTTCTTCTGGGACGCGGCGCGGAACACCCTGACGATCGGGATCATCTCGACCGTTCCGCAGCTGCTGATGGCCATGGGCCTCGCCCACATCCTCAACTACAAGCTGCGCGCCTCGACCTTCTACCGGGTCGCGATGCTCGCGCCGTACGCGACCTCGATCGCGGCCGCCTCGCTGGTCTTCGTGCTGCTCTTCGGGCGCGACTACGGCATGATCAACTGGGCGCTGCACTTCGTCGGGATCGACGCGATCGACTGGCAGAACGACAAGTGGCCGTCGCAGATCGCCGTCTCGTCGATCATCATCTGGCGGTGGACCGGCTACAACGCGCTGATCTACCTGGCCGCGATGCAGGCGATCCCGCAGGACCTGTACGAGTCGGCGGCGCTGGACGGCGCCAGCCGCTGGAAGCAGTTCCTGCACGTGACGCTGCCGTCGCTGCGGCCGACGATCCTGTTCACGGTCGTCGTGTCGACGATCGGCGCCAGTCAGGTCTTCGGCGAGCCGCTGCTGTTCGACGCCAACAAGGGCGCGTCCGGCGGCGCGGAGCACCAGTTCCAGACGCTGGGCCTGTACCTGTACGAGCAGGGCTGGGTGAACCAGCACCTGGGCCGGGCCTCGGCGATCGCCTGGACGATGTTCCTGATCCTGATCGTGGTCGGCATCGTCAACTACGTCATCTCGCGCCGGCTGCGCGCCAGTAGTTAGGAGTACCGGCCGTGACGACGACGACAACGACCGCGAAGTCCGTGGAACCCGAGGACGCCGTGCCGACGGCCCGCAAGGTGCGCCGGCCGAAGTCCGAGCGGGCCGGAGGGCAGATGCACGGCGGCCCGATCGCGTACGCGATCCTGGCCGTGTTCACCATCGTCTCGCTGTTCCCGCTGGTGTGGACGGCGATCGCAGCGTCCCGCGACAACAACCGGCTGGCAGAGAACCCGCCGCCGTTCGTGTTCGGCTCCAACCTCTTCCACAACCTGGACGTGGCCTGGAACGACGCGAACCTGGGCAAGGCGTTCTTCAACACCACGATCGTGGCGGGGACTTCGGCGGCGACGATCGTCTTCCTGTCGACGATCGCCGGGTTCGCCTTCGCCAAGCTCCGGTTCCGGGGCCGGGGCGCGCTGATGCTGATCGTGATCGGCACGATGATGGTGCCGCCGCAGCTGAGCATCATCCCGATGTACATGATGGTCGCCAAGCTGGAGTGGACGGACCAGCTCCAGGCGGTGATCCTGCCGTCGCTGGTGAGCGCCTTCGGTGTGTTCTTCATGCGGCAGTACCTGATCCAGGCGCTGCCGGACGAGATCATCGAGGCGGCCCGGGTGGACGGCGCGAGCAGCTGGCGCGTGGTGTGGCACGTGGTGTTCCCCGCGGCGCGCCCGGCGATGGCGGTGCTCGGCATGCTGATGTTCGTCCAGACGTGGAACGACTTCCTGTGGCCGTTCCTGGTGCTGAGCCAGACCGGCAACCCGACCGTGCAGGTCGCTCTCGCGGGCCTGGGCCGCGGCTACACCCCGGACCAGTCCCTGATCATGGCCGGCGCGCTGCTGGGCACGCTGCCGCTGCTGCTGGTCTTCGCGATCTTCGGCAAGCAGATCGTGGGCGGCATCATGCAGGGCGCGGTGAAGGGCTGACGCCTTGGTTCTGAAGTTCTGAGCAGGGCTGATGTCTTCATTCTGAGGGGGCCGGATCACCGCCGCCCCGGCCCCCCTCGTACGACTTCCCCCCAACCTCGTCGATCCCGATGACCTCGACGACCACTCATGGGAGCGCTTCCATGCCTGAGCCCATTACGCCGGTGACCTTTCCCCCCGCCTTCCTCTGGGGCGCGGCGACCTCCGCGTACCAGATCGAGGGGGCGGTGCGGGAGGACGGCCGTACGCCCTCCATCTGGGACACCTTCAGCCATACGCCGGGCAGGACCGCCGGCGGCGAGCACGGTGACATCGCTGTCGACCACTACCACCGCTACCGCGACGACGTCGCGCTGATGGCGGAGCTGGGTCTCACGGCGTACCGCTTCTCGATCTCCTGGTCCCGGGTCCAGCCGACCGGCCGGGGCCCCGCGGTCCAGGTGGGCCTGGACTTCTACCGCCGCCTGGTCGACGAGCTCCTCGCGCACGGCATCAAGCCGGCCGTCACCCTCTACCACTGGGACCTCCCGCAGGAGCTGGAGGACGCGGGCGGCTGGCCGGAGCGCGACACGGCGCTGAGGTTCGCCGACTACGCCCGGATCGTCGGCGAGGCGCTGGGCGACCGGGTCGAGAACTGGATCACCCTGAACGAGCCCTGGTGCAGCGCGTTCCTGGGCTACGCGTCCGGGGTCCACGCCCCCGGCCGCACCGACCCGGCGGCGTCGCTGCGGGCCGCCCACCACCTCAACCTCGCCCATGGCCTGGGGACTTCGGCCCTGCGCTCGGTGATGCCGGCCCGCAACTCGGTGGCGATCAGCCTCAACTCGTCCGTCGTACGCCCGGTTTCGCAGTCGCCGGCGGACCTGGCGGCGGCCCGGAAGATCGACGACCTGGCCAACGGCGTCTTCCACGGCCCGATCCTCAAGGGCGCGTACCCGGAGTCGCTGCTGACGGCGACGTCGTCGTTGACCGACTGGTCCTACGTCCTGGACGGCGACCTCCAGAAGATCAACCAACCCCTGGACGCGCTGGGCCTGAACTACTACACGCCGACGCTGGTCGGGGCGGCGGAGGAATCTCCGAAGGGGCCCCGCTCGGACGGCCACGGCGCGAGCGACCACTCCCCCTGGCCGGCCGCGGACGACGTGGCGTTCCACCAGACCCCCGGCGAGCGCACGGAGATGGGCTGGACGATCGACCCGACCGGCCTGCACGAGCTGATCATGCGCTACACGAAGGAGGCCCCGGGCCTGCCGCTGTATGTGACGGAGAACGGCGCGGCGTACGACGACAAGCCCGACCCGGACGGCCGCGTCCACGACCCGGAGCGCATCGCCTACCTGCACGGCCACCTCTCGGCGGTCCGCCGCGCGATCACCGACGGCGCGGATGTCCGCGGCTACTACCTCTGGTCCCTGCTGGACAACTTCGAGTGGGCGTACGGCTACGAGAAGCGGTTCGGGGCGGTGTACGTGGACTACGCGACGCTGGCCCGCACACCGAAGTCGAGCGCCCACTGGTACGGCGAGGCGGCCCGCACGGGAACACTCCCGACACCTGAGACCACCTGACCCGGGGGCAGGGGGAGGGCGCGGCACGTCTGGGGGACGTGCCGCGCCCTACTGGTTTTTCGGGGGGCGGCGGCGCCCCGGGGGTCCGCGTGGCGTCAGAAGCCGCCTGGTTCTCCAGCAGCACGTCGAAGTCACCCGCGTCGGCACGAGCCGCGAGGCGGGCCAGGGCGAGCACACGCTTCTGGCGTTCCTCGTCGATGTCCATCAGCGATTTCCCAGCTCGAACCAGGTGGCCTTGCCCGGTCCCGGGCCGTGTGTGCAGACCCCCCAGGCGTCGGCGCCCTCCGAGATGAGGTGTATGCCGCGGCCGTCCTCGTCGTCGTGGGTGAGGGGGCGGACGGCGGGGAGGCCCGGGGCCTGGTCGTGGATGAGGACGCGGAGGCGGCGCGGGGCGGCCCAGTCGGCGTGAAGGGTGACGGGGGCCGCGCAGCCCTTGTCCTCGCAGGCGTTGATGGCGTTGGTGACGGCTTCGGAGGTCAACAGAGCTGCCGTGTCGGCGAGTTCGGGGCGCCCGGCGGAGGCGAGGAGGGTGCGGACCGTTTCGCGGGCGGTGCGGACCCAGGCGGGGTGGGGCGGGAAGGTGAGGGTGACGCTGGGTGGGTCGTCCATGGGGGCTCCCGTGTCGGTGTGCGGTGGGGGCCACGTGGTGACCAGGTCCGGTCCTCGGCAACTGCTTTGAGGGCGGGGGTACTTCCTCGTGGGGCTACCTCGAAGGTAGGGCCACGCGTGGGAGAGTAACAACCGTGTACGCACGTTTCCCCACTCATGGGTGACGTTGGGGCAAGCCGGTGGACGCTTGCGCGAGGCGGGCGGCACACTGCGCACCGGTCACAGGGAGGACACATGCCACCGAGGACGAGCCCGAGCGAACGCCAGCGTCGTCTGGGCACGGAGCTGCGGAAACTGCGGCTCCGGGCCGGAATGTCGGGCGACGCCGCCGCCGAGCTCATCGATGCCGAACGTACGAGGATCAGTCATATCGAGAACGGGCGCGTCGATGTTCCACGTAACGGGCTCTACAGGCTGCTCCGCGCCTATGGGTGCGCCGAAGGCGCCTACTTCGAGCACCTGATGGCGATGGCCCACGAGAGCGGCAAGGGCTGGTGGGGCCAGTTCAGCGACACGATCGGCCCGGCGGCTCGGGACCTGGCCGAACTCGAGTCCCGTTCAACCGTGCTACGGACCCACGAGCCGCTCCTCGTCCCCGGCCTGCTCCAGACCCAGGAATACGCACGCGCCACAGTCGGAGCGACCGAGGCGGACCCACAACGAGCCGACCGGTACGCCCAGTTCCGCCTGGCGCGACAGCGCGTGCTGACCGACGCCTCCCCGTTGGCGTACCACGCCGTCATTTTCGAGGCCGCGCTCCACACCCGGGTGGGCGGCCCCGCGGTCATGCGCAGACAGCTCCTACGGCTGATCGAAGCCTCTCGGCTGCCGAACGTGACCGTGCAGGTGTTTCCGTTCGAGGCCGGGAACTACGCCGCGCACACCCAGTCGTTCGTCATCTACGGCACCGCCTCCCCCGACCTGGACACGGTCTACCTGGAGCACCCCATGCAACCGGTCTTCCTCCGGAATGGAGACCAACTCGACGAGTACGCGAAGATGTTCGACAGGCTCTCGGAACTGGCGCTGGCCCCGATCGACCCGGAATCGGCGCCGGAGTCGCACGAGTCGCGGGACTCACTGAGCCTCGTCCAACACGTGATGTACACCCTCTGAAAGGACCGCCATGACTCAACCGAACTGGCAGAAGTCGTCGTTCAGCTCAGGCGGCGAGGGCAACTGCGTGGAACTCACGGCATCCGCCCCCACCCACCTTCACCTCCGCGAGAGCGACCGTCCGGACGAGATCGCCACCGCGACGCCCCGCGCCCTCGCCCACTTCCTCCGTGCCCTGAAGAGCGACAGCCTCAGCGTTCGCCGGCACTGACTCCCGCCGAGACTCGTCGTCTTCCTGTGGTGCCGCTCAGTTCGGCCGCTGCACGCGCCGACGCCACCACGCCAGACCGATGCCGATCAGCAGGATCCCCACCGCGCCCAAGGCCGCCGACGCGGCGATCAGGCCGGTGTTGCGCATGCCGCCGGCGGAGCCGGCCGGCCGCAGGGCGTCGCTCACCTCGTTGCGGACGCCATTGCCACCGGTCGTGCCCTTCGCGAGCGGACCTCGCGAACCCGCCACGGGCTCGGCCAGGTAGGGGAAGGAGTCGCCGAACCTCTGGTCGTTGACGTCGACCACGTCACCCAAGTCGTTCTTGGCACCGACCAGCTCACCCTCGACGACCTGCAGCGCGATGTCCACGACGTCATCGGTGAGCCGGCGCCCGTTCGGGAAGCCGGCCTTGTCGCCGTCGAGCACACCGAGCCGTTTCGGCTCGGCGGCCGGCTTGACCGAGGTGTTCAGGCGCAGCATCTCCGCCGGTCGCACGTTCGGCGGCTGGTTGAGGCCCTTGACGCCTTTGAGGAAGACATCGACGAGATCGTTGCGCGGTGTCGCGGGCGCCTTGATCTTGTAGACGGACTCGATGAGCTTCGGCAGTTCCGGATCGGTCACGTTCTTCAGGAACTGGCCGTCGTTCCACGGCGAGGACGCGTTGAACTTGTCCTTGTCCTTCAGCGGGTTGACGACTTCGTTGACCAGCGGGTTGCCCAGACGCGAGACCTGCTCGTAGTAGCCCTGGGCGTTCTTTCGCTGGGTGGTCGACCAGATGCCGACGACCGGCTGGTGCTTCGACTCCGTGATCATGTCGGTGGGCAGTTGCAGGGCGACCGAGTTGACGTTGTAGCCCTTGAGGGTGTCGTTGCCGACCTCGGAGAGGTCCCCGCCGTACAGCAGATCGAACACGCGCAGGTCCAGGAAGAACGGGTCGTCTGCCTGGCCGGCGAACGTCCGGGCGCCGTCGGCGAGCTTGTGGACGGCCTGCCGGCGCAGCATGCCGTAGTCCGGCATCGACGCCTTGCCGACGTTCGACGGAGCCACCGGTATGTCGTCGGCGAGCTTCGTCTTCGACACGACCTGCTGGTTGTGCAGCTTGAACAGCTCGATGTCGTAGGTCTGCGTGACGTTCAGGTCCGGGTCGTCCAGGCTGGTGACCGGGCCCGTGTTGTACAGGAACGTCTTCTTGGACTTCGTGTGCGTCCTGAAGGTGTAGCGCAGCAGCAGTTCGCCCTGCGCGTCACCGTTGTTGTCGATGTGGATGTCGTACTGGGCGTCGTCCGCGAACGTGGAGAAGTTCGGGCCGCCCGCCGGGTCCTGGAACGGGATCCAGTTCGCGATGATCGTCGTGGTGTCCGGATGGTCCGGACTCACGAAGGCGTACACGTCCGTGTTGTCGTACCGGGGTTGTCCCGAGATCAGCGGGGCCTCCCGGTGACTGGAGGCGGAGGCCGCCCCCGGTTCCAGCGTGGCCACACCGGCGGCTGCGAGTCCCCCGGCGGCCAGTGCACCTGCTATGAGGGTCGCGAGGCCCCTGTGCCCCGTACCGCTCCTGGAGATAGGTGTCATACCGTCCGTCCTCCATGCCAACTTCCCTGACGCTCGAGGATTCGGAACGGCCGCCCCTGCGGATTGGTGAATATTGACTGATCTGACTGATCTATCGGTGGATCTGCCGATTGATCGCGACTCCCCCGGCCGTCCCGGGCGCGGCTCGCTCGGGGCGCAGCCCTGGGTCAGCGTTCGCCGTCCACCTCGTCGCCCGTGATCAGCACCGTCCCGGCCGCAGCAGTCCTTGGAGTCAGGGTGAGGGTGATGCGTTGGGTCTCGGCGTGCGCGTACTTGCCGGAGGCCCCCGCGTCCACCACCCACAGGCGTACCTTCGCGTCGCCGCCGGCCTCCCGGGTGACCGCGACCGACGCCTCGACCTCCACCGGGCCGAGCTCGAAGCGCAGGACCTCGTCCTCGCCGTCCGCCAGAGCGGTGGTCAGCTGCTGCCTCAACTCGCGGATCATGTCGGCCAGTTCGATCATGTCGTCACCCAACTTCCCCTGTGAGGATGTGCCATGGCACCGTACTTGGCAGAGTCACCGGAGTCCCCGGAGTTCGCGACACCTACCGCGGCGGCGGAGGCAACCGCGGTGACCACGACCTCGCCGGGTTCGTGATCGAGACGCCCGATCCGGCCACGGCCGCCGCCCGGCTGAGCCGTCTCGTCGGTGTCCCGGTCGCCGCCGAGCACACCGTGGTGCCGCTGCCCGGCGGGCATGTGCACTTCGTCCCCGGCCCGGCCGACCGGATCACCGCACGAACGTCAGCGTCAGCACGGCCGCCAGGGCGACCACGGCCGCCGCGGCCCACGCCAGCGCCTTGACGCGCTCCCGGCTCGGGCGGCGGATCACTTCGATACCGCCGTCGTCACCGTTGCCGGGAAAGGCGTAGAACACGTGGTCCGGATCACCGGGGATCGTGACGCGGGCCACCGGGAGGCAGCGCAGGGTCACCCGGCGGCGGACCTCGCCGTCCCGCACGGCCAGGAGGGGGACCAGCCGCTCACGGTGGGCGTCCGCGACGAAGTCCGGGAGCTTCTCGGTGGCGGCCGTCAGTTCCGCGGTGCGCCACGCGCCCTTCCGCAGCCTGGTCAACGGCGGGTAGCCGGACGCCAGTTCGTCCGCGTCGGGGGTGTGCGTGACGACGCCCTCGGTCCAGACGGTGAAGACGCCGGTGCCGCCGCACTCCTCGTGCCGAAGGCGTTTCTGGCCCATGCACGCCTCGCAGGTGACCTGCCCCGCCCCCTGGCAGCGCGGGCACGGCACCTGGCGCTCACCCAGGCATCTCGGACACGCCACCTCGGGACGCCTACAGCGAGTGCACTCGGCCCGCTCCGCCGCGCCCTCCGGCCGGGATGCCGTACGCCTGACCCGGTGGGTGCGCGGGTGGCCTGTACCGTCGCACTCCCAGCACGCGTCGGGGCCGCCGCGGCACATGTCGCACTCGACGTGACGGTGGCAGGCGTGGCTGCCGGCGCCCTTGCACGCCTTGCAGTCCTTCCGGCCCTCCACACAGTCCCCGCACGCGACCTCGCCCAGGGACCCCTCCCGGATCAGCTCCGTCCGTTTCGGGGTGCCGGGGTCGGACGGTGGCGTGACCGGGTGCGCGACCAGGTCCGTGTACGTGGCGCGTTTCGCCAGGCCCCCGTGCACGGACCTGCCCCTGGCCCGCTGGTGGTACTCGTCCCGCCGCTCGATCGACCGTACGATCCCGCACTCGAACACCGACTGCCAGGACAGCGAGGCCGCGCCCGGAGCGGAGAGGCTCACCGCGATTCCGGGGCGGGAGACCCGCCGTTCGACCGCCTGGAGCATCTCTTCCTCGGAAGGTTCGGAAGGTGCCGTCGCCAACGCCGTTTCCCCTCGTCAGCAGGTGACACGAGGGTAGGAGCGCCTCGACATCACTACAAGAGGGCCGGGATCAGCAGGCGGTCGGCACGGTCGTGTCCGGGTCGCCGTCGAGGGCCGTGGCCGTGACCCAGCCCGTCCCGCCGTTGTCGCGCAGGAGTTGGACCCAGACGTCACTCGTCCGGCCGTGCGCGGTGACCTGCTCGCCGTGGCGCGAGCACAGCGCGTCGTACGTGAATCCCGCGGCGATACTGCTCACCCGGGCGCCGGCCGTGCTCGGTTCGGCGCGCAGCGGGGCGGAGGCCAGGCCCAGGACGGGCGTGGTGCCGGCGGGTGATGGGCTCGGTGAGGCGGGCGTATCCGTCGGAACAGGGCTAGGGGTAGGGCTCGTTGTCAGCTCCTCCGATGACGATGACGATGACGGCGACGGCGACGGCGAGAGCGGTGGCGCCACCACGAACACCGTCGCCACCCTGCGCTCGTCCGTCGTCACCCTGTCCCCCGCGCCCGGGACCCCGTCCGCGGCCGGTGGCAGCTGGATCTCGCCGCCCGGCACGGTCGTCGGGACGACCACCCGGGACACCGTGCCCTCGTCGGCGTCCGCCGATGTCTCCGACGCGTACTGCACGTTCAGGCAGACCCCCGCCAGTTCGGCGACCGTCTCCTCGACCGGGTCCCCCGTCGACACCTCCGGCAGTACGACCTCCAGGGCGCCGGAGCCCGCGCACGCGGACGCCGAGGCCGTCGGGACCGGGGTGTTCTGCGGGGTGTCGGAGATCTTCAGCCGGGTCACCTCGCCGGGGCCGGCGTCCGTGGCGTCGATGCGGAGCAGTCCGCCCTGCGCGGAGGCCAGGGACTGGCCGTCGAGTTCCGGTGCGACACGGCGATCGGTGCGGATCAGATATCCCGCCTCCACCAAACCCCCATTCGATTTCACATAGCGGAAGACCGCTGTGAGATATCCCTTGGGATTGACTTTGAACTGGTGTTCCACTCCCGCCTCGACGGAAAAGACCCCGATGGGCGTCGCAAACGACTTTCCCGTCGAGACGGTGAGGTTTCCCGAGGAGTCAAGGGTGAAGGTGACCGGCACGAAGGTGGGAGTGAACGAGACCGATGGTTTGGACTGTTCACAGCCCGCCGCACCGACCAGCACCAGCATCGACGTCATCACCAACGGCAGACAGAGCAGACGTATGCGCGCACGTTCCATGGTTCCCCCGAATTCCCAGACGCCCGTGCATGGTAGCGACGGAAATCCAGGGGGCACCAGATATTTGTCTTGATTTCGGCGACGGGCGCCGGATCACCCGGAACGCGGCTCCCGCACCACCACAGCTTCCCCTGGCGGAACAGAAACCGAGCCTCTTTCCGTCGGTTTTCCGGAAAGGAGTTCGACCGCGTCCGCCGCGACGGGGACTTCCGCTCCCCGCCCCGTGTGGTCGATCAGGAAGAGGTAGTCGGCGTCCGCACCCCGGCGCACCACGGCCTCCACGCCCCGGGGGACACCGGCGCGCACCGGTGCCACGCCGGCCTCCCCGCACACCCTCGCCAGCAGCGCCGTCAGCGTGTCCGGGTCGGGGAGCGTGGCGACGTACCACGCGACGCCCGCGCCGTAGCCGTGCCGGGTGATCGCCGGGACGCCGGCCAGCGGGCCGTCCGTGTACGACGACACCGCCTGCGCGCCGGCCAGACGTACCCGCTCCGACCACCACACGCCGCTGCCGCCGCCTTCCAGGGCCACCGTCTCGCCCGGCAGAAGGGGGAACAGTTCGTCGGTGCGGACGCCGAGCGTCTCGCGGAACGCTCCCGGGTAACCGCCCAGCCGCACATGGCAGTTCTCGTCCACCGCCCCGCTGTGGAAGCCGACCGCGAGGGTGCCGCCGCGTTCCGCGAAGGCGGTGAGGTTCGCGGCGCCGGCGTCGTCCACCAGGTAGAGGCTGGGGGCGAGGAGCAGCCGGTACGGCGACAGGTCCGCGTCCGGGCGTACGAAGTCCACCGCGACGCCCGCCCGCCACAGCGGCTCGTACCAGGAGCGCACCAGCTCCAGGTAGCGGAGTTCCGCGCTCGGTTGGGACGGCAGTTCCAGGGCCCAGCGGGCGTCCCAGTCCCAGACGATCGCCGTCTCGGCGGTGCCCGTGCTGCCGCGCACCTCCGCCAACGCCCTCAGATCCGCGCCCAGTCGGACCACGTCATGCCAGATCGCGCTGTCCGTGCCCGCGTGCGGCAGCATCGCCGAGTGCCACTGCTCGGCGCCCGCCCTCGCCGCCCGCCACTGGAAGTAGGCGATGCCGTCGGCGCCGCGTGCCACATGGGCGAGCGCGTTGCGGCGCAACTCACCCGCCGTTTTAGCCCTGTTGACGGGCTGCCAGTTCACCGCGCCCGTGGAGTGCTCCATCAGCAGCCACGGCCGCCCGCCCGCGAGGGAACGCACGAGATCGCCGCTCATCGCGATGTCGATCTCCGACTCGGGGTCGGTCGAGCGCAGGTAGTGGTCGTTGGAGATCACGTCCAACTCCGGTGCCCAGCGCCAGTAGTCGAGGGCGTCGAAGTTGTGCATCACCATGAAGTTGGTGGTGGCGGGGATGCCGGGGGCGGCTCCTCGCAGCACCTCCCGTTCCGCCGTGCACAGCGAGAGCAGTTCGTCGCTGCAGAAGCGGCGCCAGTCCAGACGGTGGGCCGGGTTCGGGACCGCGCCCGTCGCGCGGGGCGGGAGGATCTCGTCCCAGGAGTAGTACCACTGGCTCCAGAACGTCGTGCCCCAGGCCGCGTTCAGCGTCGCCAGGTCCTGGTACCTGGTCCGCAGCCAGCCGCGGAACGCCTCCGCGCTCGTGTCGCAGAAGCACTCCGCGTTGTGGCAGCCGTACTCGTTGTGGATGTGCCACATCACCACGGCGGGATGGCTGCCGTACCGGTCGCCGAGCGCCCGGGCGATGCGAAGGGCCGCCCTCCGGTACGCCGGGCTGCTCGGGCAGAACGTCTGACGGCTGCCGTACGACAGTCCGCGCCCGTCGCGGTCCACCGGGAGCGCCTCTGGGTGGGCCTTGAAGAACCAGGCCGGCGGGGCCGCCGTCGGGGTGGCCAGGTCAACGGCGATGCCGTGGGTGTGCAGGAGGTCCAGGATGCGGTCGAGGCGCGAGAAGTCGTACTCGCCCTCCGCCGGCTCCAGCAGCGCCCAGGAGAAGATGTTGACGCTGACCAGGTTCACCCCGGCCTCGCGCATCAGGCGTACGTCCTCGGCCCAGATCTCCTCCGGCCACTGCTCCGGGTTGTAGTCACCGCCGTACGCGATGCCGGGAATGCCGGGAACGCTGGGCTTGGTCATCGGTTCGGCTCCAAGAGGTCCTGAGAGAAGAGAGAAGGGCTCAGCCCTTGTTGGCGCCCAGGGTCAGGCCGCTGACGAACTGACGCTGGAGCACGAAGTACACGATCAGCGTGGGGATCGCGGTGAGCAGAGCACCCGCGGCGACCAGGTTGGGGTCGGTGAAGTACTGGCCGGAGAGGTTGTTCAGGGCCGAGGTGATCGGCATGTTCTCGCCGGTGGAGATCAGGACGATCGCCCAGAAGAAGTCGTTGTAGATCCAGATGGAGAGCAGGGTGGCGAGGGCGGCCATGGCCGGCTTGCACAGGGGGAGCACGATCTGCCAGTACAGGCGCCACACGGAGGCGCCGTCGACCAGGGCGGCCTCGGTCAGCTCGTGCGGGAGCGAGCGCATGTAGTTGCTCAGTACGAAGGCGCAGAACCCGGACTGGAACGCCACGTGGATCAGGACCAGGCCGAGCGCGGAGTCGTAGAGCTTGCCGCTCATGGTGATGCCGGGCAGGTCGATGAGCAGGTACAGCCGGTACAGCGGGGTGATGATCACCTGCTGCGGGAGCAGGTTGCCGGCCGTGAAGACCAGCAGCAGGAACAGGTTGACCCGGAAGTCGAAGCGGCTGACGTAGAACGCCACGCAGGAGGACAGGAACAGGGTCAGGAGCACCGCCGGGACCGCTATCAGGAGCGTGTTCCCGAAGTAGTGCAGCATGTCCGACTGCTGGAAGGCGTTGGTGAAGTTGTCCAGGCTGAGCTTGTCCGGCCAGGAGACATAGCCCTTGGCGCTGGTCTCGGAGTACGGGCGCAGGGCCGCGAACAGCGCCCAGAGGAGGGGCGCCAGCCAGGCCAGGGCCGTGACCACGAGGAAGGTGTGGAGGAGGATCCGGGCGGGGCGGACGGGTGTGCGCTTCTTGAAGGCGATGGTGCTCATGCGCTCCGCTCCTTCCGGAAGGTCGCGATCAGGTACGGGATGATCACGGCGAGGGAGATCACCAGGAGGACCACGGCGATCGCCGAGCCGTATCCGATGCGGCTGGACTCGCCGATGATGTTGTTGGTGACGAGGATGGAGAGCAGTTCCGTCCCCTGGGCGCCCTTGTTGAAGACGAAGACCAGGTCGAAGGCGCGCAGGGCCTCGATGATCGTCACCACGAGCACCACGGTGTTCGTGGGGCGCAGGGTGGGGAAGATGACGTTCTTGAACGTCTGCCACTCGTTCGCGCCGTCGAGCGCGGACGCCTCGCGCAGCGACGGGTCGACGCCCTTCAGACCGGCCAGGTAGAGGATCATCATGTAGCCGGTGTGCCGCCAGCAGGCGGCGACCAGGACGGCCCACAGGTTGAGGTTCGGGTCGCCGATCCAGTCGATGTAGTGGCCGGGCTTGTTGGCCCCGATGAGGCTGTTGATCAGACCCGTGTCGGGGTTGTAGACGAGCTGCCAGACGAATCCGGTGACCGCCAGTGACACCACGACCGGCAGGAAGAAGGCCGTCTGGTAGACCCGGCTGAAGCGGATCTTCTTGTCGAGCTGGATCGCGAGGAAGAGCCCGAGCGGGGTCGGGATCAGGATCAGGACCACGAACCAGATGACGTTGTGCTCTACGGCCGGCCAGAACTGCGGGTTGTTGGTGAACAGCTCCTTGAAGTTGTCCAGGCCGACCCACTTGATCGAGCCGAAGCCGATGCCGTCCCAGGTGGTGAAGGCGAGGGCGATCGAGGCGAGGGCGGTGAGCCAGACGAGGGCCACGTGCAGGACCGTGGGCACGCCGGCCATCAGGCCGAGCGTGAGCCGGTCCCGGCGGGTCAGCAGACGGCGGTGGCCCCGGGGGATCCGCTTGCTCGACGGCGCGGTGCCCGGAGGCGGCTCGGGGGCCGCCTCCGGGTGCTGGGTGCTGGTCTCCGTGGTCATGAGGACGCGAAGATCGTCTTCTTCTGGCGCTCGATCGAGGAGAGCAGGCTGTCGATCCCCTTGGGGTCGCGGACGAACTTCTGCAGCGCGGGCTGCATCACCGTGGAGGTGAAGTCGGGGCGGCTGTCGCGGTCCATGAACTGCGTGAGGTGCTTGGCGCCGCTGATCATCGCGTACGCCTTCTTCTGGATCGCGGTGTACGAGGACGTGTCGGCCTTGGAGGAGGCGGCGACGACGCTCGGGTCGGCCTTGAGGTAGATCGCCTCGGCCTCCGGCGTGCCCAGGTACTCCAGCAGCTTGACGGCGCCGTCCTTGTTCTTCGGGGCCTTGGACAGCATGAAGCCGTCGGTGGGGGCCTCGACGGTGTCCTGGCCGAACTCCGGGTTGATCTCGGGGAAGGCGAAGAAGTCGAGGTCGTCGAGGTCGGCCTGGCTGGTGAACTGCTGCGCGACGAACGTGCCCAGCAGGTACATGCCCGCCTTCTTGGAGACGAGGGTCTGGGCGGCGTCCTGCCAGGTACGGCCGACGGCGCCGTCCTGGTGGTACGGGAGGATCTCGGCCCAGTGGTCGAAGGCGGTCTTGACCTTGGCGTCGGTCCAGGAGGCCTTTCCGGCCATCAGCTCGACGTGGAAGTCGTAGCCGTTGGTGCGGAAGTTGATCTGGTCGAAGGTGCCGAGCGCGGGCCAGGCGTCCTTGTCGCCGAAGGCGATCGGGACCAGGCCGTCCTGCTTCATCTGCTTGCACAGGGCGACCAACTGGTCCCAGGTGGTGGGGACGGTGTAGCCGTGCTGCTGGAACACGCTCTTCCGGTAGAAGAGGGCCCAGGGGTACGTGTACAGCGGGACGAAGTAGTACTTGCCGTCCTGGCCCTTGCTGAGGGCCTTCATCGCGTCGGGGAAGTTGCCGCCGATCTTGTCCCAGACCTCGTCGATCGGGGTGGCGAGCTTCTTCGCGGCGAAGAACTGCATGCGGTAGCCAGCGAACCAGTTGAACACGTCGTCCGGGGTGCCCTGGAGGTAGGAGTTGATCTGCTCCTGGAACGTGTTGTGGTCCTTGGTGTTCACGTCGACCGCGACCCCGGACTGCTTCTTGAACGCCGCGTAGATCTCGGCGAACGCCTTCTTCGGCACCGCGTCGGACGCGTTGGAGCCGAGCGTGACGGTCTTCGCGTCGGTCGCGGTGCCGCTGCCGCCGCAGGCGGAGAGCAGCGGGATGCCGGCGCCGAGAACGGCGGCGCCGCCTATGCCGCGCAGCAGGGTGCGGCGGCTCGGGGAGGGGAGGGAGAGGTCGTGCATGAACGGCTCCTGACAGCGGGGTCCGATCGGGTGTCTGGCCGAAACAAGATCTCAATCGACCAGAAACCAACTTGACCGAACACGGGGTGGCGCAATAACAACCGCATGTCCACTTAGCCGTCAAGACTCGCCGGGTTCATTTCTCGAAATGTAACCCACGTAACGTGATCACCAATATGTCGGATATGTCACTGCCGACCGGGTCACTACCGCCCGAGTCACTGCCGCCCGCGCCCGCGGTGGCCCCGGCGCTGCGGCGCGCGCTCCCGGCCGTCCAGCTGGATCCAGAGCCGGATCTCCGTGCCGCCCAGGACCGAGGAGCCGATCCGGACGTCTCCGCCGGTGGACTCGGCGAGGCGGCGGACGATGTCCAGGCCGAGCCCGGTGGAACCGGCGGTGCCGGAGCCCCGGCCGCGGGCCATCGCGCGCTCGGGGTCGAGGATGCCGGGGCCCGCGTCGGAGACGAGGACGATCACCGCGTCCTCGCCGTTGTGCACGTCGACCGCGAAGGCGGTGCCCTCCGGGGTGTGCCGGAACACATTGCCCAGGAGGGCGTCCAGGGCGGCGGCGAGATCGGCGCGGGCCACCGGTATCCGGACCGGGCGGTCGACACCGGCCGTGCGCACCTTGCGGCCCTCGTCCTCCGCGAGCGCCGACCAGAACGCCATCCGCTCCCGGACCACCTCCGCCGCGTCGCACCCGGCGCCCGGACCGGCCGCGGCCGTCTGCGGCTTGGCCTCCCTCGCCGTGCGGATGATCGTGTCGACCTCGCGCTCCAGCTGGGCGACCGCCGTCCGGGTCTGCTCGGCGGCCGGGGAGTCGCCGAGGGAGGCCGCGTTGAGTCTCAACACCGTGAGCGGAGTGCGCAGGCGATGGGAGAGATCCGCCGCCAACTCCCGCTCGTTCGCCAGCAGTTGGACCACCTGGTCGGCCATCGAGTTGAACGCCACGGCCGCCAGGCGCAGTTCGTTCGGACCCTCCTCCGGGACCCGCGCCCCCAGCTTCCCCTCCCCCAGCTCGTGCGCACCCTCGACCAGTCGGCGCGCCGGCCGCACCATCCGTACGCCCAGCCGGTCGGCGACCGCCACCGAGCCGACGACCAGGGCGGCGCCGACCCCCGCGAGCACCGCCCACGCCGTGTCCACACCGTTGGTGACCTCGGACTCGGGGACGTACACCTCGATCACCACGGTCCCCAGGCTCAGCGCGACCGGCTGGAGCAGCGCGGAGCCGCCGGGCACCTCGGCGATGGAGGCGCGGCCCAGCCTCCGTACGGCGGCGATGTCGGCGTCGGTGGCGCGCGGCCGGCCCAGGTCGACGGCGGCCCGGCCGCCGCCCGCCGGTATGTGCACCGCCATGCCGTCGCCGGAGTCGGCCGAGGCGACGACCCGCTCCAACTGGTCCCGGTCGGTGGTGATGGACAGCGCGGGGACGACCACCGCCGCCTCCCGCTCGGCGTTGGAGAACGCGCGGTCGCGGGCCATCTCCCGGATCACCAGACCGAGCGGGACCGCGAAGGCGACCACCACCATCGTGGTGACGGCCAGACAGACCCTGACCAGCGCCCATCTCATGCCGACGGCCCTCCGTCACCCGGTGGTTCGAGCTTCACGCCCACCCCGCGCAGGGTGTGCAGATAGCGCGGCCGGGCCGCCGTCTCACCCAACTTCCGCCGCAGCCACGACAGATGGACGTCGATGGTCTGGTCGTCGCCGTACGACTGCTGCCACACCTCGGCGAGCAGTTCCCGGCGCGCCACGACCACACCGGGGCGGCCGGCCAGGAAGGTCAGCAGGTCGAACTCCCGGCGGGTGAGGTCGAGTCGGGCGCCGTCCAGCTCGGCCTGGCGGCGCAGCGGGTCGACGGTGAGGCCGCCGACGCGGAGCACCGGCGAGGGCGGCGGGGCGTCTCCGGTACCGGACCGCCGGGACCGTCGTAGGACCGCCGCCATCCGGGCCGACAGGTGCTCCACCGAGAACGGCTTGGTCAAGTAGTCGTCCGCGCCCGCGTTGAGCAGCCGGACGATCTCCGTCTCGTCGTCGCGCGCGGTGGCGATGATGACCGGCACGTCGGTGATGCCGCGCAGCATCTTCAGGGCCTCGGAGCCGTCCAGGTCGGGCAGTCCGAGGTCAAGGACCACCACGTCGAAAGGGAAGTGGGCGACCTCGCGCAGCGCCTCCAGCGCCGTACCGACGCTGCGCACCAGGTGCGAGGCGTCGGTCAGATGCCGGATGAGCGCCGAGCGTACGAACTGGTCGTCCTCGACCACGAGCACACTTGCCATGCGCCGCACCGTACGCCATGCGTTCGAGCCCGGTCGGGGCCTGTGGACAACTCCCCGTCTGTGGACAACCGGTACCCCCGCAGGGGGACATCCGCGGGGCGGGTGCGGCAGGATGACGCGCTATGCGGAGCGCACTCCTACACGTACTGGCCTGGTCGCTCGCCACCGGCGCGGCGGTCACGCTGTCGTGGTGGGGCGTCCACACGGTCATGGCGGGCACCGTCTACGACCCTCCGCGCGCCCTTCCGCTGACGGTGAGTGAGACCGGCTCGGCCACGCCGGAGACCGGGACACCGCCTCCGCCGAGCGGCAGCCCGTCGCCGTCGTCGACTCCGGCCCCGCCGCCGTCCCCCACGGCCTCCAGGAGCCGCACGCCCGTCACCCCTGTCTCTCCCACCCCCTCCGGCACGGTCACGAGCACGGTCAGGAGCACGGTCAGGAGCTACGACACCGACGGCGGCCGGGTCGTCCTCGACCTCGCGGAGTCGTACGCGACCCTCGTGTCCGCCACGCCGGGCACGGGCTGGTCGGTGCAGGTGTGGAAGACGGAGTCGTGGATCCGGGTGGACTTCGCCTCGGGCGCGGACCGGGTGACGGTCTTCTGCACCTGGCACGACGGCCCGCCCCGGGTCGACGTACAGAACTACTGAGGACGGCTGGCTACTGAGGACGGCTGGCTACTACCGGAAGACCGAAGGCGGAGGTGCCGGTGACGCCACCGCCGACGCGTCCGCGACCGGTGTCGCGCCACCCGTGAAGTCGGTCAGCGTCCTGCCGTGCTCGACCCGGCCGGGGTGTGGGTCGGAGGCCGCCCGGCGGGTCAGTTCGGCGAGGGGCAGCGGCAGGTCGGAGGCGACGAGGACGGCGTTGCCGAAGCGTTTCCCCCGCAGCACCGTCGGGTCGGCGACCAGCGCGAGTTCGGCGAAGCGGGCGGCGGCGGTGGCGATCTGGCCGCGCAGGTGGGAGAGCGGCGGGCCGTCGGCGACGTTGGCCGCGTAGCAGCCGCCCGGCTTCAGCGCCCTGCGGACCTCGTCGAGGAACTCGGTCGAGGTGAGGTGGGCGGGGGTCCGGGCGCCGCTGAACACATCGGCGATCACGAGGTCGGCCCAGCCGTCGGGCACCTTGCCGAGGCCCTCCCGCGCGTCCATGGACCGGACTCGGATCCTGGCGCCCGGGTCGAGCGGCAGCTCGCGGCGTACCAGTTGGACGAGGGCCGCGTCCCGCTCGACGACCTGCTGGGTGGAGCGGGCGCGGGTGGCGGCGACGTACCGGGTGAGGGTGAAGGCGCCTCCCCCGAGGTGCACGGCGTGGATCGGCCGGCCGGGCGGGGCGACGAGGTCGACGACATGGCCGAGGCGGCGCTGGTACTCGAAGGAGAGGTACGCCGGGTCGTCGAGGTCGACGTGCGACTGCGGGGCGCCGTCGATCAGCAGCGTCCAGGCCCGCGCCCGGTCCCGGTCGGGCAGCAGCTGCGCGAGCCCGCCGTCGACGGTCTCCACGACGTCTGCGGCGTCGGCGTTCCGCTCGCGCCGACTGCTCCGGGACTTTGCCGACTTTGCCATGGAGGCATCTTCGCAGGCGGCTTCACCACCTCACTACTGGCAGCTGTCCGCCGCCTCGATCATCCGGGCCGCCTCGCCCAGCGCGCGCCGCAGCACCGCCGGATCCGTCGCGAGGTCGGCCTCGCCGGGCGGCACGAGCCAGTCCGAGCCCCCGGCCGGCGGCTCGGGGACGAGTCTCAGTCCCCGCCCGTCGGTCTCCGTACAGACGCTCCCGGGTACGTCCCAGGCCGCCGCGGTGCCCGGCGGCACGACGAAGCCGAGCGTGCCGTGCCCGTCGTCGTGCAGGACGGGGCCCACCGCGTCCCCGGCGCCCCGGCGCAGGATGTCGACGGCCTCCAGCCCCTGCCGGGTCGGCACCGTCACGAGGTCGCACCCCGCAGCCGACGGCAGGGCCGTCACCCACGGTGTAGAAGGAACGTTGCTCTGGCTGGTCCCCATTCCGGCCTCCACCGCGCAGCCCGCCCTGTAGTCCGAAGCATTCAACGCGTCACGCCGTCAACGGCTACGGCGGAAGTCCGCCGCAAAGGATGGCAGTTCATGGCAGATCCCGGATGAGATATCCGGTTTGTAGCCAAACACCGCATGGCGGCCCGACGGCAACAGGTACGTTCTTGCCGCCGGACATCAGGGTGATCACCTCGGAAAATCGGTTGAGTCGCCCCGATCCCGGCATGGTTCGACGGTTCGCACGAGAGGACCCGGCCATGGCGTCGTCAACGGTGACCCCACCCCGGCCCAACCGGCCACCACGGCCCAACCTCGCCTTCCGGCATCTGCGTGGACAGCGCTCGCCTGCCGAGTTCGCCGCGCTGGTACGGCGTGCCGCGCGCGAGATCGGCGAGCGGGTCAGCTGTGACGCGCGCTACATCGGGCGGGTCGAGGCGGGAGAGATCCGCTGCCCCAACTACGCGTACGAGCGGGTGTTCCTGCACATGTTCCCCGGCCGCACGCTCATCGACCTGGGGTTCGCGCCCCGCGCGTCCGTACGTGGACGTGGGGCGCGCGCCGCCGAGGACGCACCCCGCGTGCACACCACGAACCCCGCGCGCACCACCGGTGCGACGCAGGGGGCGGGTGAGACGCGCGGGGCGCACGAGCCGTATGACACGCAGAACCCGTACGACACGCACCACAACCACGAGGAGAGCGACGTGCTGCGTCGCGCATTCATTTCCGGCGGAGGCGCCACCGTGGCCGCCGCCGCCTCGCTGGGCCCCCTGGGGCTCACCACCGGCGCCGCGGCGGCGGAACGCCCCGTGCGCCGCGTCGGGGCGAGCGAGGCGGGCGCCCTCGAAGAAGCGGTCCGCAGGATCCGGCTGCTGGACGACCGGCACGGCGCCGACGGCCTCTACCGGCGCGCCGCCGCGCCGCTGCGTGCGGCCTACGCGCTCCTTGACGCCGGTACGACCCGGCAGACCACCGTCGACCGGCTGCACTCGGGCGCCGGGGAACTCGCGATCTCCGTGGGCTGGCTGGCACACGACTCGGGCCGCTTCGACGACGCCCGCTCCCACTACGCGGAGGCGCTGGCGACGGCCCGGGTGACCGGGGACCATGCGCTGGAGGCGCACGCCTTCTGCAATACCGCGTTCCTCGCGCGCGACGCCGGGCGCCCCCGCGAGGCGGTGCGCGCCGCGCAGGCCGCGCAGCGGGTCGCGCGGCCGCTCGGGTCGCACCGGCTGATGTCGTTGCTGGCGTTGCGGGAGGCGGGGGGCTGGGCGGGGCTCGCCGACCGCGCGGGCTGCGAACAGGCACTCGCGCGTGCGCACGCCTTGTACGTGCGCGGGGGCTCGGACGCCGATCCCGAGTGGATGAGCTTCTACGGCGAGGCCGAGTTGGAGGGGCTGGAGGCGCAGTGCTGGTCCACGCTGGGGGACTGGCAGCGGGCGGCGCGGCATGCGGGGCGGGCGGCCGAGCTGCAGGATCCGCACTTCACTCGGAACATCGCGCTGTACACGGCCGAGCTCGCGGATGATCTGGCTCGGGGTGGGCGGCCGGACGAGGCGGCTGTGGCGGGGTTGCGGGTGTTGGATCTTCTGGACCAGGTGCAGTCTTCCCGGGTGCAGGGGATGTTGGCGGGGACTGCCCGGGTGCTGCTGCCGCATCGGCGGGCGGGCGGGGTTTCGGCGTTCCTGGAGCGGCACGCGTCTTCGCCTCGGGGTGTGTAGAGCGTGCCCGGGGTGGGCGCAGCCAAAAGGTCTTCAGGGGCGCGGGGAACTGCGCGACCAGCCCACGACGGGCCGCAGCCGGCGGACTACATGAGGTGGCCCACGTCGTTCCAGTTCTCGATCGCCGGTTCGCCGTAGGCCCAGCTCAGGGTTGACAGGGAGGTCGGGTTCAGGCGGATGCGGGAGGCGAAGTCCAGGGGGAGGGCCAGCCAGCGGGCGGCTATCGAGCGGAGGATGTGGCCGTGGGCGAAGATCAGGACGTCTCGGTCGGCGGAGTGGGCCCAGGCGACGATCTCGTCCGCGCGGGCGGTGATCTCGGCGAGGGTCTCGCCCTCGGGGACGCCGTCGCGCCAGATGAGCCAGCCGGGGCGGATCGCCTGGATGTCGGCGGGGGTCAGGCCCTCGTACGCGCCGTAGTCCCACTCCATCAGCGTGTCCCAGGGGGTGGCCCGGTCGCCGAAGCCGGCGAGTTCGCAGGTCTCACGCGCGCGTGCGAGGGGGCTGGTCCGTATCTCCACGTCCGGGAGGCCGTCGAAGGGCGCGCGGTGCAGTCGCTCGCCGAGCAGTTTGCCGCCGCGGCGGCCCTCGTCCAGGAGGGGCACGTCGGTCCTGCCGGTGTGCTTGCCGGACAGTGACCACTCCGTCTGTCCGTGCCGGGCCAGCAGGATGCGCGGTGCCATGGGGGACCTTTCCGGGGAAACCCTGACCGAGACAGGGGAGAAATCGGAGGCGGGGCCCTTCCATCATCGCTCACCCTGAAGTGGGGCAACCCGCCGGGCGATCTCGGCGTCTTTGAGGGCCGGGGGCACTCCGAGCAGGCGTCCGAGTCCGCCGTAAAGTGGCACGTCCCGCGCCATCGGCGCCGCAGCGACAAAAGCGATCAAGAGCACCGAGAGCACCAAGAGCGTCGAGAGCGTTCAAGAGCGAGAAGAAGGGGGAGGATCGGATGCCGCAGACCGAGACACCTGGCACCGAGGCGGCCCCGCGGACGCGGCTGCGCTGGTGGACGGAGCTGCCACTGATCCTGCTGGTGTACGCCTGCTACTCGGCGGGCCGGCTGCTCGCGCGGGGTGACGTCTCGACGGCAGTCGACCACGGGCTGACGATCCTGCGGATCGAGAAGTTCCTCCACATCAACGCCGAGCACCCGCTGAACCGGCTGTTCACGCGCGAGGTGTGGCTCGGCGTCCCGGCCGACTTCTGGTACGCGTCGCTGCACTACGTGGTCACGCCCGCGATCCTGATCTGGCTGTTCCGCTCCCGCGCCGTGCAGTACAGGGCGGCCCGCACCTGGCTGATGACATCGACCTTCATAGGTCTCATCGGATTCACGCTGATGCCCACCTGCCCGCCCCGTCTGCTGGCGGACGGGCACGGCTTCGTGGACACGATGGCGCAGTACAGCTCGTACGGCTGGTGGGGCGGCCAGGCGAGCGCGCCGCGCGGGCTGGGCGGTATGACCAACCAGTACGCGGCGATGCCGAGTCTGCACGTGGGCTGGGCCCTGTGGTGCGGTGTCGTGCTGTGGCGGCACGGTGGCACCCGGCTGACGAAGGTGGCCGCCGTGCTCTACCCGCTGCTGACGACGATCGTGGTCATGGGCACCGCGAACCACTACTTCCTGGACGCGGTCGCGGGTGCCGCCGTGATGGGCGTGGGTCTGCTTCTCGCGCCGCTCGTGATGCGCGCGGCGGACCGGTTCCGGGTGGCGTTCGCGGCGCGGTTCGTCTTCGCCCCGGGCGCCTCTCGTGGCGCAACCGCCTCGATTGTCAGTGGCGGATGCCAGACTTCGACGGGTGAACGAATTCCACGGCAGCGCGAGTCACGGTTCGGAGCGGGAACCGAACCGGGTGCCTCCCCCTCGGACGCGGGGGACGGCGCTCCGGCAGCGGCTCGCTGACCTGCGCGGCCCCGACGTACCGGCCAAGGCGCTGGACGCCCGTGCCCTCGCGGCGCTCGCCGCGAACCCGGGCTGCAAGCGGCGTGCGATCCTCGACGGCGCCGGGGTGAACAAGGCGGCGCTGGCCGGTGCGCTGGGCTCCCCGTCGGCCTTCGGACAGTCCCAGTTCGCCCTGACCCGCGGCAACGCGTTCGAGGCGAAGGTGAAGGCGGACGGCGGCGCGGAGCTGCTGCGGCTGGTGCACGAGAGACTGGACCCGCGCGCCGAGCCGCCCGTCTCCGCGAGCCTCCCCGACCTGACCGCGTCCGGCCCCGAAGGCCGCACGGCGCGTACGGCGCTGGCGCTGCGCGAGGCCACCGAGCAGGCCCTCGGCACCTGGACGCTGCTCGACCACCCGATGCTGGCCCTCGAGGTCGCCGGCTCCCCGGCGTTCCTGGAGCCGGACGCGGTGGTGGTGCACCCGGACGGCGGGTGGACGGTCGTGGAGATCAAGTCCTTCCCGATGCTGGACGGTTCGGCGGACCCGGCGAAGGTCGGCGCGGCGGCCCGCCAGGCCGCGGTCTACGTCCTCGCCCTCGAAGAGGTCGCCGCCCGGCTCGACCCACCGCCGAAGGTCCGCCACCGCGTGCTCCTGGTCTGCCCCAAGGACTTCTCCAACCTGCCCACCGCGTCCGCCGTGGACGTCCGCAAGCAGCGCGCGGTCACCAGCCGCCAGCTGGCCCGCCTCACCCGCATCCAGGACATCGCCGACGCCCTCCCCGAGGGCACCTGCTTCTCCCCCGAGCTGCCCGCCGAGCAGCTCACGGCGGCCGTGGAGTCCGTCGCGGCGACGTACGCGCCCGAGTGCCTGGCCGCGTGCGAGCTGGCGTTCCACTGCCGGGACCGCTCCCGCGCGGCCGGCGCGGTGACCACTCTGGGCCGCTCGGTCCGCGCCGACCTCGGCGCGCTGACCACGGTCGAGGACGTCCTGGCCGCCGCGAACGGGACGGCCGGAGACCCCGACGATCCGGCGGTCGCCGCCCTGCGCCGGGCCGCGCGGCTGCGCGCCGAGGCGCTCCACGACGCCGGCACTCTCCCCGCCCTGGGGGCGATGTGTCGCTGATCGCCACCCTCGCCCGTCTCGAGGCCGTCAACTCCGGCCGCGCGCAGCCCACCGCCACCGTCCGGCACCGGCATCTCTCCGACCGCCCGCTGGTCTTCGTGCCGCTGACCACCGCCGGTGAGGCGGGCGCCCCGCTCGGCGCACTGGTCGGCACCGACCGGGACACACCGCGCCTGCTGGCCGTACCGCAGCCGCGCGACCGCGACCTGAGGTTCGCGTTCCTGGCCGAACTGGCCGATGTGGTCCTGCCGTACATCGACTCCTACGCGGACGCCGTGGAGGCCGCCGAGCGCAACGAGACCGATCCGGAGACCGGCAAGCGCGTCAAGGTCGAGGTCGAGCTGTGCGCCGACGCGCCCCAGCTGATCGTCCCGAGCCGCGCGGGCGTCGACTACGTCCGTCTGCTGGGCCGCTCCACGCGCTTCCGGCGTACGGCGGAGCAGGACCCGGAGTCGCCGCATCCCGCTCCCCCACATGTGCCGCTGCTGGGCCGGTGGCTGACGCACTTCGGGGAGCGGGCGCGTGTCCCCGGGTCGTCGCTGCTGCTCGCGCTGACGGAGGTGCTGGGCCGGCACTGGGCGACCGGGCAGTCCAGCCTGGAGGACCAGCACCTGGGGGCGCTGCTCGCCTGGCTCGACCCGCCGGAGGGCGAGAGCGGCGTCCGCGCGGCGCAGTGGGCGGAGCTGGCCCGGGACGCGGACGGCCAGTTGCGGTGCCCGCCGGCCGGTCCGGCGACCGACCCGGCGTTCGACAACAAGCTGCTCGCCCCCGCCATCGAGCGCTACGACCGCGCGCGTACCGCCCTGGCCGCCGCCGAGGACGGCCTGGAGGCCGACGACCGGCTGGGCGCGCTGACGGCCGCCGAGCGGGAGGTCCACGAGCTGGTGCGCAGCCGCACCCTGCCGACCTGGCAGGCGGTGTGGCGGGGCCTGGACCTGCTGCGGGAGCTGCCCGAGGGCGCGCATGTCGAGGAGCGGTGGACACGCGACCGCTGGTCGTTCACCGGCCACCGGGACCGGGTGACGGCGGGCGAGCCGCCGCAGCCGCGCCGTGACGACGCGGTGACGGCGGCCAACAAGCTGGCCACGCGCGAGCGTGAACAGGCCCGGCTCGAGGCCCAGGAGGCGCTGGACGACCCGCTGGTGATGGCGGGGCGGCGGCTGGCCGGGGAGGCGTTCGCGGGCGAGGTCATCGACGTGGTCATGGCGTACAGCGAGAGCAAGCGGCCGAGCCCGCGCCCGCTGGTCACCGTACGGACGGACGACCGGCCGCAGCTCGCGGAGCGGGCGAAGGCGTACCGGTCGCTGGGCGGGAAGCCGCAGGCGGCGGAGTTCGTGGAGCAGGCGGCGGAGGGGGTGCTGGTGCTGCGGATCGTCGACAGGATGGGCCGTGGCAAGGAGCCGGAGGCCGGGTCCGTGCCCGAGAAGGGCGACCGGCTGTGCTTCACGCTCTTCGAGCACGAGCAGCGCGGCGGCGCGAAGCTGCCCGACCCGGAGGAGACGCCGTGGACGCACGGTGGCCCGCCCGGCGAGCAGGTGCCCGAAGCCCCCGACTCCGTCACCCAGGAGGATCTGCTGTGACACCCCCTGTGTCGGCCGAGGCCGTCTTCGACCCCGGCACCGCCGCGACCCGCGCCACCGACGCGATCCTGCGCGACACCCTGCACGGCACCGCGCGCGGGGTGGTCGTGGACTCGCCGCCGGGCGCCGGGAAGTCCACGCTCGTGGTCCGCGCGGCGCTCGAACTCGCCGAGGCGGGGCGCTCGTTGATGGTGGTCGCGCAGACCAACGCGCAGGTCGACGACCTGGTGCTGCGGCTCGCCGAGAAGAACCCCGAGCTGCCGGTGGGGCGGCTGCACAGCAGTGACGCCGACCCGTACGACAAGGCGCTGGAGTCGCTGCCGAACGTACGGAAGTCGGCGAAGGCGGGTGAGCTGGCCGGGCTGCCGGTCGTGATCTCCACAGCCGCCAAGTGGGCACACGTCAAGGTCGACGAGCCGTGGCGGCACGCGATCGTGGACGAGGCGTACCAGATGCGCTCGGACGGGCTGCTGGCGGTGGCCGGGCTGTTCGAGCGGGCGCTGTTCGTGGGCGACCCGGGGCAGCTGGACCCGTTCGCGATCGTGGGCAGCGAGCAGTGGGCGGGGCTGTCGTACGACCCCTCGGCCTCCGCCGTGACCACCCTGCTGGCGCACAACCCTGACCTGCCCCAGCACCGGCTGCCGGTCTCCTGGCGTCTCCCTGCCTCCGCGGCCCCGCTGGTCTCCGCCGCCTTCTACCCGTACACGCCGTTCCGCAGCGGCACGGACCACGGCGACCGCGGTCTCTCCTTCGGCGTGCCCTCGGACGGCTCCGGGCCCGACCGGGTGATCGACGAGGCGGCGGAGTCGGGCTGGGGCCTGCTGGAGCTGCCCGCGCGGCACACGCCCCGCACCGACCCGGAGGCGGTACGGGCGGTCGCCACCGTCGTACGGCGCCTGCTGGACCGGGGTGGTGTGGCGACATCGGAACGCTCCCCGGACCCCACCTCCCTCACCGCCGACCGGATCGCCGTCGGCACCGCGCACCGTGACCAGGCGGCGGCGGTACGGGCGGCGCTCGCGGACCTGGGCGTGGCGGAGGTGACCGTGGACACAGCGAACCGGCTGCAGGGCATGGAGTTCGACGTCACGGTGATCCTCCACCCGCTCTCCGGCCGCCCCGACGCCACCGCCTTCCACCTGGAGACGGGCCGCCTGTGCGTCCTCGCCTCCCGGCACCGGCACGCGTGCGTGGTGGTGTGCCGCGCGGGCGTCGGAGACCTCCTGGACGACTACCCGTCGACCGAACCGGTCCAGCTGGGCACCCTCGTGAAGTTCCCCGACGGCTGGGAGGCCAACCACGCGGTACTGGCCCAGCTCACGGAGCACCGGGTGCCCTGGAGACCTTGAGAGCACCCGCCCGGCAAAAAACGCCGCCACCCCGCTCCCGCCGGGCGGAGTGCTTCTTGCGCGACCAGGGGACAATGGAAGGTGGTCCGCATCCGAACCGTACGAGGAGGACAAGACATGGCGGAGCCCACGCCGCGTCGGAACGAACCGCGGCTACGCCCCGCGCCCCTGCTCTTCGAGCCGGCGGAGGCGGCCGGGGATCCGGAGCACTTCTTCGACCTGGAGTCGATCGACGACCCGGCCGCGCTGCTGTCGCGGGCGACGGAGCTGACGGTCGCGTTCCGGACGGCGGCCGACCGGGCGGTGGAGTTCCAGGCGATGGCGGCGGCCCAGCTCGCCGATCCGCGCCGGTTCGACCGGCTGACGCCGGCGGACATCGCCGCGCGGGCCGAGTGGACCGAGGACTACGCCAAGAAGATGGTGGAGTTCGGGCGGGATCTGCTGCGCGGGGACCGCGAGAACATGGAGGGCCGGGGGCACGTCGACCCGGTCTGACCGCTGCTGCTGGCATATGCCGGGCGGGCAAGATACCTGCCCCGCTACCCGCTTGTCCCGATTTTCCGCGACTCTGTGGAATCGCCCCCTCACGGCCGGTATAGCTGTACGGCATGAGCAGCGCATGTGTCACCGCGGACGGCGCCGCGTGGCTGGCCTCCGCCGGAACGTATCCGCGCAGCGAGCGTCCGCACGGCCCGGTCGTGCTGCCCTGCGGCTCCGTGTTCGACGTCGTCAGCGCGCCGGCGATGTTCGGGCGGCTGATGCTCGACCGGCTGTGGGCGGAGGGGCCGGGGTGCGGTCCGGTGGCCGCGTTCCGGGGGCGGTTGCTGCTGTTCGCGGCGCCGGGCACCGCCCAGCGGCTGCCGTCACTGCTGGAGTGGGAGGAGTGGGGCGCCCGGGGCCGGCGGGACAGCCGTACGGGATCCGTGCCGCCACTGCTGTGCCACGGCACGGGAGACGCGGTGACCGTGCCCGCGCTCACGCCCGACCCGGAGAACGGCTCCACCCGCTGGATGGTCGCCCCGGACACCCGCCACCCGTGGCTGCCGGGCCCGGAAATCCTGCTCTGGGCGGCCGTGCGGGCCGCCCGGGCGGCCCTGCGGATACCGATTCTTCCCCTGGCCGACCAGGATGCTAAGGTCTACGACGTCAGCAGGCGCCGCTAGCTCAGTTGGTTAGAGCAGCTGACTCTTAATCAGCGGGTCCGGGGTTCGAGTCCCTGGCGGCGCACCGACAGCAGAGGCCCTTCGCGGAAGCGGAGGGCCTTTCGCATGCCCCCGGGCACCTCATGCCCCCGGCACCTCGCGTCCCCGGCACCTCACAGCCTCCCCGGTGTGATCTCGATCGTCCACGCGCCGGAGGCCGTACGGTTTTCGGCCTGCACGCGGACGCCGTTCTCGGGGACCGTGAAGGTCTCGCCGAGGGCGACCGGGGCGTCGGCGAGGGGCGGGTAGACGGAGGATTCCCAGCAGGCATCCGTGCGGGGGTGGGCGTCGATCACCTCGACCGGACCCCGGCCGGAGACCGCGGCGCCGCTGACGCGGTAGACGAGGATGCCGGAGCGGCAGGCGGCGGCGTCGTTGCCGACGGGCCCGCGGGCCTCGAAGGCGAGGGCGGTGTCGGCGCCGGTGCGGACGACGGCGAGCTTGGTGCCGTCGCCGAGGCCGAAGGCCGGGGAGCCGGAGTCGCGGATGACCGGCACGCCCGGCCCGGCACCGAGGGGTTCCAGGGTGAGCCGGGTCGGTCCCGGACCCCGTACGCACACCACCTGGCGGGGTTCCAGCCAGCCCAGCTTCCACTTGTGCCAGCCGAAGAGGTCCGGGGCGAGGCCGAACTGGCTGCCCATCAGGTCCCAGTCGCCGACATAGGTGTCCCAGTCGCCCTTGCCGTCGACCGGGCGGTGGTAGAGGTCGGGGAGGTCGAAGACATGGCCGGTCTCGTGGGCCAGGACCAGCCGGTCCGGGGGGTGTTTCTCGAAGACCGTGACGACGCGGCGGATGTCCGTGCCGTCGGCGTGCAGCGGCACGTCCAGGTTGACGACCTTCGTGGCGTCCGAGTCGACGCCGGGCGCGTCCGGGTCGGCGACGAAGTAGACGACGTCGTAGCGGGAGAAGTCGACCTGGCTGTCGGCGGCGGCGAGCGCGTCGCGCAGGTAGGCGGCCCGGTGCCCGGCGTCCCAGTCGCGCTGTATGGCGTACGCGGTGGACGGCTTCGGCATGGGGACCCAGCGCTCCAGCGGGTACGCGTTGAGCGTGAACCGGTCGTAGGAGGCCCGCTGGAAGAAGCGGCTGGTGGCGGGGAAGTGGTCGGCGGCGAGTTCGGCGGGTGAGGTCAGCGGGGGCCAGTCCGGGAAGGACAGGAAGACCATCACCGCGTCGAGGGTGCGGGCGGGGCGGGGGTAGGCGGCGTTCCAGGTGTCGAGGCCCTCGGAGTGGTGGGCGTCGGTGCGCCGCAGGGCGCAGGGCGCGGTGGCGAAGGGTTCGGCGACGGAGGGGCCGGTGGCCAGGGAGGTCGCGGCGAGTGCCGAGAGGGTGGTGAACACGGCCGCGGTGCTGCGCAGTCGGGGTCGCGGGAACATGCTCGGCAATTGCGGCAATCTCAGCGGTCGCGACAGTCGCGGCACGTCAGACCTCCGGAGCGGGCGGCGGGGCGGTTCACGGGACACCGCCACCCAGCCTGGTGGAGTTTGTCGTACTACGCCCTGTTTGCCTGCACCGGAAGAGTGAGGCCGGGGAAAGCGGGCATCAATCTCGACACCCCCGGAATTCTCACGGAACGTCACAAGCGGTCGCCCGCCCGCAGAAGCGGTCCAGCTGCGGGCAGAAACGATCTGTCAGAAGGGTGGGGTGTTCGGGGACACTGGGCAGTGGCTGCGCAAGTCCGGGGGCAGCCTCTATGATCGGCACACTTTCCTGCCAGGACAGCGATCGAGTGCACTGCGGGAGCGAGCGGTGAGCGGAACGTCCCAAGGGCCGACGCCCGCGGCAGACCTCGACCGGTCCGCCGTCACGGAATGTGACAGTCAGGCAGCTATTTGTACCAATTTCCGCGCGGAGGGTCCGACGGAAGGGCCTGGAGAGGCAGAGGGTTCGAGAGAGGCGCAGGGGCCGGGCGAGACCGACCCGCCGCCCTACCGCGCCGTGTTCGCCGCCGCGCCCCTCGCGATGGCCCTCGTCGACCGTGAGGGCCAGGTCGCGGACGCCAACCAGGCGCTGGGTGAACTGCTCGGCGGCGAGGGAACGAGCCTGGTCGGGCGGGTCGCCGCCGATCTGCTGGACCTGGCCTCCGACGCCCGTACCTGGCACGCCTACCGCGAGGTGCTGCGCGGCCGGCAGGCGAAACTGCGCTGCACCCGGCGCCTCAAGCACCCCGACGGCCGCTCGCTCTGGGCGCAGGTCACGGTCTCCCCGCTCGACGACGGCACCCCCGGCGTCCTGCTGTCGGTGGCCGACATCAGCGCCCGTCACGACCTCCAGGCCCGGCTGCGTCACCTCCAGATGCACGACCCGGTGACCCGGCTGCCCAACCGCACCCTGTTCTTCGAGCGGGTGTCGGCCGCGCTGGAGGCGGAGTCGTACGAACAGAGCGGAACCGGCCGGATCGGCCTGTGCTATCTGGACCTGGACGGCTTCAAGGCGGTCAACGACACCCTCGGTCACCGCGTCGGCGACCAGCTGCTCGCCGCCGTGGCGGAGCGGCTGGAGGCGTGCGCGCGGGACGCCGGGCGCAGCCGGCCGAGCGAACCACTGGTGGCCCGGCTGGGCGGGGACGAGTTCGCGCTTCTGGTGGAGGACTCGACGGGGACGGAGCAGCTCGCCGATCTCGCCGAGTCCGTCCTCAAGGCGCTTCAGCCGCCGTTCGACCTGGCCGGGCAGCGGATGAACGTCTCCGCGTCGATCGGGGTCGTCGAGCGGCACGCGGCCGGGACCACGGCGACGGGTCTGATGCAGGCCGCCGACACCACGCTGTACTGGGCGAAGGTGGACGGCAAGGACCGCTGGACGCTGTTCGACCCGGAGCGCAACGCGCATCTGATGACCCGCCAGGCCCTCGCCTCCACGCTGCGGCCGGCCATCGAGCGCGGTGAGTTCCGCCTCGAGTACCAGCCGCTGGTGGGCATGGCGGACGGGCGGCTGCGCGGGGTGGAGGCGCTGGTGCGCTGGGACCACCCCCGGTTCGGAATGCTTCCGCCGAATCGGTTCGTCGCACTGGCCGAGGAGGACGGTTCGATCGTCCCGCTCGGGCGATGGGTTCTGGCCACCGCGTGCCGGCAGGCCCGGCGGTGGCAGCTGGACCGCCCGGACGAGCCGCCGCTGTTCGTCAGCGTCAACGTGGCGGTCCGTCAGGTGTGGGACTCCGACCTGGTGGCGGACGTCGCGGAGATCCTCGCGGAGACCGGGCTGCCGCCGCATCTGCTCCAGCTGGAGCTGACCGAGTCGGCCGTCATGGGCTCGGCGGGCCGGCCGCTCCAGGCGCTCCAGGCGCTGAGCGACATGGGCGTGCACATCGCCATCGACGACTTCGGCACCGGCTACTCCAACCTCGCCTACCTCAGCAGGCTGCCGGTGTCCGTGCTGAAGCTGGACGGGTCGTTCGTGCGCGGTTTCCAGTACGAGGGGACGGGCGCCGCGCCCAACCCGGCGGACGAGGTCGTCGTCGAGGCGATGATCGACCTCGCGCACCGGCTGGGGCTGACCGTCACCGCCGAGTGCGTGGAGACGGCGGCGCAGGCGACCCGGCTGCGCCGCATCGGCTGCGACACCGGTCAGGGGTGGCTGTACTCCCGTCCGGTGCCGCCGGATCGTATCTCCGAGCTGATGAACACGGCGTCCTACGCCGTGGGCAACCCGTAGGCGTCCGCGACCAACTCATAGGAGCGCAGGCGCAGTTCGCCCCGGTGGGCGTGACTGGTGAGCATCAGCTCGTCGGCGCCGGTGCGCTTGTGCAGGTCGTCGAGGCCGGTGCGGACCTCGTCGGCGCTGCCGTGGATGATGTTCGTCGTCCAGGAGCCGACGAACTCCCGCTCCAGCTCGCTGAAGACGTGTGCCTCCGCCTCCTCGGGGGACGGGAACAGTCCCGGGCGGCCGGTGCGCAGCCGGACCATGTTCAGTCCCATCGCCCGCGTCTGCCGCCGGGCCTCGCGCTCGTCGTCGGTGGCGAGCACCGAGACACCGATCAGGGCGTAGGGCTGGGCGAGCGCCTCGGACGGCCGGAAGGACTCCCGGTACAGGTCGAGGGCCGGGACGGTGTTCTGCGCGGAGAAGTGGTGCGCGAAGGCGAACGGCAGCCCGAGCAGACCGGCGAGGCGGGCGCTGAAACCGGAGGAGCCGAGCAGCCAGACCGGCGGGCGGTGCCGGGACTGCACACCGCCGGGCGCGGTCGCCTGCACCGGTCCCGGCACGGCGTGGATGCGGCGGTAGGGGTGGCCGTCGGGGAAGTCGTCGTCCAGGAAGCGGGTGAGCTCGGCGAGCTGCTCGGGGAAGTCGTCGGCGCCCTCGTGCGGGTTGTCGGTACGGCGCAGGGCGGCGGCCGTGGCTCCGTCCGTGCCCGGTGCGCGGCCGAGGCCGAGGTCGATCCGGCCCGGCGCGAACGCCTCCAGGGTGCCGAACTGCTCGGCGATGACCAGCGGCGCGTGGTTGGGCAGCATGACGCCGCCCGAGCCGAGCCGGATGCGGTCGGTGTGGGCGGCGAGGTGGGCGAGGATCACCGCGGGCGAGGAGGAGGCGACGCCCGGCATCGAGTGGTGTTCGGCGACCCAGTAGCGGTGGAAGCCGCGCGACTCCGTGAACCGGGCGAGGTCGACGCTGGTTCGAAGAGCGTCCGTGGCGGTCCGCCCCGAGCCGACCGTGACCAGGTCGAGGACGGACAGGGGGGTGGGGGCGGTGCCGTGTGCGGTGCCGCGGATCTCGTCCGGTGCGCTCTCGTCTGCCGCCACGGGGTCCTCCTGCTTCTCTGGCTTACGGTGTCCAGCACGCCGTAACAGGAGGGAGTCCCCGTTTATTCC
This sequence comes from Streptomyces vulcanius, assembly GCF_042653945.1. Taxonomy (NCBI): domain Bacteria; kingdom Bacillati; phylum Actinomycetota; class Actinomycetes; order Kitasatosporales; family Streptomycetaceae; genus Streptomyces; species Streptomyces vulcanius. The sequence goes on along the minus strand of NZ_JBHSFK010000007.1, from coordinate 229,415 downwards.
CGCCGCTGTCCCGTCCCTCGTCCGCTCCTAGGCCTGCACGATCGGCTCCCGGGTGAACAACGCCCCGAGGCCAGGCGCGTTCACCCTCCGGTCGGTGAGCCGCAGCGCCTCCCAGACGGTGACCTGGGGCGCGGTGAGGACCGGCTTGCCCAGCTCCCGCTCCAGGCCGGGCAGGTCGGCGACCGTGTGGAGCGCGGGGTCGGTCAGCAGGACCGCCTCGGCGTCGGGGCTGTCGGCGGCGCGGGCGAGCGCGAACGGGTCCTTGCCGGAAGGCGTGGAGCCCACGACCTCGAGACCGCCCGCCGTCAGGAACTCCACGGCCTCCCGGGTGTACGCCGACGCGACCGCGACCCGCCGCACCCCGATCTCCCGGGCCGCGTGCACAAAGGCGAAATGGGTGGCGGAGGCAGGCATTCCGGCGGTCGTGGCCAGACCCCGCACCTGCTCCTGCGCGGCTTCCCAGCCCCCTGCGAAACCGTCCTCGCCGCAGGCCCAGACGATCGCCTCGGCCCCCGCGAGCCGGGTTTGCTCGATGGCCTTCGCCAGCCGCTCGGGGTCGTCGTCGGCGTCGGCGAGGTCCGCGCGGACGAGATCCAGCCGGATGTCGCTGCCCAGGAGCTGCTCGATGCGCGGGTAGTCGTCGTCGGCCGAGTGGCCCGGGTGGAGGATTCCGAGTGCGGTCATGTCCGGCCTTCCTGCTGCGGTTCTTCTTCCGGCAGTACCCGGGTACCCCGATCGAGCAGCCCACCGCCCCGATCCTCACCTGGTTGGCGGCGCCGATGTGTTGACGGCCGTGGACCGGGGTGCGAGCGTTGCCCATCTGGGGCGAGGGCGCCCTTCGGGTCTGGAAAGGGCATCGGATGACCGTCCTTCCCGCGCTCCTCGTCCTCGACGGCGATCCCCTCCCGCGCCTCGGCCGTCTCACCGGGCGGGTCCGGGTGCTGCACGCCGACTCGTCGACGCTCGCCGAGCGGCTGCCCGAGGCCGATGTGCTGCTGGTGTGGGACTTCACCTCGCGCGCGGTGCGGGCCGCCTGGCCGGGCGAGGGACCCCGGCCGCGCTGGGTGCACACGGCGAGCGCGGGCGTGGACCATCTGCTGTGCCCGGAGCTGGTCGCGTCCGACACGGTGGTGACGAACGCGCGCGGGATCTTCGAGGAGCCGATCGCCGAGTACGTCGCCGCCCTGGTCCTGGCGATGGCGAAGGATTTGCCGCGCACCTGGCGGCACCAGCAGCGGGGCGAGTGGCGGCACCGGGAGACCGAGCGGGTGCGCGGCACCCGGGCCGTGGTCGTCGGCTCGGGCCCGGTCGGCCGGACCGTCGCCCGCACCCTCAAGGCGCTCGGCGTGAGCCCGGCGGTCGTCGGCCGGGTCCCGCACACCGGCATCCACGGCCCCGAGGACCTGGACCGGCTCCTCGCCCGCGCCGACTGGGTGATCGCGGCGGCCCCGCTCACCGATCAGACGCGGGGGATGTTCGACACCCGGCGGTTCGGCGTGATGCAGCCGAACGCCCGCTTCGTGAACGTCGGGCGCGGCGGCCTGGTGGTGGAGGAGGCGCTCGTACGGGCGTTGCGCAGCCGCTGGATCGCGGGCGCGGCGGTGGACGTCCTCGCCACCGAACCGCTGCCGCCCGACAGCCCGTTGTGGCAGGTCCCGGGCCTGATCGTGTCCCCGCACATGAGCGGTGACACGGTCGGCCGGCACGACGAGCTGGGCGCGCAGTTCGTGGACCTCTTCGAGCGGTGGGCGGCGGACCGGCCGCTGAAGAACGTGGTCGACAAGCGGCGCGGATACGTCCCCGGCCGCTGACGGCTCGCACATTCCCCTCACACGGCGCACCCGCATAACCCGGATGCCTCCGGGTAGCCGCGCCGCCATGGCACCCCCCAACAGACAGTCCGAAAATCGCCGCAACCCCCTCGCCCGCACCACCACACGCCGGTCGCTGCTCGCGGGGGTCGCGGCGCTCGGCGTGCCCGCGGTCGCGGGCTGCTCGCGCGTGGCCACCGCGTCCACGGCGGACGGTGGCGACCTGCTGGAGCGGCTGCGCGCCGCGAAGGTGGTACGGCTGGGGATCGCGGGTGAGATCCCGTTCGGGTACATCGACCGGGACGGGAACTTCACCGGTGAGGCACCCGAGCTGGCGAAGGCGATCTTCAAGCGGCTCGGCGTGGACGGGATCCAGCCCGTGCCGACCGAGTTCGGCTCGCTGATACCCGGGCTGAACGCACAGCAGTTCGATGTCGTGGCCGCCGGGATGTACGTCACCCCCGAGCGCTGCGCGCAGGTGCTGTTCGCCGACCCGGACTACCAGATGCTCGACTCGTTCGTCGTACGCAAGGGCAATCCCAAGGGGCTGCACACCTTCCGGGACATCGTCGAAAAGAAGGCGAAGTACGCCACCGGCACCGGGTACGCGCAGATCGAGCACGCCGTGGCGGCGGGCTATCGGGAGAGCGACATCCTGATCGTGCCCGACCAGGTCGCGGGACTGAACGCCGTGGAGGCCGGACGGGTCGACGTGTTCGCCGGTACGGCCGTGACCATCCGGGACGTGGTGAAGAAGTCAAGCAGGACGGAGGCGACCAAGCCCTTCGCGCCCGTCATCGACGGCAAGCCGCGGGTGGACGGGGGCGCCTTCGCCTTCCGGCTCACCGAGACCCGGCTGCGGGACGCCTTCAACGCCGAGCTGCACAAGCTCAGGAAGAGCGGCGAACTGGCCCGGATCATGCGGCCGTTCGGGTTCACCAAGGCCGAGATGACGGACCTGACCGCGAAGGAGCTCTGCGGCGGATGACCACGGGCCTTTGGGAACTCGTGCTGCGAGGGATCTGGACGACCGTCCAGCTCCTGGTGTTCAGCGCCCTGCTGGGCGTGGTCGTGGCGTTCGCCGTCGGGATCGCGCGCACCCACCGGCGGTGGGCGGTCCGCTTCCTCGCCGGCTGCTACACGGAGATCTTCCGGGGCACCTCGGCGCTGGTGATGATCTTCTGGGTGTTCTTCGTGCTGCCGCCCGCCTTCGGCTGGCAGCTGGTGCCGATGTGGGCGGGCACCCTCGCGCTCGGGCTGACCTACGGGGCGTACGGCGCGGAGATCGTGCGCGGGGGGCTCGCCGCGGTCGACCCGGCGCAGCAGGAGGGCGGGGTCGCGCTCGGGTTCACGCCGGGGCAGCGGATGCGGAAGATCCTGCTGCCGCAGGCGGTGCCGGAGATGATCCCGCCGTTCTGCAACCTCCTGATCGAACTCCTCAAGGGCACCGCCCTGGTGTCGGTGATGGGCATGGGCGACCTGGCCTTCAGCGGCAACCTGGTGCGGCTCGCGCTCCAGGAGAGCGCGGAGATCTACTCGTACGTCCTGATCGTCTACTTCGTCATCGCGTTCCTGCTGACACGGCTGATGCGAGGACTTGAGCAACGGCTGAAGGCGGGGCTGCGATGACCATGGATTGGGACTGGGACGCCGTACGGGACTTCATGCCGCTGTTCTGGCAGGGGCTGCTGGTCACCCTCCAGGCGCTGGCGCTGGGCTCGCTGATCTCGTTCACGCTGGGGCTGGTGTGGGCGCTGCTGATGCGGACGCCGACGCGGTGGGTGCAGTGGCCCGTCGGGATCGTCACGGAGTTCGTCCGGAACACCCCGCTGCTGGTGCAGCTGTTCTTCCTCTTCTACGTGCTGCCGGAGTGGGGGCTGACCCTGTCGGCGATGGCCACCGGGGTGCTCGCCCTGGGGCTGCACTACTCGACGTACACGATGCAGGTCTACCGGGCCGGCATCGAGGCGGTGCCCGCCGGCCAGTGGGAGGCGGCGACCGCGCTGAACCTGTCCCGGGGCCGGACCTGGCGGGCGGTGATCCTGCCGCAGGCGCTGCGCCGGGTGGTGCCGGCGCTCGGCAACTACGTCATCTCGATGCTCAAGGACACACCGATGCTGATGGCGATCACCGTGCTGGAGATGCTCGGCCGGGCCCGGCTCTTCTCCCAGCAGCACTTCCGGTTCACCGAGCCCCTGACGGTGATCGGCGTGGCCTTCATCGTCGTCTCCGCCCTCGCCTCCTTCCTCCTTCGCACCCTGGAGCGACGCCTTGTCCGTTGAATTCACCGACGTCACCAAGCGCTTCGGCGACCATACGGTCCTCGACCACCTGGACTTCACCGTCAAGGCCGGCAGCCATGTCACCCTGATCGGGCCCTCCGGGTCCGGCAAGACCACCATCCTGCGCATGCTGATGACCCTGACCAAGCCCGACTCCGGCACGATCACCGTGGACGGGGACCAGCTGTTCCCCGCGCCGGAGAAGCAGGTCCGCGAGGTCCGCAAGAAGATCGGGATGGTGTTCCAGCAGTTCAACCTGTTCCCGAACATGAGCGTGCTCAGAAACCTCACCGAGGCGCCCGTCACCGTGCTCGGCCTGTCCAAGGACGAGGCGGAGGAGCGGGCGCGCGAGCTGCTGGAGATGGTGGGGCTCACCGACAAGGCCGACGCGAAGCCGTCCCGGCTGTCCGGCGGGCAGCAGCAGCGGGTGGCCATCGCGCGGGCGCTGGCGATGCGCCCGCAGTTCCTGCTGCTCGACGAGGTCACCTCGGCGCTGGACCCCGAGCTGGTCGCCGGGGCCCTGGACGTCCTCAGGGACATCGCGCGCGGCACCGACATCACGATGCTCTGTGTGACCCACGAGATGAACTTCGCCCGGGACATCTCCGACCAGGTGCTGATGTTCGACGCGGGGCGAATCGTCGAATCGGGGCCGCCGGAGAAGATCTTCAACGACCCGGAGGAGGAGCGGACCCGGGAGTTTCTCAGCGCGGTGCTGTGAGAGTCCCTGGTCAGCGCGGTGCCATCGCGGCCGTTTTATAACAGATTCTCGTCAACACCCCCTCCGCGGTTCCCGGTTGGCCGTATCGTGGAACTGATCCGCTGTCAGACGCACGGCCGGAAAGCGACCGCAGGGAGACAACCGTGGCGCTCAAGCACGAGCCGACCGCGCCGTACCACTCGGTCCAGGACGCCCTGCGGGTCCTGGAGACGGTGGCCCGGCGCTCCACCGGTGTCTCCGACACCGAGCTCGCCCACCAGACCGGACTGCGCACCGACCGGCTGGCCGCGCTGCTGCGCATGCTGCGCCGCGAGGGGTACGTCGAGCAGCTCGCCGACGGCGTGTACACCACGGGAGACGCGCTGACCCGCCTCGGCGCGGCCCAGGGACACCGGCAGGCGCTGCGCGACCAGCTCCAGCTCACCCTGGACCGGCTGCGCGACTCGATCGGCGCGGCGGTGTACGTCAGCCGGTACGTGGACGGCGAGGTGACCGTCGCCCACTTCGCCGACGGCCCCGCCACCCCGTCCGTGCACGAGTGGTTCGACTTCCGCCGCTCCGCACACGCCACCGCGCTGGGCAAGAGCCTGCTCGGCCAGCTCGATCACAACGGCCGGCGCGACCATCTCTCCCGGCACCGGATGACCCGGCTCACCTCGCGCACCATCACCAGCGACAAGCTGCTGCTCTCCCGCCTGGAGGCCCAGCCGCCGACGGTGCCGGTGCTCGACCTCCAGGAGTACGCGATCGGCACGGTCTGCGCGGCCGTTCCGATCACCGCCGGCAGCTCGGTGGGCTGCCTCGCCCTGTCCCTGCCGGTCGAGCACGCCCACCGCCTGCGCCAGGCCGCGGACGCCCTGAACAGGAACGCGGCGCCGGTGCTGCTCTCGCTCGCGATCTAGGTTCTCCGCGAGGTCACTACGGGGTCGCTACGAACCGGAACTCCGGGCCGTAGCGGTGCTGGGGGTCCTTGGGCAGGGCCATCGCCATCAGCTTGATCGCCGGATCCTTGAGGGCGAACATGTGGCCGACCGCCTCGCCCATGTGCCGGTCGGCGTCCTCCGGCTTGTCCTGCTGCCAGGTCTCCTCCAGCGAGTGCAGCATCTTGCTGAAGGCCATGTTGCCCTTGTCCAGCTCGGCCCTCGCGGTCGCGTCGGGGACGGTGTCCGGGTTGTTCGCCCAGCCGCCCTTGGGCACCTTGCCCATCGGGTGGGCGTTCGGCATCGGGATGGGGTCGCCCTGGAAGTCCCACATCGGGGGCGTCTCCTGGACCTTCTTCAGCTTCCGGCCGCGGAAGATCTCCCGGAAGACGTAGTAGTGGGACAGTTCGCCCTCGTAGCCGGGGAACGGGTTGTCCGGCGTCTTGTCCGTCCCCTCGCCCTGCTCCTTGATGATCTCGATCGCCTTCTCGGCGTCGGCGAGGCTCGCGATCGCGAAGAGGCTGTTGCCCTCCCCGTGGTGCCCCATGCTCCTGATCACCTGGCGCGTGCCCTTGATCTCGCCCTGGTGCACCCTGAAGGCCTCCTGGATCGCGGTGTAGAAGGCCCCGATCGACGTGTACGTCTCCTCGTCCGCGAACTGGGCGAGCGGCTCCTCGGGCGCCTCGATCTGCGAGTACATCTCGGCCGAGTCCTTCGTCAGCCCGCTGAGGTAGACCTCCAGCTCGGGATAGATCTTGGGCCGCACCCCGCCGGGCAGGGGACAGGGGTACGGCGCCAGGACGCTCTCGTCGGCGAGGCGCGGACTGCCGCCGATCGTGGTCAGCATGTTGCAGACGTGCCCGAGGTGAGACATCTCGTCGAAGATGATCGCGCGGATGGCCGTGGCCGCCGCCTTCCCCGAGTCGGTGTCCTGGATCACCGACCAGTAGCCGCAGAGATAGGGCGGCAGGGTGGCGAGTTCCAGCATGATCGCCTGCTGCAGCGCGTTCTTCAGCCACGCCAGGGAGCGCTGCTCCGGCGGTGTCTGCATCAGCTGGACGATTCCGTCACTGCTGTAGTCGAGCTCCACGGTGGTCACGGTGTGCCCCTTTCGATCGGAAGTGCGAGTGCTGGGGTCACCACCATCGAGCGGGAAACGGCATCCGCATGTGACCTACGACTATGCGACCGCGTGGTTCACCCGCCCGGAGGTGCGCACGCCCCCGCCCCGCCGACGGTCCGGAGCACTTCTCGCGACCGGGTATTATTTTCTCTGTCGCCGGCCGCCGAAGGGTGGAAGGCGGGAGTCATGCGCCGCTAGCTCAGTTGGTTAGAGCAGCTGACTCTTAATCAGCGGGTCCGGGGTTCGAGTCCCTGGCGGCGCACAGTGGAAGGGCCCCTCGTCGACACGAGGGGCCCTTCGGCGTCCTCGGCGGTCAGCCTGCGGTACGTCCGCTCCCCCGGCGGACGCCACCACACCGGGTCGGCGCAGCCGACGCCCTCGCGCCGCAGCAGCGCCCGGTGGATCTTGTTCGTGGCGGTGACCGGCATCCGCTCCATCACCCGTACGAACCGGGGCGCCATCTTCGTCCCCAGGTCCGGCTGGGCGCGCAGGAAGTCGGCGAAGGCGCCCGGCTCGAAGTCACCGGCGACAGCCGCCATCACCTGGTCCCCGGTGACCGGGTCCGGCACCGCGTACACGGCGACGGCGCGGGCGCCCTCGTACCGGGCGAGGATGTTCTCGATCATCGCGGCGGCCAGGTTCTCGCTGTCGACGCGCAGCCTGTCGTCGGTACGGCCCGCGAAGTAGAGGTAGCCGTCGGCGTCGCGGTAGAACAGGTCGCCGGTCCAGTAGAGGCCGTCGCGGCGGCGTTCGGCCTCGGCGCCGGGGTTGCGCCAGTACCCCTCGAAGGGGTTGGGCCCCCGGTTGACCAGCTCCCCTATCGCCGCCTCCCCGTTCAGCAGCCGGCCGACGTCGTCGAAGACGGCCGCCGGACACTCCGCCCCCGTCTCCTGGTCGAGGACGACAAGGCCGGGCCGCGCCCGTCCCACCGCGCCCGGCGGGGTGCCCGGCGTCCACTGCACGGCGGCCCCGCCCTCCGAGGAGCCGTACCCCTCCACCAGCGGCACCCCGAACCGACGTTCGAAGGCCGCCGCGTCCACCACGCCCGCCTCGGTCCCGAAGCCGAGCCGCAGCGCGTGGTCCCGGTCGTCCGGCCCCGGCTCGGTGGCCAGCAGGTACTGGACGGCCCGGCCGACATAGGTGAAGTACGTCGCCCGGTAGCGCCGTACGTCCGCCAGGAACCCGGAGGCCGAGAACCGCCGCCGCAGGGCCACGCCCGCCCCGGCGGCCAGCGCGGGCGCCCAGTCGGCGATCACCGCGTTGCCGTGGAACATCGGCATGCAGACGTAGTGCACGTCGTCCGGCCGGACCGAGAACTGCGCCGCCAGCGCGCGCCCGGCGGCGGCGAGCCTACCCTGGGTGCAGATCGCGGCCTTGGGCGCGCCGGTCGAACCCGAGGTGAAGTAGAGGAGGACGCGGTCGGCGGGGGCGGCCCGGGAGGGATCGGGGCGGGCGCCGGCGTAGGGCGCGAGGAGGGCGTCGTACTCCGCCGTGCCGGTCACCAGGATCCGGACTCCGGGCAGGTCGAGGCCGCTGAGGAGCGGCAGATGCACCTGCTCGGTGATCAGCAGGCAGCACTCGGTGTGCAGGATGTCCCGGGCCAGTTCGGCGCCCCGGCGGGTCGGGTTGATCCCGGCGACGGCCGCTCCGGCGAGCGCGGCGGCGGACAGCCACAGCGGGAACTCCGGGGTGTTGTCCAGCAGCACCCCGAGGTGCGGCGGACCGCCCGGCGGCAGCAGATCGGCGAGCAGCGCGGCGCGGACGGCTGCTCCGGCCGCGACGTCGTGATGGCTGAGGAACCGGTCCTCGCACCACAGCCCCGGCCGGTGGTCACCCCACCGCGCCGCTACGAGTTCGGCGACGGACTCCATGAGCGCGCACGGTAATTGACGGAACGTCAGATTTCTATGGAAGAAGGTCCGCGGACTCGGAGAACATGCTGTGGGCCGAGACCATGAAGCCGACGCAGAAGGCGATGCCGACACCGAGGAACGCCAGCAGGAAGCCCGACTCGGCGAACAGCCGCCCGCGCGCCGGGGGTTTGGCCGTCGCGTGCTCGGGGCGGTCGGCGGGGTGGAAGACGGTGACGATGTCGCCCTCGAGGGTGGTGCCCGGGCCGTTCTCCTCCTCGAAGCGGACCGCGCGGCCCTCCCGGGTGGTGAACTCGTAGACGTGGTGCAGGGTGGTCGTCACCCGGTGGTGTTCGCCGCCGCTGGTGCTCGTGGTCGTGTACGTCCGCAGACAGCGCGCCTCGGCGGTGAGCCCGCTGCCCCAGGCCCGGATGGCCCGGCGGGAACGGCTGACGACCGTCCAGGCGGCGACGAGCAGGCCGACGATCATGACCGACGGCACGATGACGAAGAAGATTTCCATGTGCTTCCCCCGAGTTCCTAGTCGCCGAGGTGCGAGCCGAGCTGCACCATGACGATGACGCAGGCACCGATGAGCGGGCTCAGGAACAGCAGCCCGCACCCGGTGCGGCCGATGAGTCTCCCGAGGGCCGGCGGTTCGGCCGTGGCTTCCTCGGGGTGGTCCGGCTCGTACCACACCATGGCGGTGTCGCCTTCGAGAACCGTCGCCGGGACGTCGTCGCTCTTGACGCGGACGGCCCAGCCGTCCCCGGTGGTGAACTCCAGGACGTGGTGCAGGTGCGTGCTGACCGAGCCGTCGTCGCCGCGGCTGGTCGTCGTGTACGCCCGCAGACAGCGCGCTTCGGCGGTGAGACCGTTCCAGGCCCGGTGGGTCCTGCGGGCCGCGGCGATCACCCTGCTCATCCCGAACAGCACCAAGGTGATGACGAGCGACGGCACGCCGTAGACCAACACCGCCATGAGACCCCCCGTGGTCCGAGCGCCGGCCTGCGCGGCCGGTGTGCAGGGAACGTACCCCGTCGGCTCGGCGGGCCGACTCAAGGGAAGCTCAGAACTCGGACCGCCGGCGACCTCGGGAACCACGCAACCGCGCGCCGGAACCGGTGGCTCCGGCTCCGGCGCGCATGGGCCGTACGGTCCGCACGGGCCGCATGGGCCCCGCTCGGGAGGACTGTCAGAACGTGACGTCCGAGCAGGCGTAGAACGCGTTGGCCGTGTCGGCGATCGTCCACACCGCGAGGATCACATGGTGTCCGGTGAGGCCGGACGGCAGCGTGCCGCTGTGGGACAGGGTGGCGGGCGGACGCTGGCCGCCGTAGGGGACGGTCAGGAACGGGGTGAGGTTGAGGTCGGAGCGGGCCAGGTTGTGGTTCTGGTTCCAGCCCGCCTTGGTGACGTAGTACTTGAAGTCGGTCGTGGCGTGCATCGCGGTGAACTGCCAGCGGAACGTGTAGCTCTGACCGCCCGTCACCTTCGTGGTCGGCCATGCCCCGCCCGACGGGTTCTTCGGGCTGTCGAGCTGGGCGAAGCGCGTGTTGTTCGCGGAGCAGATCCGTCCGTCGGCCGCCCCTGAGCCCGGGAAGCCCTTCGGACCTTCGACGCTCTGCGGCTCCCACTGGATGTCACCGCAGTTCGCCACCGTGCCGTTCTGGCACAGCTTCTGCCTGCTGACGGGGAGGTCGGTGTAGCCGTGGCCGCTCGCGCCGCCGGACGAGAGCACGAGGGCTCCGGTGGTGGCTAGGCCCACCACGGCGGCGCACAGCCTGGTCTTTTTGTGCATGCTGTCGCTCCTGGAGAACGTGGGGAGTTCACTGAGCTGAGCCGTGCAGGTCTAGACCAAGTTCGAGATTATTGCGGTTCGTTGACGGTGTCCATACCAAGTGGTCGCAGGATCAGCCCGGTTCTCGTCCCCTGTTCTCAGCCCTGTTCTCCGCGGCCCGCGCAGAACGCCACCGTCAGGTCCTTCACCAGCGCCTTGCGCTCGTAGTCGTCGAGTTCGACCAGCCCCCGCATGGTCAGCCGGGTCACCGTGTCCTCCACCGAGTCGACCACCGAGGTCAGCACGGTCGCCCGGTGCTGGGCGTCCAGCGCGGCGATCCGGCGGCGGTTCATCGCGGCGGCGACCTCGGGGGCGTACTCGATCCGCAGCGGCTGCACGGAGTACACCTCCAGGCCGATCGGGCCCGCGTCCCGCGCCACCCGCCGGGTCAGCGCCTCCCCCGCCGCCTCGACCGAACCCCGTCCCGTGCCCGGCGGCTCCACCGGGATCCGGGCCAGCGCCGCCTCGACGCACTCGCGCAGATACGTCTCGTGGTCCTCGACCCCGAGCGTGGCCCGCGCGGTGTCCCGCACCCGCCACACCACCAGGACGACCACCCGAAGCCCCACCCCGCTGCCGTCGGCCGCCGGCATCGGCTCGCTGCGCCAGTGCCGCAGCCGTACGTCCACCCTGCGGCGCAGCAGCAGCGGGTTGATCCACATCAGACCGGTGCGGCGGACCGTTCCCCGGTAGCGGCCGAACAGACCGAGCACCCACGCCCGCCCGGTCCGCCCCCGCGCCAGCCCGCCGAAGCCGAACAGCCCCAGGGCCCCCGCGCCCGCGTACGCCGCCCACTGCGCCGGACCGAGCCCGGCCCCCGCGTGCGCCGGCAGCCGCAGCGCCTCCGCCGCCAGCGGCGGCAGCACCCCGGCCCACCAGGAGGCCGCCGCGCACCCGGCCGCCCCGCAGACCCCGGCGAACACACCGGCCGCGCCGGGCAGCACCGGGGCGGGCCGCTCCACCAGCGCGGGGTCCACCTCGGCGAGCGGCCGGGCCTTCGCCGGGAACGGCCGCCGCAGCCTCGGCTGCTCCCCGGTGCCGGCCCGGCTCGCCACGACGGCGGGACCGACCGGCACCGGACGCGGCTCGGCCTCGTCGCGGAAGAGCAGGTGGACGGGGATCTCGGTGGTGGCCTCGTTCTGGATCAGCCGGGCGGGCCGGGGCGCCGGTCCCTCCGGGTCGGGCGTCGGTGACGAGCTCGTGTTGTCGGTCGTGTTCATTGGGTGCCTCCAGCCTCCGCGCCAGATACGCCAGATACGCCATGACGGTGATGGCAGTGACGGCCGTGCTTGTGGCTAGGCGAACAGCCGTCGCCAGGTCTCCGGGCCCGGGTAGCCGTCCGACGCGCCGCCGCGCCAGCCCTGGGCCCGCTGGAACGCCTCGACGGCCCGCCGGTCCGCCTCGCCCCAGCGCGGTCCCGGCCCCTTGGTGTAGTACCTGCCGAATCCTTTCCTCGTCAGCTGCGCGCCCAGCCGGGTGACATACGGGTTGTCCGCGCCGGGACGGAACAGGCCCCGGCCCGGGAAGGCGGGGGCGGGGGCGGGGGCGGGCGGTCCCGGCAGGCCGACGGCGGGGGGTGCGGCGGGCTCGGTGATCGGGACGGCCGGGGGGAGTGGGGTGGCAGGAGTGGGCAGGGGGATGTCCTCTCCCGTGCCGGTGACCAGCAGCCGCCAGGTCTGCGGGCCAGGGATGCCGTCCGCGGCGGTGCCGCCGCGCCAGCCCTGGGCCTGCTGGAAGGCCTGAGTGGCCCGGCGGTCGGCCTCGCCCCAGCGCGGCCCCGGCCCCGAGGTGTAGAAGCGGGCACCGCCACGCGCCACCAGCAGCCGCCCCAGCTCGGTGACGTACTTGTTGTTCGCGCCGGGCCCGAAGGACGACGGCCCGGGGTACGGGGTCGTCGACTCGGTGCCGGAGCCGGGGTCGGGGTCGGGGTCGGAAGTGGCTTCCTCGTCGTCGGTCTCCTCGTCGGGTGATTGCTGCGCCGCCGGGTCCGCCGTGAGCCCTTTGTAGCGATAGGCGACATAGCCGTCCGAGTGACTCCAGTAGGCGTAGGGAGTGGACTGACGGCGGGCGGTCGGGCGGGTCTGCTCGTAGGCGATGTAGTAGGTGTGGGTGTAGTCCGTCCAGCCGCCGAAAATGACGACGTGCGAGCCTTTCTGCGGGTTGGCGGGATTGTGGAAGAGGAGTATGTCGCCGGGCTGGAGTTCCTCCTTGGAAATCCGCGTCCCGAAGTTGTCGAGGCTGCCGGTCCACTCGTTCCCCGGCAGGTTCCAGGCCATGGACACAAAGCCCGAGCAGTCCTGCCGGTAACCGTCGGACGAGTAGCCGGTCATGCTGTACGGCACCCCGGCCGACACCCATCGCCTGGCCCGCCGGATGATCTCGGCGCGGGTCGTCGCGGGCGTCCTGACCACCCCGGCCGGGGTGGCGGGCTGCCCGCCGGGACCGTGCAGCGGCGCCTTGCCGCCCTGCGGGGTATCGGGCTCGTCAGCTGCGGGAACACCCGGCCGGTCGGGTGCGTGCGGAGCGGCGTGAGCCGGTACGGCGGCCCCCGCGCCGAGGGCCGCGGCCGTCGCGGTGACGACGACCAGGGACCGGTGGGCGGTGAGCCCCGAGGAAGGTGCATAGGGGCTCACCCGGCGCCGGCGGACGCACCCGGGGCAGTCGCAGTCGCTCGCGGGATCGAATTCCTCGAATACCGGAGTCGGCATGCGATTCCCCTCACACTCCAGAAGCGCCGGATGAAATGGTCCGCGGCTGTCTACGTTCGTCAGTTTCTCAACTGTCTCAACTGTCTTCCCGGCGCGCATGCTGACGGTCCGAATGATGTACGCGGGGGCCGGAAGCGGGCCGGTGCGCCTGCCGCGGGCGGTCCTGGGCACCCATGGAGGTCATGTAGAGTTGTCGCCGTCAGCAGGCGCCGCTAGCTCAGTTGGTTAGAGCAGCTGACTCTTAATCAGCGGGTCCGGGGTTCGAGTCCCTGGCGGCGCACCGACCTGGAAGGCCCTTCGCTTCGGCGAGGGGCCTTCTTGTCGTACCGGTGCCGAGTAGGGGACTGTGGCTGCACAGCCTCCCGCGCCGGTCGCCGGGTTACTCCCGCAGCCCGGGCGCCCGCGGTCGAGGCCGGCCCGGTCGGCGGTTTCGGGGGAGCGGGCCGCTGACCGGGCCGGGTGCGGAAACGTTGCTTCCGAGGGCGTTCCGGGGGCGCTCCGGGGGCGTTCCGGGGGCGGGTCAGACGGCGGTACCGGTCAGGTACGCCGACACGATCACGTTCGCCGTGTAGCTGCGGCTCACCCGGTCGAAGGTGCCGCCGCAGGTGATCAGGCGCAGCTCGGCGCGGTCGGCCTCGCGGGTGCCGTAGGCCTGCCGGGCGTCGAAGTGGTCGCGTGGGACGACCTGGACGCCGTCCACGGTGAACTCGGCGACCTTCCCGTCGTCGCGGACCACCCGGATCCGCTCGCCGGCCCGCATGGTGCTGAGCTTGTAGAAGACGGCGGGGCGGGTCTCGGTGTCGACGTGCCCGACCATCAGCGCGGTGCCCCGGGCGCCGGGTCCGGCGCCGGCCGCGTACCAGCCGACGACGCCCGCCTGGTCGAAGGGCGGCGGGTCGATCCCGCCCTCGGCGTCCAGGCCCCGGGCGACGACCGGTGCCTGCACACCCAGCTCGGGTATGTCGATGCGCCGCGGCAGCGCCTGTCCCAGCGGCCGGGCGGCGGGCGGGAGTCCGGCCTCCGCCGGCCGCCCGACCGCCGCCACGTCACCCGTGGTCGGCGCGGACATGCCCTGCCGCACGTCGGTGACCTCGCGCCCCCACAGCCACAGCCCGAGCAGCAGCAGCGCCCAGGTCACACCGGTGAGGAGACGGCCGGAGGAGCGTTCGCGGTCCGACATGCTCAGCCGGTCCCACGGCCTCGGCGGACGCCCCGGTAACCCCGGTAGGCGACCACCGTCGCGGCGACGCCCGCCAGGACCAGTCCGGTCACCGCCTGCGCGGTACCGGGGCCCTCGACGCGTGCCTCGTCGAAGGAGTCGTCGGAAGCCCCGGACTCCCCGGGGTCTGCGGCGACGCCGTCGGCGAGGGTCGCGGTGCCGCCACCGCCCGCGTGGACGGGGGCGGTGGGAGAGGCGGGGGCGACCGGCTGCTCGTCGTACCAGTGCGACGACTCGGATGATTCGGACAGCTCGGGCGGGTCGGACGACTGCGAGTGGTGTTCGGTCGATTCGACGATCTCGATCCGGCCCTTCACCTCGTAGTCGACGCAGGTGATGCGTACGTCGTAGCCGCCGGCCGTGATCGAGGAGCGGACCTTGGTCTCGCCGACGAGGGTGCCGCCCCTGCCGTCCGTGGCGACGAGTCGGGCGTCCGCGACGAAGGCGGCCGAGACGGCGGTGGCGGTCTTCCCGCCGCAGCCGCCGACCTTGAGCGCGATATCGGCACCGGGTACGGGCGTGGACGGCGCCACGGTGACGCTGCCGCGGCCGTTCGCCCGGTTCCCGCCGCCTTCGTCCGAGGCGTAGGCCGTCGGGACGAGCACCGCGGCGGCGGCTGCGGCACCCACGCAGAGAGTGACTTTCAGTGAACCCATCGTGAACCTCCAGGTATCTGGAGACTCCCCCGCCCGGGCCCGGAACGCATCCTCGGGCGGGGTCCCACTACTCCCTACGGGTGGGTTCCGGCTTCGCGCGGGTTTCAGATCCGCCGGTTTCGAATCCGCGAGCTTCAGATCCGGTCGACGAGGTCCGCGATCGAGTCGACGATCTTCGACGGGCGGTACGGGAAGTTCTCCACCTGCTCGGGCCGGGTCAGTCCGGTGAGCACCAGGTAGGTCTGCATCCCGGCCTCCATGCCGGCCAGGACGTCGGTGTCCATACGGTCGCCGATCATCGCGCTGGTCTCGGAGTGGGCGCCGATCGCGTTCAGCCCGGTGCGCATCATCAGGGGGTTCGGCTTGCCCGCGAAGTACGGCTGTTTGCCGGTGGCCTTGGTGATCAGCGCGGCGACGGCGCCGGTGGCCGGGAGGGGGCCCTCGGTGGAGGGGCCGGTCTCGTCCGGGTTGGTGCAGATGAAGCGGGCGCCGTCGTTGATCAGCCGGACGGCCTTGGTCATCGCCTCGAAGGAGTAGGTGCGGGTCTCGCCGAGGACGACGTAGTCGGGCTCGTGGTCGGTGAGGATGTAGCCGATGTCGTGCAGCGCGGTGGTCAGACCGGCCTCGCCTATGACGTACGCCGTGCCGCCCGGCCGCTGGTCGTCCAGGAACTGGGCGGTGGCCAGGGCGGAGGTCCAGATGTTGTCGATCGGCACATCCAGGCCCATCCGCTGGAGGCGGGCCTGCAGATCGCGCGGGGTGTAGATCGAGTTGTTGGTCAGGACCAGGAACGGCTTGCCGGACTCACGCAGCTTCCGCAGGAAGGCGTCGGCGCCGGGGATGGGTACGCCCTCGTGGATGAGCACACCGTCCATGTCGGTGAGCCACGACTCGACGGGCTTTCGGTCTGCCATGTGCGGGATCTCCTGCCGTGGGCGGGTACGCCCCACCCTAGTCACAGGCCCGATCTTGGGGGAATGGCGGTCGGCGGTCACCGGCTGTCCACGGACTGGAACGCGGAGGTCGGCCGCCCGCGGCGCCGACGGGGCTCAGTCGCGGCGGCGGGCCAGCAGGATCGCGGCTCCGGCGGCCAGCAGACAGGCGGTGACGGTGAGGAGCCCTGCGGTGGAGGCGAGACCGCTGCGGGCGAGTTCCGCGGCCTCGTCGGCGAGGGACGGGGCGCCGGTGGGCTGCGGGGAGCCGGTGGGGGACGGGGCGTCGGAGGGCCCGGAAGGGCCGGTGGTGCCGGAGGTGCCGGCAGGGCTGGGTTCCGGGGTCGGCTCGGCGGTGCCGGCGGTGTCGGTGGTGTCGGATTCCTCGGTTCCGGTCGCGGCGGCGGTGGGCTCGACGGTGAAGCGGTAGTCGTTCGACTGTCCGATCCAGTCGCCGTCGTCGCCGTGCCGCTGGACGACCGCCGCGTTGAGGGTGATGTCGTCGGACGTGGTGTCGGAGGTGAGCGCGAGCCGGAGCTTGACGGTGAGGGTCTTGCCGGGGCCGACGGTGAAGCCCGGGAAGGCGGGTCCGTCGGTGAAGGCTCCGACGAGTTCGTCCTCGTCGGTGGACTCGAAGTGGACCGGGTGCGGGCGGCCGTCGGCGTAGAAGTCCAGGTGGGGCTGGGAGGGGCGGAGCGCGTGGGCGGTGTCGACGAGGACGACGACCGGGTGGACGCCGGTGCAGGTGCGGCGGGTGGTGTTGGCGAGGTCGAGGTACCAGGTGCCGTATCCGCCGCCGGCCTGGTAGGTGTCGGGGCCGCCGTGCAGCCGGGTGGTGAGCGGGAAGATGCCGGATTCCTGACCGGCGCAGGCCGAGGCATCCGCCGCGTGTGCCGGTGCGGGGAGGAGGGCGGCGGCTGCGGCGGCGAGGCAGAGGGAGACAGTCGTGCACAGTCGCATGGTCATGAGAGCTTGCCCGGGGGACGGGGTGGAGGAGCGGCACCACCCCGTATGACCGTACGATTTCCGCCTTTTTCACCCACCCGGGGGCACGGTGCAGCGCCTCTTCACCCACCCGGGGGCACGGTGCAGCGCCTCGAATGGACCCTCAGCCGTCGCCCCGCCCGAACACCGGCGCCAGCAGCAGCTGGGCCGCGCCCTCCGCGACCACGCGGTCCCCGCCGGCCGCGAGCCGGACCGCCGCGGTGCCGCCCGGCCAGCCCTCGCGCCGGGCGCGGTCGGCGAGGACGGAGGAGACCCCGCGCAGGAACGGCCCCGGTGCCGCGACGATCGTCCGGCCGCCGAGCAGGACGAGATCGATGTCGAGCAGCCCGACGAGGTTGGCGGCGCCCTCGCCCAGCACCCGGGCCGCCTCGCCCACCTCGTCCCGGGCCATGGCGGCCAGGCACAGCGCCTCGACGCAGCCGCGGTTGCCGCACCAGCAGTGCAGTCCGTCCATCTGGATGACCTGGTGCCCGAACTCCCCCGCGCCGGTGCGCGCGCCCCGGTGCACGGTCCCGCCGATCACCAGCCCGGCGCCGAGTCCCGTACCGAGGTGGAGGTAGGCGAAGGAGCCGCGCTCCCCGGCGACGGCGAGACCGAGCGCGGCGGCGTTGGTGTCCTTGTCGACGACGACCGGCACCCCGAGGCGCCCGGCGAGGGCGTCGCGGAGGGGGAAGCCGTCCCACTCGGGGTAGCCGGTGACCCGGTGGAGCACACCGTGGGCGTGATCGAGGGGACCGGGGAGGGCCACACCCACCCCGAGGAGGGACGCGACGCGGCCCGGCGGCGCGGCGCGGCCGACGGGCACCGTGCGTGCCAGCGCCTCCGTCTCCCGTACGACCGCCCCCAGCACCACCTCCGCGCCCGCGCCCAGGTCCATGGGCACGCGCCGCTCCCCCACCACCGTGCCGTCCAGGTCGGCCAGCACCGCGCGCATCTCGTCCCGTTCGAGGTGGACGCCGACGGCGTGACCGGCTCCCGGCACCAGGCGCAGTACGGTGCGCGGCTTGCCGCCGGTCGAGGCGCGGTAGCCCGCCTCCGCCGCGAGGCCCGCCTCCCGCAGCCGTGCGGTGATCTTGCTGACGGCCTGCGGGGTGAGCCCGGTGCGGTCGGCGAGTTCCAGCCTGCTGATGCCGTCCGGCCCGGCGGACCGCAGCAGGTCGAGAACCAGCGCGGTGTTGTGGCTGCGCAGGGCCAGCAGGTTCACGCCCGTCGTACGGCCGCCGCCTCCGTTCGTCGTCGTCCCGTTCACGCCTCCCATTCTCCCCCCTGCTTGCACTTTGGCAACAGCGTTGCGAAAGTGGGTGCCATGACAGGTACTCCTCTCCGCGTGGGCCTGATCGGCTACGGCCTCGCGGGCTCCGTCTTCCACGCCCCGCTGATCAGCGCGACCGAGGGCCTCGCCCTGGACACGGTGGTCACCTCGAACCCGGAGCGGCAGAAGCAGGCCCGCGCCGAGTTCCCTGACGTCCGGCTCGCCGCGACGGCCGACGAACTCCTCGCCCGCGCCGGCGAGCTGGACCTGGTCGTGGTCGCGTCCCCGAACCGCACGCACGTCCCGATCGCCACCGCCGCCCTCGGGGCCGGCCTGCCGGTCGTGGTCGACAAGCCGATCGCCGGCACGGCGGCCGAGGCCCGTGAACTGGCCGCCCTCGCCGAACAGCGCGGCCTGCTCCTGTCCGTCTTCCAGAACCGCCGCTGGGACAACGACTTCCTGACCCTCCGCCAACTCCTGGCCGACGGCGAGCTGGGCGACGTATGGCGCTTCGAGTCCCGCTTCGAGCGGTGGCGCCCGCAGCCGAAGGGCGGCTGGCGGGAGTCCGGCGACCCCGAAGAGATCGGAGGTCTGCTGTACGACCTCGGCAGCCATGTCGTCGACCAGGCGCTGACGCTGTTCGGCCCGGCGGCGTCCGTGTACGCCGAGGCCGACATCCGCCGCGAGGGCGCGGAGACCGACGACGACACGTTCATCGCGCTCACGCACACCAACGGCGTCCGCTCCCACCTCTACGCCTCCGCGACGACCGCCCAGCTCGGCCCGCGCTTCCGGGTGCTGGGCTCGAAGGCGGGCTATGTGAAGTACGGCCTGGACCCGCAGGAGGCGGCGCTGCGGGACGGGGACCGCCCCGGCCCGGGCTGGGGCACGGAACCCGAGGAGCTGTGGGGCCGGGTCGGCTCCGGGGAGTCCCCGGCGAGCGGCGGCGGACGACCCGTACGGACCCTCCCCGGGGACTATCCCGCCTACTACGCTGCGTTGGCCAAGGCACTGATCGACGGCGGCCCCAACCCGGTGACCGCCGTCGAGGCGGCTGCCGCCCTCGACGTCCTGGAGGCGGCCCGCCGTTCGGCACGAGACGGAGTGGCGGTGACGCTGTAAATGGGCACTCACGGCACGCATGGCACGCATGGCACCCACGAGATCACCCCGAAGTTCATCCCGGAGATCACCCCGACCCTGGAGGAACTCCAGGCGCAGGAACGGCGGCTGGTATTCGGCCAGTTCACGTTCGAGGACGCGTGGACGCTGGGCTCGCTCCTGGTGGAGCTGGCCCGGGAACGCCAGGCCCCGGTGGCCATCGACATCCACCGCGCCGGCCAGCAGCTGTTCCACGCGGCGCTGCCGGGTTCCGCCCCCGACAACGACGCGTGGATCACCCGCAAGCGCCGGGTGGTGGAACGCTTCGGCGCGTCCTCCTACCTGATCGGCGCGCGGCACCGGGCCCGGGGGACGACGTTCGAGGAGTCCTCCCGTCTGGACCCGGACGAGTACGCGGCCCACGGCGGTTCGTTCCCGATCAACGTGGAGGGCGTGGGCATCATCGGCGCCGTGACGGTCTCCGGCCTGCCGCAGCTGGAGGACCACAGGTTCGTGGTCGAGGCGCTGGAGGAGTTCCTCAAGCGCTGAGGGGAAGATCCCCGGGCCCCCTCCGGTTGGCATGGCAGTAGAGCACCCTGACGCCGGCCGACCGGAGGAACCACCCCATGAGTGACGCCTTGAAGGAAGCTGTGGGCCGCTACGGCATCTGGAGCGTGGGCCTGCGCGCGGAGGACCCCGCCCGCCGCGCCGAACTGGCCGACGCCGCCGCGGAGTTGGAGCAGCTCGGCTACGGCGCCGCCTGGCTGGGCGGCAGCAGCGCCGCCCACCACGCCGTTCCCCTCGTCGAGGCGACCTCGACGCTGACCGTCGGCACCAGCATCCAGTCCATCTGGCAGTACGAGGCCGCCGAGAGCGCGGCGGGCTGGGCGGGCCTGGAAGCGTCCCACCCCGGCCGTTTCGTCCTGGGCCTGGGTGTCAGCCACGCCAAGCTCGCGGACCAGTACCGCCGCCCGTACTCGGCCCTGGTCGCCTACCTGGACGCCCTCGACGAAGCCGGCGTCCCGGTCGGCCGCCGGGTGCTGGCCGCGCTGGGCCCCAGGAGCCTGGCGCTCACCCGCGACCGTGCGGCCGGTTCGATCCCGTACCTGGTCACCCCCGAACACACGGCGCAGGCCCGCGAGATCCTGGGCGAAGCCCCGCTCCTGGCACCGGAGTTGAAGGTGGTCCAGGAAACGGACCCGGTCCGGGCCCGCACCCTGGCCCGCGACTACCTGGCCATGTACCTCGCCCTGCCGAACTACACCGACAACTTCCTCCGTCACGGCTTCACCGAGGAGGACCTGAAGGACGGCGGCAGCGACCGCCTGGTCGACGCGGTCTTCGCATGGGGCGACGAGTCCCGGATCCGCGCCCGTGTCGACTCCTTCTTCGAGGCGGGCGCGGACCACGTGGCCCTCCAGGTGGTGGACGGCGGCGACCGGGACGCCCTTCCCCGGGAGGGGTGGCGCCGGCTGGCCGCCCTGCTGGACGCGTCGGCTTAGCCAACGGCTCAGGCGACAGCTCAGGCGTCCTTGAACTCCTGGCGCTGACGCCCGAGTCCCGCGATCTCCAGCTCGACCACGTCCCCGGCCCGGAGGAACGGCTTCGGCTCGGGCTGCCCCAGCGCCACCCCCGCCGGCGTGCCCGTGTTGATGACGTCCCCGGGGTACAGCGTCATGAACTGGCTGACGTACCGCACCACTTCCCCCACGCCGAAGATCTGCTCGGCCGTGGTCCCGTCCTGCTTCAGCTCCCCGTTGACCCACAGTTTCAGGGACAGCCCCTGCGGGTCGGCGACCTCGTCCGCCGTCACCAGCCACGGCCCCAGCGGATTGAACGTCTCGCAGTTCTTGCCCTTGTCCCAGGTCCCGCCCCGCTCGATCTGGAACTCCCGCTCGGACACGTCGTGCGCGACCGCGTACCCGCCGACATGCGCGAGGCCCTCCTCGACCGACTCCAGGTAGCGGGCCGTACGCCCGATGACGACCGCCAGCTCCACCTCCCAGTCGGTCTTGGTGGACGCGCGGGGGACGAGCACGGTGTCGTGCGGTCCGACGACCGTGTCCGCCGCCTTGAAGAAGATGACGGGCTCGGCGGGCGGCTCGGCCCCCGTCTCGCGGGCGTGGTCGTGGTAGTTCAGCCCGATGCACACGATCTTGCCGATCCGGCCCAGCGGCGGCCCGATCCGCAGCCCTGCGGGGTCGAGGACGGGCAGTTCGCCGGAGTCACCGGCGGCCCGCACCCGGCCGAGCGCCACGTCGTCGGCGAGCAGCGCCCCGTCGATGTCGTCCACGACGCCCGACAGATCCCGCAGGGTCCCGTCGGCGTCGAGCAGGGCGGGGCGCTCCACGCCCGCCGTACCGACTCGCAGCAGTTTCATGGTCAGCATCTCCCTCGATCGCGGCGCGTGTCCGCCGATGTGCGATGTGTGTCCAGCCATCGGATGACTGGTCGATCCTCCAAGCTCGCAATTCGGTCCGCAAGCCCCCGTTCAAGGACTGGACCGTCGCCGGGGACGATCACGGGTGACGGTCACCGGTACAGGGCCGCGCGCTCGACCGCGCTCCATGCCGTGCTGGTGATGACGTACAGCGCGGCGGCCAGCGGTACCACGGCCACGGTGACGAGCGTGAAGAAGGACAGGAACGGCATGACCCGGGCGACCGCGCCGAGCCCGGGCACCTCCCCACCGACAGCGGGCTGCGGCAGCGGCACCCGCTTCGCCCGGACGTAGTTGAAGGAGGCGACGACGGCGACGACGGCGAACAGCCCGAGGTAGACCAGCCCCGCCGCGCCGAACGCCCCGCCGTCGGCGAGCGCGTCGGTCCAGCGGTCGCCGAGGGGGGCCGCGAGGAATTCATGGCCCAGCAGTTCGTTGGCCCTGCCGCCGATCGAGGTGCTGGAGAAGAGGTGGTAGAGGAGGAAGAAGGCGGGCAGTTGGCAGAGGCTGGGCAGCAGCCCGGACAGCGGCGACACCTTCTCCTCGGCGTGCAGCTCCAGCACCGCCTGCTGGAGCCTCTCGGGGCTGCGGGCGTACTTCTTGCGCAGTTCGGCGATCTTCGGCTGCAACGCCGCACGGGCCCGCTGCCCACGGGCCGCCGCCCGGGACAGGGGATGCACGAGGAGTCGTACGGCGGCGGTGAACAGGACGATCGCGCCGGCCGCGGCGGACGCGCCGAACAGCGGCTGGAGCAGGTCGGCGAGATGCTCGACCAGGGTGGCGAAAGCGGAGATGACGGACATGGGTGAGGAGCCCTCCGGCGGGGTGTTCAGGACGGGACGACGGCATGACGACCCGCACGGAACTCCCCCTGCTGGAGAGGTTCTCTACGCGGTGGTCGTCCGGAGGGTGTGGCCGGGTGCGCGGGGGCGGGGCCGGCCGGAGGCGTCCGGGTCGCGTTGCGACAGGAAGGCCGTACGGCGGGCGCGGTCCCTGATGGCCGTACGCACCCGGGTGGGCGGCACGGCGGGAGCGCTGCGCGCGGCGACGACGCAGCAGACGGCGAACGCGGAGGACGCCGCGGCGGTCGCGGCCAGCGCGACGACGGCGGAGAGGCTGCCGGCGTCGAGGAGGAGGACGTCGAGGACGAGGAAGAGAAGGAAGGGGGTGGCGCGGCGCGTCATGCTCCTTCACTCCCTTCGGGTCGTCTCACGCCTTGAGGGACGTCCGAAGCGGGGCGAAGGTTCCACCCGTCCCAAACCGGTCGGGCATCTTGTATCAAGCATTTGACACAAGATTCCGGTCACGACATCTTGTACTCACCACTTGATACAAATCCCGGGGGTGCCGCCCACATGCTCGACACCGTCTCGCCGGAACGACTGCTGGCCCGTGCCGACCTCTGCGCCCGCTGGGCCGGGCTGGCCCTGGGCGCCGTGGTGGCACAGCAGTTGGCCCTGATCCGCAGCGACGACATGTCCATGCCGTTCGTCTCCGCGGTCACCGCGTTCGGACTGTGCGCGGTGGGTGGCGTCCTGCTCGGCGACTCGCTCACCCCCGCCCCGCAGGACACGGTCCGCAAGGCCGCTCTCGCCCCGCGCCGGGTCCGCGACCACGTACCGCCCCGGATGGCGCCGCTGATCGCCTTCCAGGCGGCCTGTCTCACCGTCCTGCTGACGATCGGGGCGACCGTCGGCTCCGTCGACAAGACCGGCCGCGCGGGCCGGGGCCTCGCCGTCACCTGTCGGACCACGACCAGACATCTGAGCCCGTGGCCCGGGCTCTTCTACACCCCGCTGATCCTGATCTCCCTCGCCCTCGGCACCGCCGCCTGCGTCTGGGCCCTGCGCCGCGTGGCCCACCGCCCCGGCGACAACCGGCAGCGCCACGACCGCTCCTGGGCGATCACCGCGGCCTGGGGACTGCTGGTCTCCAGCCAACTGCTGCTCGTCCTCGGGATGATCGCCACCGTGCTGTCCAAAGCCACCTGCGCCGGCATGCTGGGCAACGTCACCGCGCTGGTGATCTACCCGCTGGGCCTGGTGAGCCTGTTCACCCTGGGCTGGTGCGTGTTCACCATCGTGGTGCCACGGGCCGTGGACGACATCCCGGCCGTACGGACCGGGGCGGACGACCTCCCGGCCGGCCGGACCGTGGCGGACGACCTCCCGGCCACCCGGGCTCTGGGCGACGATGAGTGAGCCCGTCCTCCACGTCGACACCACCAGCCAGGTGCCGCCGTACGAGCAGATCCGAGCCCAGCTCGCCGCGCTGATCCGCACTGCCCGGCTGGTCGAGGGCGACCGCCTGCCGACCGTCCGCCAGCTCGCCGCCGACCTCGGCCTGGCGCCGGGCACGGTGGCCCGCGCCTACCGCGAACTGGAGGCCGCCGCACTGATCCGCACCCGCCGCGGCGCGGGCACCCGGGTGGCGGCGCTCCCGTCCGCCCCACACCACCACGACAAGACCCAACTGACCACACTCGCCCGCGACTTCACCTCCTCCGCCCGCGCCCTGGGAGCGGACACGGAGGCCATCCTGGGCGCCGTCCGGGAAGCACTGGAAGAGGGAATGTAAGGGCTGCCGGGAGGCGTCAGCGGCGTGGCTCCGTGGCGGTCAACTGCCCCCAGACCACCAGCCGGTAGCGGGAGGTGTACTCGGGGGTGCAGGTGGTGAGGGTGAGGTAGCGGCCGGGGGTGCCGTAGCCGTAGGCCGGCCGGTCGAGGGAGCGGGGCACGGGCTGGATCACTCCCGAGTCACGGGGCGAGGTCCGCGGCAGGATCCGGCCGACGGTGTACGTGTAGACGGCGTCCCTGGTCTCCACCTCGACCTTGTCGCCCTTCCGCAGACGGTTGAGGTACCGGAACGGCTCGCCGTGTGTGTTGCGGTGCCCGGCGAGCGCGAAGTTCCCCTGCTGTCCCGGCTGTTGGGTGTGCGTGTAGTGACCGACGTACCCCTTGTTGAGGACCTTCCGCTTGTCGATGCCCTCGGCGACGGGGACGCGGAGGTGGAGACGGGGGATGCGGAGGACGGCGTACGCCTGGGAGGCCCGGGGAGCACCGGACGACGGCCTGCCGCCGACATTGCCGTCCCCGCCATTGCCGCGGTCGGCACCGGGTGGGGCGGACGCGGACGCAGAGGATGCGGCAGGCGGGTCGGCCCCCCACTCCCGCTCCAGCGCCTCCACCCTCCGCTCGGCCCCCTCCCTGGCCTCCAGGTTGGTCCACCACAGCTGATGGACGACGAGGAGAAGGACCAACACCCCACCGGTGACGAGGAGTTCCGCACCCGTGAAGAACACCCGCCGGAACCGTTCGCGCCGCCGCCGGGTGCTGTGCTGTACGAGGGGAATCCGCACGCGGGGCACCATAAGCGCCGGGAGGCAAGGTCTCCAGAGCCGTACGCACGCGACGTCGTCTGTTCGCCCCCTCGAACCCGCGCGCCTCCCCCTCGGCCCCTTCCTCCACAGGTTTGCGAAAGGGCTGTCAGAACTCTCGACAACCCCACGCGCCGCACCCGATGCTTCGACTCGGCCGAACGGGACCGGCCACAACTCGGAGCGGAGTAGCCATGATCCGACGCAGGACACTGCTGGCCGCCGGCGGCGGCGCGCTCTTCGGAACCGCACTGGCGACGGGCACCGCCCACGCCGACGCGACCATCGCCGTCAACCCGTCGACTTCGTACGGCACTTGGGAGGGCTGGGGCACCTCGCTCGCCTGGTGGGCCAACGTCTTCGGCAACCGCACCGACTTCGCCGACATCTTCTTCACGACGAACTCGGTGACCTACAACGGCACGGCGCTTCCCGGCCTCGGCCTGAACATCGCCCGCTACAACCTCGGCGGCTGCAGCTGGAACACCGTGAACGGCGAGAGCATGGTCGCCTCCGCGAACATCCCGGCGTACAAGCAGATCGAGGGCTACTGGCAGGACTGGAACAACGAGGACCCCACGTCCTCGGCCTGGGACTGGACGGCGGACGCGACGCAGCGCGCGATGCTCCAGAAGGCCGTCGCACGCGGAGCCACCACCGAACTCTTCTCGAACTCCCCCATGTGGTGGATGTGTTCGAACCACAACCCCTCCGGCGCGGCGGGCGGCGGCAACAACCTCCAGACCTGGAACTACCGCCAGCACGCGTCCCACCTGGCCGCCGTGGCCCTCTACGCCAAGAACAACTGGGGCGTGAACTTCGCGACGGTGGAGCCCTTCAACGAGCCTTCCTCGTCCTGGTGGACGGCGACGGGCACCCAGGAGGGCTGCCACATGGACGCGACCGTCCAGTCGGCCGTACTCCCCTACATGCGCAGCGAGTTGGACAGCCGCGGCCTGACGTCGACGAAGATCGCCGCATCGGACGAGACGAGCTACGACCTGGCGCGTACGACATGGTCGTCCTTCTCCTCCACGACAAAGGGGTACGTCAACCGGTTCAACGTCCACGGCTACCAGGGCTCGGGCGGCCGTAGGGATCTGTTGTACACGGACGTCGTCACGACCTCCGGCAAGGTCCTCTGGAACTCCGAGACCGGCGACAACGACGGCACCGGCTACACCATGGCCTTCAACCTGCTCTACGACTTCCGCTGGCTGCACCCCACGGCGTGGGTCTACTGGCAGGTGATGGACCCGTCGACGAACTGGGCGATGATCGCCTACGACGCGAGCACGCTCCAGGCGGGAGCCGTCCAGACGAAGTACTACGTGATGGCCCAGTTCAGCCGCCACCTCCGTCCGGGCATGAAGATCATCGACACGGGCGTCAGCTACGCGGTGGCGGCCTACGACGCGACGGCGAAGCGCCTGGTCATCGTGGCCCTGAACACATCCACCTCCGCCCAGACCCTGACCTTCAACCTCTCGAACTTCACCACGGTGACGGGCGGCACCGGCGGCCTGGTCCCCCGCTGGAACACGGTGACCACGGGCGGTGACCGGTACAAGGCGTACTCGGACACCTACCTGAGCGGGAAGACGGTGAGCGTGCCGTTCGCGGCGAAGTCGGTCCAAACGCTCCAGATCGACGGCGTGACGGCGTAAACCCCTCTCCTCTGGGGTCCTGGCCTGCAGATATCTCCATTTACTCACCGTCGGGCAGTACCGTGTCGTGCATGCGCCCCGACACGCCCGCCGAAAACGTCGACCACACCGCCGAAGCGGCACGCCTGGAGCGGACCGCCGGCCGGTATCCCGAGGACGCGGAAGCCCTGCTGCTGCAGGCCGCGGCCCACCTGGAGCTGGCCGGCGACCGCCCGGCGGCCAGCTCCCTCTACGACCGCCTGCTGTCGTCCCCGGCCGACCTGGACACCCCCCACCTGGTCCGCGCCCTGAAGGCCTCGAACCTCTGGGAGTACGGCCACGAGGCCGAGGCGAGAGCCATCATCGAGGGCATCCGCATCGCCTCCCCCCGCGACCCGGCCCCCTGGGTGATCGTGGCGGAGGCCCTGGAGTCCCACGACGAGCTGGAGTCGGCGGAGCAGACCTTCACGGAGGCCGCCCGCCTCCTCCTGACGGACGTCCCGGAGCCCCCCTACGCCACGCACGCGTTGTTGTTCGGCCGTCATCGCGTCCGCCGCATGCTGGGCACCCCCCACGACGACTGGGACCTCCTCGCCGACACCCTGCACTCCTCCCCGGTCTCCCTGGACGAGCTCCACGACCCCAAGCGCGTCTGGTCCCTGGGCTCGGACAACCCCGCAGAACTCGAAGCCGAAATCTCCCGCCTCCGAGCAGAACTGGGCACGTACCGAGAGGCCCTCTCCCGCCCCTTCCCGGTAGCGGTCCTCCACTGGCCGGCGGAGGAACTGACAGAACTGGTCTCCGCGTACCCGTCCCTGGCCACGGACTACCCGTCCCACCCGGCCCACCTGACGACCATAGAGTCCTCCCTCCGCGAGCTCTCCACCTCCGGCACCCCCAACCTGGGCATCGTCACCGGCACAGTCCCGTCGTACGAGGCTTTCGCCGCGTCGGAGGGATCCTCACCGGGCGACGGCGACCTACTCCCCCAGTACGCAACAACCCTGGCAGCCCGAGGCCGAGCCGCGACCTGGCCCCCTCAACGAGGAGCCAACTGCTGGTGCGGATCGGGCGAGCCCTACGAGGGATGCCACGGGATTGGAACCTGATCCCGCCCCAAAACCTCATCCATACGACGGCCCGCCACCTCCCCCGGCGGGCCGTCGACATAAAACCCACGACAGCGCACGAATAGACACCCCCCACCGCGAAGCCGCCAAACCCACCCGGCGTGCATGCGAGGCGCGATCGCGCCCCCAACCCCGGATCAAGGGCAGCCAAAGCAAGGGCACACCCACCCAGGCCACCCGCCCCTCCGGGCCGCTCGCTCGCTTCTCACCCGTGCTGGAGCGGGCCGTGTCAGGGGTGGCCCAAAGGGCCATCGGCGCAGCCGACGCGCAACGCAGCGCAGCGGAGTGAAGCGCCCTTGACACGGCCCGCGGAAGCACGAAACTCCCAAGAAGCGAGCGGTCCAACGGCGCCTGGAAACTCTGGGCCCGGGGCTGACTTCTTCCTGTAGTTCCGCAGGCACAACAACGGGAGGCCGGATCGCCTCATACGATCGGCCGGGTCCCTGTCTCACGCTCCCTACTCCGGACTACGCTCTGGAGCGTGTCCGAAGATGCCGAGTGGGAAGCGCCAGCTGGTTCCTGGGCCTCCTCTGCCGCCCGGCGCCGCAACATGCAAGCGATCCGCAGCCGCGACACAAAGCCCGAAAAACTGATTCGTCGCCTCGTACACGCCCAAGGACTCCGTTACCGCGTAGCCGCGCGGCCCCTGCCAGACCTTCGCCGGACGGCAGACATGGTGTTCCGTCCGGCGAAAGTAGCGGTCTTCATCGACGGCTGCTACTGGCATGGATGCCCCGATCACTACGTTCCGCCGAAGACGAATCCTGGCTACTGGTCCGCCAAGGTACTGCGCAATATGGAACGTGACCGCGATACGGATCACCGGCTCAGGGCGGCCGGATGGCTGGTACTCCGGTTCTGGGAGCACCAGCCGGCAGAAGAGTGCTCGCTCATGGTCTGCAAGGCAGTCGCCGACAGAAGAACACGACCGGACAAGAGCCCGTGTTGAAGCCGTGATGTATGAGTCCTGGCCACGGGCCTGTCACCCTGCCCTAACCTGTCTCTAGCGAACGCAGTGGAATCAGCGGCTTCTGTGGGGGAGGCCGTCTGTTTGGGTTCGTTGGAGACTCAGCGGGGTGGTCAAACGAACCGCAACCGCGCGGAATGCTGGGGGCAAGGTGGCGGTCGAGCGCACCAACCGCGACGTCCGGACACTCATCACGCAGATCGCGGCCGGGGAGATCATGCTCCCCGAGATCCAGCGAGGTTACGTATGGAAGGCATCACAAGTCGCCAGACTCATCGAGTCTCTGTATCGCGGATACCCGGCGGGCTCCCTGTTGTTCTGGAAGACCGGCCAGCCTGCTGAGACACGGGGGGCAGCGATCGGTGTCCCCCAAGCTCTGCCGAGCGTCATGCCCCTGTACCTGTTGGATGGGCAGCAAAGGCTTACCTCGCTCTTCCGGGTGCTCACCGATCACCCAGAGGCCCAGGTCGTCTTCAACATCGAAACCGAAACTTTCCAGAATCAGAGTGCCGCAACGCGGCGGAACAAGAAGTGGATCAAGGTCTACGATGCCGTAGGCCCCGAATCCGACATGTTCATGATCCATGGTGAGCTCAAGGACGCCGGGCTCGCCATCCCAGACCCTGAGATCGGACGGCGCCTGAGCGCGCTCCAGAAGATCACGCAGCGGGACTTCCACATGGAAGTGCTGCACGATTTTGAGTACGAGGAAGTCGCCGACATCTTCGTCCGTGTGAACAGCGGCGGCCGAGCACTCAAGACTACGGATCTCGCGCTGGCAACGCTCTCTGCGCGTACACCTGGGTTCCTGGGCCAACTGGAAGCAGAATCAACCCGATGGGCAGAGCGCGGCTTCGGAGCCCTTGACGTCAACTTCCTTATCAAAGCGCTGACTTTGAGCCTGTCAACCACCAGCACGCGCTCCGCATCCGTGGCCAAGCTAACCGCCGCCAGCAAAGAAATGGTCGAATCAGGTTGGGGAAGGGTACAACGAGGGCTTTCCCACGTTGTACCTCTCCTGACAGAGAGACTCCTGATCCCGACTACGGCCGTGGTGCCGTCGCTCGCTGCTCTCCATCCTCTGATCTTTTACTACGGGCAGCGCCCAGAGAGCACAGAGGTCACGGACGAAGTGGAGAACGGTCTGCTGTACTGGTTTCTAGCCGCTACGGCACGGAACCGCTACGGCGGCGCTTCGGACACAGCGCTGGCCCAGGACATCAGGACGCTTGACGTCGAGAATCCTGTAGCAGCACTGCTTTCCAATCTGGGAATCCGTGAAGGCGGGATTTCCGTAACTGGCAACGACCTGGCTGGACGCAATCATCAGAGCCCCTATCTCATGTTCTGTTACCTCGCAGCAGCTCACGCCGGCGCCACCGACTGGTGGGACGGAGGGCCCATCTCGGGGGGTGTCGACCCATCGGGTAAACCTCAGTACAGCCTTGTTCACCCGGCTGCGAAACTGCGTAGCGTGGGGAAGAATTACTCCTCCACAGAGATCAACGAACTCGCAAACATCGTGTTTGTCTCTGAACAAACTGCGAAGAACATCATCGGCAGCCATTCCCCCGCGGCCTACCTGCCGAACGTCAGCGCGAGCGACCGCAGCGCACACGCGATCCCAAGCGAACCGGCTCTGCTCGAGCCCGAGGAGTACCCAAGCTTCCTCGCCGCCCGCAGGACTCTGCTAGCACAGCGGATCACCAACCTCCTCGACCAGTTCCGGCCGGCCTTCCTGGGGCGGGATGTCGCTGCCAATGAGCCCCGCGAATCCCGGTCGTTCCAGTTCACGGGCTACGTCGGAGCTGGCCGCAGTGTGTTGGTGGCGGAAGCAGAAGCCAATGGCCGAAGCTGGGTCGGATGGCTAGCCCCCTCAGACTTCGAAGCGGCACTCGACGCAGCGGCAACTGGCCTGGCCTCTGATGTTCCGGTCGGTGACGAGACGGCCCCGCTGCGCGTCGACGACGAGAACAGTGTGACGTTCGGCCTTGGTCCCTTCACCATCCGAGGTTCGCTCGATCAATGGCGTACTACGGTCAAAGACGCGTTCGAAGGGGCCCAGCCTTTGGCAGATTGCCCTGAGCCGAACGACGACCATTGGCCTGCAGAACCAGAAGAGTTCTTGCTCTCGGAAATTGGAGTGCAGAATTTGGCCTAGCTCACTGGCATGACCCTCAAAACCTCAGGCGCAGTTTGGGTGAGCATTGGTGCGATACTTGGAATACCCGGCACTGGCACCTCAGGAGGTACGTCGAGCCGACACGATTGCCAGCGACCGCGAACCGTGCGGTCCGAGGGGACGTGATCCGAGATCCAATCTCTCGGCACTGCGGCCACGGCTCTTATCTTCAATTCGGGAGTGAGACGCACGGTTACAAGTTCCCAGGCTGGGTCACGCAGCATGGTCTCGTATTCATTGCGTGAAATATATACAGTAAGCCGTCCCGTGCGGACTGTGCTCTTTACTTCCAGATGTGCGGAGTGCTGGTGAGCATCCACAAAGATGTCGTATCCATAGCCGTCGGACCATGCCGCGACGTGCTCCACCCGGCCCTTGGCTGACTCGGACAGCAACTCAAGGAGCGCAAGCTCCCCCGCCGAGCCGATCCGGGAGCGCTCCTCGGTGTCCACCTTTCCCCAGGCCGTACTCACTTGCCCGTAGGCCTCTTCTGGAGTGAGGCCGAGGGTTTCTGCAGCACGCAGGGCATCTTCGGGGAGTTCGTCAGGCCCGCGAATGAGCAGGTCAGCATCCCGAAACCACGGCACCCCGCTCTGCGCCATCGCAGATTCAAAGACTCTGCAGTTCACGGGCCCGCGACTCTTAACGTTGCCTAGAAGCCCCATTTCTCTGATCCAGGCGTACGCCGCGTCATACTGCGTCGGCGTGATGTCACTGAAGTCGCTGTGTGCAGTAAAGAGAGAGCGCACTCGGGTCGCTCCGCTGGCTGGCAGCCTCTCCAGCCAGCGGACTGCCGCGCGCAGAACTGGCTCAGGCGGCACGGGCACGAAGGTGACCCATCAGCGCCTGGAGGTCTCGATGGTCCAGGCCGCCGCCAACTGCCGGTTCTTCCTCAAGGTCGGCCAGTTGCTGGACAGCCGGATCATCAAGGATGGTCCCCATGAACTTCAGTTTGTCACTGAGTCGTTGATCAACGATCTCGTCGATCGTGCCCTCCGAAGCGAGCACCGTGATCCGTGTCTCGGTCTCAGGGGCGAGGCCGAGCCTATGAATGCGATCAAGGCTCTGCAGAAAGCGGCCAGCCGCGAAGTCCCGGTCCACGTAAACGGCATCGTGGCATTGGTGGTGGAGACTGATTCCCTCGCCAAGCGTGCCGGGGTTGGACAAGAGAACCATGCAATCGGGGTCACGCCGGAACCGCTGGATCGCGTCCTCACGGTCGGCATCGTTCATAGCGCCATAGACCAGCGCCGGCGAGAACTCACTGAGCATGCGCTCAAGCGTGTTGAGACTGCGCACAAAGGTTGACCAGACAAGTGTCTTACGTCCCTGGGCGGCGTTCCTGCTGATGATCGCGAGAACCTCACGGTACTTCGGCGACATCTCGTAACTGGGAAGATCTCTCATCAGCTCGAAGAGCGGCGTGCCCTCAGGCACGGACAGCGGAGGCACCTGGTACGACAGCGGTTCATGACGTGTGGTGCCGACGGCGAGCAGCGCGGGGCTCGTCGCCGCCATCAACATGTAGACGATGACTTTGCCGAGAGCGATGAAGTCACCCTCGGAACCAGCGGCACGAGCAGAGAACCGCCCGACGAGTGCCTCATACACCTCCTGATGTAGGGGAGGCAGAGGAACAGGCGTCAGGTTTATGGAAACAGGAGGCAGACCGAGTTCGCCCTTGGTGGTGCGAGTGAACAAGGGGCGCAGCACCTGGCTTGCCGTAGCCAGATCCCCGCCGGCCACTGCCTGGATCACCTTCTGGCGTCCGTGGCCGGGCCATACGAAACCGAAGAGGTTCTCCAGGTCCTTCACCCCGTTGGGGGCTGGCGTCCCTGTAAGGATCAACCGGTGTCTGCTGCGGGGTCCGAGGGCGAGGCAGGCCGCACCGTCCGTCCCATCGGCACCGCGCTTCATCCGGTGGGCCTCGTCGAGAAGAAGCATCGACGGCCGCGCCGCGAGCCATTGGCCGAGTTCATTTACGACCCCGTCCTGGCGCAGCCGCTCGTAATTGACGATGAGCGCGTCCGCCCCTGGATCGGCGTCCTTCGAGAAGACATCCATACTCAAGGGTTCAGTCAGGCATTCCTGGTTCTCGTACTTCCAGGACTCGTAACATGACTTCGGACCGACGATCAGGAGCCGCTCAATGCCCTTGCTCTGCCGCAGAGATTGGAATACGGCGAGGCCTACCCGGGTCTTGCCAGCTCCGGGGACTGAGAAGTTCGCTCCGTGTCGCAGCGATAGCAGTTTCGCAATGTCTCGGCGCTGGAACGCCGTGAGATTTGCTTTCCACCCCGGGCCGAGCAGGCTGCCGACGTCGTCCGGGTCTACTTCTCCGTCCGGGCCAGCCGTGACGTCCAGACGTCTGGCGACAGTCTGTGCGTCAACGGCTGAATCTGTAGCCAGCGCAGCCATCTGGGGATCCCAAGAGACGCTGCTGGGCTCAGGCCATGTGGCGAGCGCCACCAAGTTCGTCAGGAGGTCATCGATCTCTACCTCCATGGTTCCCGGCGAGCGCTGCACGCTGCTCTGAAAGCGCAGAGCGAGGCGACGCAGATCGCTCTCACGTCCTGTTCCCGCCCGCAGCCGCGCACGGGTGACGCCGTCACCGAAGCCGATCTCCAGGCTGGGCGCAGCGGACTGCCCCGCCATTAGTTCTCCCGCGTGGAGTCGAGCAGCCAGGCAACCCCGTTACCGGGCGAGCTGAAAGTACGTCCTGCCTGCTTCGCAAGCCGGGCAAGGCTCGCCTTCAGCGTGAGCAGCGCGTCGTCGAATGCATCCTCGTCAAGGGCGCGCTTGGCCTTAGCCTCGGCGAACTCGGCTGCACACTGATTGACGTAGTCAGCGGCGTCGGTGAGGCGGTCAGGAACAGCTACCTGACGCTTCTGAAGTTCGGCGTTCGCACCTGCCAGCTTCACGGCGGCGTCGAAGGTCTTGCGTGCCGTCTTGATGAGCGAATCAGCCTGGTTGACGGCCGCGGGTTCCAGCTTGTCACCGGCCTGTGAAGCGGCCTTCGCCTTCAGCAGGGCATCCGTGAGCGCACGAGTGGTCTTGACGGCGGCCGTTGCGTCCGGGATCGCTACACCGGCCAGCCCGGGAATCGCCACAGTGGAAGATTCTTGGGCGGCGGGACGCAGCTCGCTCGGCAGACGCTCTTCGAGGTAGCGGCTGTGGAAGTCTGCTTCCGCAAGACGCACCGTCGTCTTCGCGTAGTTCAGCACCACCATGGCCAGGCGTGATTCCTTCAGCTGTTCCGCGGCGTCAGGATCTGTCTTGGCCAGCTTCGAGTAGTCACGGTGAAGCTCACGGAGCTTCTCCTGGTGGTCCTCGAAGTCGACCAACCGCAGGACAGCGCCGTTCGCGGTCTGGCTGCGGTCAATCGCATCCTTGATCAGCTGATAGACCCATCGGTCCTGCTGGAGGGTAGTCTTTTTGATGTTGAAGTCGCGGGCCACGTCCTCCTCACGACGGCCGTCCGCAAGCTCGTCTTCGATCGCGATGAGGCGGTTGATGTACGAGTACTCGCGACGCTTGTCGCGGCGCAACTGCAGGGCAAGCTCAACGCTGTTGATGTCGCGGCGGGACGTATCTGCGGGAAGGACACCGACCCGGATGTTCTTGATGCCCAGGTCTCTCAAGGCAGCACAGCGGGTGTTGCCGTCAACGAGGATGCCGTCCGGGCTGATAATGCCGGGCTCCCGCTGCCCCACGTCGTCTAGCTCGTCCGACAACGCCAGGTAGTCCGGGTCAGTTTGGCTCGGGTTTGAGGGCCGGCATCGCAGCAGGTCATGCAGATACGTTTGTGCGGCTTCACTCCACGGCTCTTCCTCCAGGACCCGGTTACGGTCCGGGTTGAGGGTCCGCTGGGCACGAATGCGGTGAGTGTCCGGGTTGAAGTAGAGCATGTCGACCGGCATGGAGATCACATGCAGGTGCTTCTGCTCACCGCGCCACTCCACGGTGATCTTGGCGCCGTCCTCGGCCATGGCCTGCTTTAGCCGTTCGTCCACCAGCGAGCGATTCTTCTCACCCTCGGGCGGGACGCCGAACTTCACAGCCATAACCAGAGCCTCCAGGGAGCCAGACGCAGCGTGCAGCAGCATCATGTCAGGCCCCGCTGACAGCGGGTGTACCGATGTTCCACAATCAATGTCCCAATCGCTTGGAGAACGGAGCATGAAGTGATGCCGCCTGCTTGGAACGACCCTGAGCTCAAGGCAGGAACCATGGTTCGTGGAGCGCTCTGGCTCATCCAGGTGATCGGTGAGGGGAAGACCTTCACCAAGGAGCAGATCCGAGACGCCTTCCCTGGGATCTCGCAGGCTGACCGGCGCATACGGGATCTCCGTGACTACGGGTGGGTCCTCTTCACGAACTCCGACGACGCAACGCTGCTGGCTGAGGACCAGCGCTTCGTCAAGGCGGGTGTTCCGGTCTGGGACGCTGCCGCCCGTCGGGCCGCAGCACCACAAAAAGCCATCTCCAACAAGGAGAAGCAGGCGGTCATGGCCCGCGACGACTACATGTGCAGCGTTTGCGGCATCTCAGGTGGCGAGCCGTATGTGGACGACTCGAACCAGACGGCTGTGCTCTCCATCACCCGTCGCGAGACCGTGCTACCGGATGGCAGGGAGCAAACCCTGCTCGTCACGGAGTGCAAGCGGTGTCGCGCGGGAAGTGACGGCCACCCTGCCCGTGCCGATGAAGCCGTGGCCGACATCCGGGCCCTCGAACCGGGCGACCAGCGCCGGCTCCTCCGCTGGATCGAGCGCGGACGACGAGGTTCTACGGCTCTGGACCGGGCATGGAACGCATACCGGCGGCTTCCCGCCGACGCCCGTGACGAGGTTCGGGCATCGCTTGAGAGCTGACCCCTCGCCCGCTATGTGACGTATGGGCCGTGCGAGTTTCGTTTACATCAGTGGGTCGCCGTAGACTTCAAAACCGCGCACGGCTCGCCCTCCCAACTGGGTGACGCCGTCGAAGATCGACGACTAGGGTGCTACAGCGGGATCTGTGTTCACAGAGGTGCCCGCTGTGATAGTGAGCCGAGCGCAAACCTCGGCCCCGCGTCGGCTCAGGGCCTGCGCGCCTGAAAGGAGATCGAATGGCGGCGTCAGAGCGCGACAGACAGCTCGAGGTCGTGGAGATCTGCGCGGGTGCAGGAGGCCAGACCCTCGGGCTGGAACGAGCGGGATTTCGTCACCGTGTCGCTGTGGAGCTCGACGAGAATGCCGCGCACACACTGCGTTGTAACCTGCAGGACGTTCTCGGCTACAGCAAGCAGGGCGCAGAAGACGCCGTAGCAATCGGCGACGTAGCCGACCCCGGCACTTGGGAACCCTCCGAGCATAAGGGCGTTGACCTGCTGGCTGGCGGTGTGCCGTGCCCGCCGTTCAGCATCGCAGGCAAGCAGCTGGGCGCCAATGACGAACGCGACCTCTTTGCCTGGGCGATCGAGCTCTGCGGCGACATCCAGCCGAAAGCGCTGCTCCTGGAGAATGTGAGGGGGCTCAGCGCCAACCGGTTCACGGCCTACCGGCAACATGTCCTCGACCGTCTTCACGAGTATGGCTATATCGGTGACTGGAAGCTTCTCCACGCCAGCGACTTCGGCGTCTCCCAGCTCAGGCCACGCTTTGTGCTAGTTGCCCTCAAGCGGGAGTACGCGGAGTACTTCGAGTGGCCGGCGCTCCACAAGGAAAGGCCACCCACGGTGGGTGAGCTCCTTGAAGACCTCATGGCGAGCAATGGCTGGGAGGAAGACCAGGTCACCGAGTGGGTCAAGCGAGCCGATGACATCGCGCCGACGATCGTCGGCGGCTCCAAGAAGCACGGCGGCGCTGACCTCGGTCCTACACGGGCCAAGCGAGCGTGGGCAGACCTTGGCGTGGACGCCATGGGCGTGGCCAACGAAGCCCCAGAGGAAGGATGGCGAGCGCCAGAAGGCGTCCCAGGGCCGAAACTCACCACTGCAATGGTTGCGCGGATCCAGGGCTGGCATGACTTCGAGTCGCCAAAGGGCAGCGACCTTGCCGCAGAAGGCGAGTTCCGCTGGAAGTTCCATGGGCGTAAGACTTCTGTCTACCGGCAGATCGGCAACGCCTTCCCTCCGCCAGTCGCCAAGGCTCTGGGGGTGGCCATCCGGAAGGCCATCCGTCAAGAGGGTGAGCGTAAGACCCTCGTGGAGAACACCGACCGGGTTTTGGACCCTGTGTACAAGCTGCTTCGCGGTCTTGATCGTCCACTGACCGTCGACCAGATCATTGAGAAGCTCGCCAAGAAGGGCACCGTTCTTGAGCAGCCGGATGTCGAGCGGCGGTTGAACCACCTTGGTCACGACTTTGCGGTGACGATGACGACTCGGTCCAGCGGTGTCATTGCCTACAGCCTCGGCGAGTTCAAGGCATTCACCGGTCAGGACGACCACCAGCGCCACGACCTGTTCACCCAACTCCGGGCAAAGATCAGCTAATGCACTGAAAGAGCAGCGGGACGGTGCTTCCGGTAAGCACACCGCCCCTCGCTGGAGGTGCTACTCAGCCAGCCTGGCCTTCAGACTGCTTTTCTCCGCAGTGGTGAGAGATTCTGCCTTGTTGATGGCCTTCGCTATGAGCTCCGGCACCTTCGAATAGTCGATCTCCAAGCTGATCAGGGTGTAGTACTGGCT
The DNA here is from genome assembly GCF_042653945.1 of Streptomyces vulcanius. NCBI lineage: Bacteria > Bacillati > Actinomycetota > Actinomycetes > Kitasatosporales > Streptomycetaceae > Streptomyces > Streptomyces vulcanius. The sequence continues at coordinate 191,581 of NZ_JBHSFK010000007.1, read as the reverse complement.
GCCATCGTCCTCAGACGTTGCAATGCTGAATCCCAACTCGCGTAGCTCTCTCGTGCGACGCTCTGTGTGAACGTTGTCACGAGTCGCAAGACGGAGACGGTCGCTGTCGACCCGCTTACCAAGGCTCCGCAGGAGGATCATGAACAGAAGTTCGTGCACCTTACTCCCGTAGGGGACCTTGAGGAACCGCTCCGGGATCAGGTCGGCGTAACGGTTCTTCATTTCTGCCTGGATGCTCGCCCGCAGCTCCGCGAACTCAGGGCATTCAGGCGGTAGCTGCGACAGCAGCAGCGCCTGCATGGACTGGGCAAGCTGGCGCTTCGCGAAAAGGTAGGCGTCGATGAGGTCATCCGGCGAGGCATCCTCCGACTCGAAGGCGGACCTCAGCTCCCGCACCGCGTAACCCGATGTCGGCTTGAGACTCCTCCACGCCTCGATCTGCTCCTCGTTCTCTGCAGACACAGCAGCAACCCTTCATCGTTGTGGGAGCGAGACGGTGAGAGTAGCGCGCCAGACCTATCGATCGCGCGACGGTTTTCGACCAAACCCCGGCATCGTAGGCATGCTTCCCGCTAGCACGTTCAACCGGTGGGGAGTCGGTTCGCAGCAGCCTGCTCTGAGGCCAGCGCGCTTAGCACTCCGCGGTCAGCTGGCGGCGCAGAAGCAAGGAGATCGAGGAACCACGGTGCGATCCACGAGGACTCGCGGTGGATCCACTCTCCTGAAGGCAGCACCGTGCCCGGCTTCCAATCAGGTGCAGGCGCATCGCTGCCCCGCACCGCAGCGACAATGTCTACCCGAGGTTCCCCCTCGGTGACCTCCCGCCGCTCCAACTGTGCGGTAACGCCGATGAGCCACCACTGGGCGAGCCGAAACACAGAATCCAGGGCCTCCATCGTGCTGCGTACAGCCGAGGAGGTCAGCCCAGCCGACCGATAGGCGATAACCGGCAAGTCGCCGGGTGGGGCTAGATCCCCAGCCGTCCTTACCGTAACCACTGTCCCATCGTCCAACACCGGCGTGAAAGTCTCTGACACTCGCCGGATCTCTTCATATGTGTTGTCCGCCAGGGCCGCGTTAAGGTACTCCCCCACACCAGCGTAGAAGTCCGGCGGCGTCTCAAGGCGCAGTTCGGCGCCGGCACGGCGGTGCATCTCGTCCAGCATTGCAGGCCACGGGCGCTGCTTGCCGTTGCTGGTGTCGTACCAGTCTTCCTTGACATCGTTGGACACAAAAAGCACTCGCCGACTGCCCTCCGGGAGGAGAGCGGCTTGTTCGATCACTTCCTCCCATATCAGGAAGTCACCAGCCGCTTTGAGCGGAGTGCCCTTGTCGAAGTCCTTGAAGCCAGGCGGTATCCGGTTGGGGAAACGGAACACCACCGCCTCATCGAGTCGCTGCTGAAGCAGTTGGTCATCGGGCTGGAGGCCGACTCGGTCCCCATAGAGGTCTGCTATCCGGGGAAGGATCGGATCCGCTGAATCAACGTTGACCGGGGTCAGGTCGTAACCGTTCTTCAGCATGTCCAGGTGGACCTTGAATGCATCGCGATACAGAGCAAGGTGCTCGTCAACGGCAGCCTCGCTGACCAATTGCTGCAGGGCATCAATCTCGGCCGGCACCCGCGCGTACTTCTGCAGCTGAGCCCGCACTGTGTCCTTCGCTTCGATGATCGCGTTGCGCGCGGCCGTCAACTTGGCATTGACCGACTTCGATGCGTCGGCAAGGACCCGTTTACGCGACTCCAATACGCTGCGGCGCCCGCGGACAAATTCGAGCCCCACCTGGTACGGCATCCACAGCCGCCCCGAGACCTGGCCCAGAGCCGTAAGGACTTCCTCTCGGGACTCCGCCGTGTACTCATAGAGACTGAGGAGCACGTTGGTGTCCAGAACGATCAGCGCATCCTGGAAGAAGGCAAGGCGGATAGTGTCCTGCGGTGATGGCACGGGCTGGAGCCAGGCGTGGAACCGCCGAAGCAGTGCTGGGTCCTCCATGTGCACGTCCCCCTGAACTCGCGCGATCTCAATCCGCAATCATCCTGGCACACGAGTGAGACAAGGGCGGATGCGGCTGCCTGGCAGAAGGGGATGCCCCGACGGCGGAGCATCCCCTACGGCATCACCGTCAAGCGCACGTGATGACTAGGCCACGTCCGCTTCGGCTTCGTAGTGCATCTGCGCGCGGTCCAGAATGTCGTCCGGGTCCTGGCCACGAGCGGCGGTCCAGTGAAGCAGGTCCGCGATCAACGCAACCGCCGACTCGGCAAGGACGGCGTCCTTCCCTCTCTCGTACGCAGGACCGCCGCCAAGGGCTTGATAGTTCTCAAGCGCTGTCACAGCCCGTCCGATGCGCAGACAGGTGGATCCCACGTCAGTCGCGATCTCGCACCAGACCGCCTTGCCGACCGCTGTCAGGACAGTGCCCCACTCGATAGCCAGGAAAGTGAGCAAGTGCAAGCCCCGGCCCGACTCCTGATCACGGTCCATCATCCTGATTGACGGCCTGACGGAACTCTTGTCGTGAACTTCAAGCCGTAGACGCTCCCCTCGCCACTCCAGAATCAAAGCCGCTGATACGCCCTCTCCGACGTGCTTGACCACGTTGGTCGCCAGCTCGGTGACAAGCAGCTCCGCATCGTCGACGGCGACAGGAATGCCCCACCGGCTCAGCTGCTCGGCGGCAGCCCTCCGTAGTTGGCTCACTTCCGCCGGCACCGCCTCGAACGGCAGGACACAGCGGAGTCGGGGTTCGGTGACGTCGTAGCCAGGCATGGCCACTCCTCCCTCCCAGGCCACGCACATGCTGCGCCTGCCGTGTCCGCACGGCTGCACTGCGTAGCGGTTTCGAGAAGGAGCATGGCATGGAGAAGTCTCTCTGTGTAACTTCTCATGGGAATCTATCGGGTGAATCCGATGGTGAGACGCTTGCAGGCTGCCTAGCCTGATGGGCATCCCCGGGCCCCGCGCCCGGCTCATGGCAAGGAGCCGCATGTCCGAACGGACCACCACCCGCCGCCGTCAACTGGGCGCGATGATGCGCAAGTTGCGCGCACGGAAAGGGCTCACGCTTGAGGAGGCGGGACGGCTCGTCGGCGTGTCGAAAGCAACGGTCAGCCGGTACGAGACCCAGGCCGGCCCGGTCAAGTGGCTGGTCATCGACGCGCTGTGCCGTGAGTACGGAGCAACCGACGCCGAGCGGAACGCTGTTGTCGGCATCGCCAAGAACGCCAGGCAGCAGGGCTGGTGGAACTCCTTCGCCGACTCCATCCCCGAGAGCATGAACCTGCTGCTCACGCTTGAGGACGAAGCCGTGCGCGAGAGCCACTTCGCGTGTGTCTACGTCCCGGGGCTGCTGCAGACGCGCGCATACAGCACCGCGCTGCAACTGGCCAACGAAATGCCCCTGGAGCAGGCGGAGATCGACCGTCTGGTCGACATCCGGATGAAGCGGCAGGCGATCCTCACCCGCCCGAAGCCACTCCGCATGTGGGCGATCCTCGACGAGTCCGTGATCCGACGAGTCGTCGGATCACCCCAGACCATGCGGGAGCAGCTCGACCGGCTGCTCGAGGAGAACGAGTCTCCTCACATCACCCTTCAGGTGCTGCCCTTCGCCAAGGGAGCCCACGCCGCCGCGCTCGGGAGCTTCGTCATCATCGGCGGCACTGAGCCGGCGCTCGATGTGGTGTACGTCGACTTCCACACGGGCTCACTCTTCCTGGAGAAGGAAGAGGAACTGGAGCGATACAGACTTGCGTTCGAGTACCTCCGGGCGCAAGCGTTGGACATGGAGGCCTCCTCCGCCATGATCCACCGCGCCCGCAAGGAGCTGTGAATGTCCGCCGGCCCTCAGCCTGCTTCCGAGCCCGTCTGGTTCAAGTCGTCGTACAGCGGCGGTAATACGACCGAGTGTGTGGAGACCGCATTCACGCCCGACCGTGTGCAGGTGCGGGACTCCAAGGTGCCCGGTGGCCCGTCTTTCTCGGTGGCGGCTGAGGCATGGCGCAGGTTTTTGCCTGCCTCGGTGCTGTAGTCCGTGAACTGGTTCCCTTTGTGCGTCAGGCATCTGGTCCGAGGGGAAGCACCATGACACAGAGCAACGGGGCGGCATTGCCTCGCCGACGCGTGTGTCGTTTCAGTTCTCATACAGGGCCTCAACCTTGGTGGGTTCGTGTGGGTGATGAGAGTCGCACGCTGTTCCCGGCATGAAGTCAGAAGCTCAGCGAGCCTGTCTCGGTCACCAAGGTGTCGGGTGTAACCGCAGACGGAGGGTGCCATGACCCTGAGGTTCATCGGTACGACCAGCGATGATGGTGAATGTCCCACCCTTTACGAGATCGAGGGGAGCGACGAGATCCTCGTCCAGGGCGTCCGGGAGACGGACCCGGAACGTCTAGTCCAGTTGCGGGACGTCAAGGAGTCCGAGACCTTCGTGCGTGTTCCGCGTAGCTTGATCAGTCGGTTCGCGCCGAGGAGCGAGGCTCCTGAACTCCAGCCGTTCGCTTCGATCTCCCACTTCTTTCGCGATTTCAAGCACACTGCTTGGCGGCTAGAGACTCGGCGCGGTTATGCCTCCGATCGGAGCAGCCCCAAGTGGGGTCGCTTCCTCGCAGGTGAGGACATCTCTCGTGATTCCGACAACACCTGGCGGGAGAACGTCCGTGCGCAGACGGCGCTGGGGAAGCGCTTCGAGCGGGTGCGGTTGGTCGACGAACCGCTCACGCAGGGGCAGGAGTTCCTGCTGGCGAGCGCGCCCGGCAACGTCGCGGCCGGCGAGGACATCCGTAACCTGACTCGCTCCCGAGCAGAGGGGCTACGGCTGCCCGAGTACGACTTCTGGCTCTTCGACTCAAGGGTCGTCGCTCGGTTCATCTTCGACGACGATGACACCACCCTGGGGGTGTACGTCACCGAGGACGCGGCCGAAGTACTCGCCGCCTGCCAGGCCCGGGACGCCGCCTGGCACCACGCGGTTCGTACCGAAGTAGTCGCGCTGGAGATGGAACACCGTTCACACGTGCCTTGAGACACGGTTTGTCGGCTGCTGACTTGCCGATGCTATTGGAGCCTTGTCCCCGGGCTCCGTGGAAGTCGTCCCGCCGCGCCGCTGCTACGGTCGCGTGCATGACGCTCTCGGTCTCCACGGGTCAGGCTGTTGATCTTCGGGTCCAGCCGGTTGACGAGGTTCTTGATCGCGTCGAGCGGTCTCTGCAGGTGCGCTTGCTCCCTGACACGGTGGTGCGTAAGCGTCGATCTGTAGGGGCCAGGACAGACCGCGACACCTGGGTGCGGATCGAGCGGCGCTTACTCGACAAGATCACCGACCAAGGGTGGAACGGCACCGAAAGCGCCGCGCGTCTGGAAGGCATCGCCCAGCCCGCATGGCACGGATGTGTGGTCTGGCGGGACGTGGACGAGCCGGTGATGTGGCGGGCCGACGAGACTGGGCTCCTGCCGGGGACTCCCATCGGTAGCGCCGTGTTGAGCGTCGCCCCGGCACTGTCGGATGAGTGGTGGGAGGCGTTAAACGCCTCGTTGGACGCGCTGGCGGCTCAGGACACGATGCGGGTCGCCACACCGGACACCGTCACCATCACCCAGGCCCTCGTCACCGAGTCCATCCGCGATGTCTTCTCCGGCAACTTCGATACGACCGTCGAGCGGTGGGTGCCGGCCCATGCGGACCTGAACTGGGCGAACATGACCACCCCAGCGTTCAGCGTCTTCGACTGGGAGGACTGGGGCAACGCACCGCTGGGGCTGGACTCGGCCTCGCTGTGGGCGAGTTCCCTCGCCGTCCCGGCTCTGGCCGATCGCGTACGGCACGAGCGCCAGTCCGACTTCGAGAGCCGGGACGGCAAGTTGATGACGTTGTTCGTCTGCTCGAAGATCCTCGGGCCGTACTCACACCCGGAGGATCCCCGGCTGAAGCCCGCACAGTGCATGGCCGAACAGGTCATCAAGGAGCTTCAGGCAGGCTGACCGCGCGATCGGTCCGAAGGAGACTCCGGTACTCCTGGACGGTCCGCTCCTCGACCTCGCCGGCCAGGGCGCCGACGAGTTCGCCCAGATGAGCGGGTTCATCGGTACCCACGGCGAGGGAGTCGACCCGCGGAAGGTGATAAGCGGTTCTGAACGCCGCCTGCATACGGGAGAGCGAGCTGCCGTCCCGGAGGAAGACGCGTGGGTCGATCCTGGCCCACACCGGCGCGTCGGCGCTGCCTCCGAATGGGCTCATCCCCCACACCTCGCCGCCGCCCAGCTTCCACGCCTCGGTGAGGGCATCCGCAGCATCCAGCGTTCTGGCTCCGACAAGCAAGCCAGCGCGGACCATGAGGACCGATGGCCTCGGCCCGGTCATGTCGACCAGGCTCAACAGCGGCGACGGGTCCCAGGACGCGACGCCCCAGGCGGCGCACAGCCCCTTCGCCGTGGCGTCGTCGAGGGCGGTGCACGCCTGTGCCAGCACATCCTGGTTGTGAGGGGCGGCTTCGCTGAGCGAATGTTCCGGGTTGTGCAGGAACACCAGGTCCGGCTCCCGTCCGAGATCCTCGGCCGCCTGTTCTACCGCCGCGCACAGCCGTACTGGATCCAGGGAGTGTTCCACTCCGTCCGGCCCCGGGAAATAGCCGACTTTCGTAGAGATCTTGAACTTCGGCAACAGGTCACCGGCTGTGCGCGCCAGGATCTGATGCGAGCGGAACCCGAGGTAGTTGGTGCCGGTATCGAGCGCGGTGACGCCGAGGTCCAATGCCCCAGTCAGGAGGCGGCGTTCGTGACGAGACCGGTGAAGCCCAAGGACAACTCGGGGGTCAGTACCGCGCACAGCTCCTCCTTCACCAGGATGTCGGCGACCTCCGTCACTTCGGCCCCGACGACGGCCGCGGCCCGCTCCAGCGCGACTGGCCTCCCACTCAGTAGCAGACGCAGGGCGGGTAGGGCCTTGGCTGCGAGGGTGAGTTTCTTCCCCGAGGCCACGACGTCGACGGTCTCCCCACTTCCCTGGATCCGGGGAGGAAAGTGGGTGGTGCACACCACGGCGTCGAGCGGTCCGAGTATGTCGAGGTACGGCACGTGCCGAGGCAGCGTTGTCTCCTGCTCGTACGCGGCCAGGAAGTCGGCCGGGGAACGTTCGCCGACCAACTGGGCTGCGGCTGCAGTCAGGGCTTCGCCGCCGGTTCCGTGTCGGCGGTCGAGGTCGTGGCGGAAGATCTCGCGTTCGCGGCACCAGTCGGCCAGCCACGCGAGCCAGCTCGCTCCCGTGCGCTTGGTGATGCCGAACGTGACATGAAGGCTCTTGCCGGTTCCGCTGCCGGTCCGCGTCGCCTGGTGCCAGTGGCCCCGGGGGATGTGCATGACGTCACCGGTCCGCATGACGCCGGACCAGATGATCTCGTCGCTCGGGGTGTTGTTGGGGTCGGAGTCCCGGTACATCGGAACCTTGCGGGAAGCCGCGCGCACCTCCCACTCCTTCTCACCCGCGAGCTGGACGATGACGACATCGTGGTCGTCCCAGTGCAGGGGGAAGCCGGCGGCATCGTTCGTCGTCAGGTACGCGTTGACCTGCACTCGCTCCTGGGACCACCACTGCAAGGCCCGGCACGCGACCTCCATCGTCGGATCGAAGACGTTGGCCTGGTCCAGGATCAGCGTCGCGCCTTCTTGCAGGAGCCTGCCCAGGCTGCGCATGTCGACCATGGGGATGCTCTGGCCGCGAGGACTGACGCTGTCGGTGTAGTAGACGGCCGGATGGACCTCCTCGCCCTTCTGGAAGCATCGGAACTGCGGGCGGTTCAGGCTCCGGCGCATCGCGATGTCGAGCAGGCGGTTCGGAGTCATGATGCGGGAAGCGAGTGCGGAGTCGTCCATGCTCCCGCGTACGAAGACCTTGCCCAGCTCTTCCGCTCCGCTCCACCCAAGCGCTGTCTCGATGGCGCTGATCAACCGATGTTCCATCGCTGCGTCCTCCATGGGTTCGACCACGTGATTCGGACGCGGTGGAGGTCGGCACGGCCGAACGTGCCGACCTCCACCGCTTGGTGCCTACTCGCTGTCGTGCAGGTTGCCGTCGCCACCCGGCCACGGCGCGTCGCCGGAACTTCCGGCGTTGTCCGACCGGAGGCTGTCGTACCGGTCGTGGACGGCGGTCAGCTCTTCCACCGCCACCAGGAGGCCGCTGGGGGCCGGAGGCGGTGCCGTGTGCTCTGCCACCTCGTGCTCCTTCCTCTTCGGTTCTCCCACCGGGGCTCCGGCGGGAAGTCGGTGGCCGCCCCCGGCGGCTCCGTCCCCGCCGGAGAAACGGGAGGCGGAGCCGCCGATCTGAGGAACCGTTCGAGGAGCGATCATCCTGAGCGTGCTCCGTGGACGGCTGATACTCAGTCAACGGCCCCAGCAGGTACGTCGGAACGTTTCTAGGGGGTTCCTCGTGGGACGGGCGCCCTCCCCGGACGCGGACACGCGAAGTAGCCTCCCCACTACGCCGTGAGGGGATGACGGGAGTGATGACGTGCCTGGTGAGTCGTTAGCAGTCCACCCGCTCAGCTTCGTCCGCCAGACGCGCGGATGGGGGAAGGCCGAGTTCGCCCGGCTCATGCAGGCGCACGGGAGGTCGCTCGGAATCCCGCTCGCGACCAACCGGACGACCGTATGGAAGTGGGAGCAGGGGCAGGAGCCGGACGAGGATGCCCAGCGCGTGCTCGCCGACTTGCTGCACGTCCCGTACGAACGCGAGCGGGAGGAAGGATGGCCTCGGTGGCTCCCCGTCTGGGAGGTGACGGGGCTCACCGCCCCATGGACCGAGGCCGGTACCGTCGAAGCGTTGTCCGAACTGGTAGGGAGTGGCCGCATGGATCGCCGGGGTTTCCTCACCATCACCGGCGCTGCCCTGACGGGCCTCGCGGCGAGTTGGGTGGACGCGCCCTCTGCCTTCGCCTCGGCGCTCAACGGAGATCAGGTCACAGACATGATGGTCTCGACGATTGAGCGGCGTATCAGCACCCTCCGCACGCTCGACGACCAACTTGGAGGAGCCCGGCTTCTGGAGCAGGCACGCGGTGATCTCGCCCTGGTCACCGGCCTTCTCAGCGCCGGCCGGTACACGGACAGGATCCGCGTCCGCCTCTACGCGCTGGCAGCCCAGGTGTCGCACGTGACCGGCTGGATGGCTTACGACGCGGGTCTGCGATCCGCCGGCCAGCGTTACTACGTCGGGGCCCTGCGCAGTGCCCGTACCGCCGGCGATGACGCCTTCGGCGCCTTCGTCCTCGCGGAGATGGGAGTACACGTCTCCGAGGCCGGACGGACCGCCGAGCGGGTGGACCTCATCTCAACCGCCATCGACAACGCCCCTCAAACGCTGTCGCCATACATCCAGTCCTTCCTCCACCTGCACAAGGCCGAGGCACTGTCGCGCGACGGCGACCACGGAAAGGCAGGAACGGCCCTCAACCGTGCCGTGTCCCTGTGGGAGGAGCGCCAAGCGGCGGAGGAAAACCCGGACTGGCTCAACTGGTTCGGCGAGGCGCAGTTGAAGTCGACCGAGGGCAAGGTCCTGTTGCGGTCCGGGCAGGTGGAGCGCGCGACACGTTCCCTGGAGACCTCAGTGAACAGCGCGGTTCCTCGGGACAAGGCCGTACGGTCCAGCCGCCTGGCTGAGGCACGGCTAACCGGTGGCGACCTGGAAGGGGCGCTGGACGCCGCGAACTACGGCGCCGGGCTCCTGGAGGACAGTGTCAGCTCCGTAAGAGCTCTGGACCGATTGAAGGAGTTCTCCGCGCAGCTCGAATCCCGTAAGTCCGTGCCCTCTGTCCGTGAGTTCCGCGAGCGGCTTCAGGCGCTCCCCGTCTCAACATGACGGTCGCCGCCTCGGTCCATGTGAACCAGCCCGCACCGCCGGAGCAGCCGACCCAAATGCCAGGATGGACGGCATGACGACGATCGAGGGTGAGGTCTCGGCTGGGTTCGAACCGGTGAGTGAGGCGTTCGCGGCGAACTTCTTCCGGCACGGGGACATCGGCGCGGCGGTGTGCGTGTACCAGTACGGGCAACCGGTGGTGGATCTGTGGGGCGGCGTCGCCGACCCGGAGACCGGCCGTGTGTGGACGGGGGACACACTGCAACTCGTCTACTCGGCTACCAAGGGGGCGACCGCGACCGCGACGCACATGCTCGCCCAGCGCGGCGCGCTGGACCTGGACGCGCCGGTGGCGAAGTACTGGCCGGAGTTCGCCGCGAACGGCAAGGCGGACGTCCCCGTGCGCTGGCTGTTGTCCCACCAAGCGGGCCTGATCGCGCTGGACCGACCGGTCCCGCTGCACGAAGCGTTGACCTGGCATCCCATGACGGCGGCACTGGCCGCTCAGCGTCCTCTGTGGACTCCGGGCACCGCGCACGGGTATCACGGCCGAACCTGGGGCTGGCTTGTCGGCGAGGTGATCCGCCGAGTGTCCGGCCGATCGCCGGGCCGCTTCTTCGCCGACGAGATCGCTGCTCCCCTCGGACTGGACTTCTTCATTGGATTGCCTGCGGATGAGCGCGACCGGGTCAGCCGCATGGTGTACCAGCGTCCAGACGTCGACCTCACCACCCTGCCCACAGAGTCGGTTCCCCAGGAACTCCGTGAACTGGTCGCCGCATGGCGCGACCCCAACTCATTCAGCAACAGGGCATACGCGGTCACTTACCCCGCGGAGATCGACTTCGGCTCCCCCGAAGTGCAGGCCGCGGAACTCCCGGCCTCCAACGGCGTCGGCACCGCACGCGGACTGGCACGCATGTACGCGGCGCTTATCGGCGAGGTAGACGGCGTCCGCCTGCTCGCCCCGGAAACCCTGGCTTCGGCAATCAAGGAACAGGCCGGCGGGAAGGACCAGGTGATGCTGATCCCAAGCCGATTCAGCTCCGGATACATGCTGCCCACTGCGACCAACCCCATGACCGGTCCGAACGCCTTCGGTCACACCGGTAGAGGCGGCTCGCTCGGCTTCGCCGACCCACAGCACGGCATCGCCTTCGGCTACGCCATGAACCACATCATCGGGGGGTCCGACGATGCACGTGCGGCTTCGCTGGTGGACGCGGTGCGAAGGTCTCTGGCTTGACGGGACCACATAGCCGCAGCGCGGGTACGACCTCAACAATGGAGGACTGGGCATTGGTCGTAGGCAGGAACCGGACGCTGGGAGCGGTGGGGAGCAGTGCCGGCGGACTGGAGACCTTGCGCGCCGGGCTCGTGGAACCTGCACTGGCTCGGGGTTGGCGGGTGGCGGTTACGCTCACGCCTACGGCGGGTCGCTGGCTGCGTGCGAGTGGTGAGGTCGACCGCTTGGAGAAGTTGACCGGTCTACCCGTCCGGGATGAAGCTCGGTTGCCCGGTGATGTGAGTCCGCACCCAAGCGCCGACTGCTATGTGGTCGCCCCGGCAAGCGCCAATACCGTGGCCAAGCTCGCGAACGGTATCGCCGACAACCAGGCGCTGACGCAGGTGGGAGAAGCCATCGGCACTCTTGGAGTGCCTGTCGTGGTGTTTCCCAGGGTCAACGCCGCTCATGTCCGGCACCCTGCCTGGAAGCGGCACATCGCGACGCTGCGGGAGGCCGATGTGCAGCTGGTTCAGGGGCCGGAGGTCTGGCCTCTGTATGAGCCGCGAGAGGCGCCTGCCGGGCGGGAGCTTCCTTGGGCGGCGGTACTCGGCGCTGTCGAGCGTGTCATGGGGTGACGCGGCGACCAGGCCGGCGCTGCGTCCCACCCACCCACACGCTCACTTCACGATGTCCCGCAGTCGCGCCCGTACCGGGCGGTCCGTGTCGTCCCTTTGCCAGAAGAGGGTCAGGATCAGGCCCAGGGGGTCTGTGCCCTGGCCCTCGCGGGCTCGGGGTTTGGCGACGCTTGGGGTGTCGATGAAGCCTGGGGCGCCTGCGGTGAAGAGGGCGGGGAGGGGGTGCGGCCTACGGCGAAGGGCCAGTAGTGCCAGGTCAGGTGTTTGCGGCGGCAGGCTGTATCGCCGACGTTGGAGACCTGGTCTCCCTCGCATGGCCGCACCTCCGCGACCGGCTTCCGGTCCTTGTCCAGCCATACCGCGGTGAGTGGAAGATGCGGCGGACTGCATCGGCTCACCAGCCCGAGTCCCACCGCCATGCACACCGCGCCGACCACATGCCTCATCCCGGCCCCCGAGTCACTCTGCTGGTCAACCCCAAAGCGGGCGACGGCAAGGTCCAGGCCGTCTACGAGTGTTGAGTTACGAGAAGATCGGTGAGCAGCAGCCGTTCGCGGACTCTCCGGTCCTTGCCGCGATGATGCTCGATCCCCTGCGCCCCGGCAGGACCTGACCGTTGAAGGGGGAAGAGGAGACGGTCAGGACCGACGTACCAACGCCCGCTGCGGCTTGTCACCGGTAGTGAGGTTGTTGAGCGGTGGGAGTGTAGCGAGCACCGCTCAACAACCTCACAGGTCAGGACGCGAGTTGGGCTGGAGTGCCGGGCGAAGCCACCGGCCCCGCGCCCGCCCGAACCGCGCTACGCGGCACGCTCACAGCGGCTGGGCCAAGCCCGCCCAGCGGGACGGGTTGCATGTCCCGGTCAGTCGATGCGCGAGGAGCCGCCCAGGTTCCAGGCGGGGAGTGTGCCCTTGCCGTCGCGGTCGATGTCGTACGTAACGGTCCCGTCGGCGCTCCAGGTGAGCGCTCTGCTGTGGCTGTACCACTTCTGGCAGGTGCCGTTCCACACGCTTGTCGTGTTGATGTCGTATCTCAGGTCGCAGACACGCGACGCCTTGACGATGTCACCGTCGTCGGGGTCGTGCTGTTCGACCCGCACCTGGAGGTCGAACTGGTCGAACTTCCGGTTGTCGTCGAGATCCGTGCCACCGCCTCCCGACCACGTGTAGTAGGCGGTGGCCATGTACCCGCCCTCCGAGTAGTGCTCGATGCACAGATTGATCGCGACGTGCACGTCGCTCCCAGGGGTGGAGAAGGTCTTGTCCTGGTAGCCGCTGCAGGCGGAGTCCACGGCGTAGGCGGGGCCGACCGTCAACGCGGACATACCTCCGAAAGCAAGCAGAAACGCGGCCCCCGCCGTTGCTGCACGCCGGACATCAACCATCATGCGAATGCCTTTCCGTTGTTGCGATATCGGGGTGGGACGCGGGATGGTCCAGCCGATGTGGCGCTTCGCGCTCGGATCGTGTTCCGGTCCGGCGAGGGGCGGCCGCTGCGCGGACATCGCCGTGCACGCGGTGTGGCGCCACTGACGGTCACCGCGGACGCCCGTCATACCGAGCGGGGCCTCCGGTGGAGGACGAGGATGTCCCGTCGGCGGGATTCCGGCCTTTGTTCTGTTCTTCAGCTCCCCCCTCCCCGGGAAACCGATACGACGCGCCGCTCGGCCTGTATCCCCCGAACGGACCGAGCGGCGCGTGGGCCCAGTTTCCCGGGTCGTCCGGGCAGTTGGGAGGGGTCCAGTGAGACCCTGGCTCACGCTGTTCCGCCGTGCAACCACCCTCGGTCACGCCCCTCACAGCCGGCCTGTCTACGATTCCAGCCACGCTGAATCCGGCCAGAAGGGCCATGACCGGCCATGAACAGACGTACCGAACTCCGCGCTTTTCTCCAGTCCAGACGCGCCCGGCTGAGCCCGTCCGAGGTGGGTCTGCCGACCTTCGGTGGGGTTCGCCGGGTACCGGGGCTACGACGTGAGGAGCTGGCACAGTTGGCCGGGGTCGGGATCGACTACTACGTCCGGCTGGAACAGGGACGCAATGACAAGGTCTCCGCGTCCGTACTCGACGCGGTCGCCCGCGCGTTGCGTCTGGACGAGTTGGAGCGCATCCATCTGCACAACCTCGCCCGCCCCGACCGGAGACAGCCGCCCGCCGCGGACCAGGTCTCGGAAGGCACGCAGTGGTTGCTGGACAACATGCCGGACACCGCGGTGTTCGCCCTGGGGCGCCGGACACGGGTACTGGCGTGGAACCGCCCCGCCTCGAAGATCTTCCTCGATTTCGGCCCCGTGCCGGAGCGCAACCTGACCCTCCTGGTGTTCCGGCAACCCGCCATCCGGCAACTGGTACTCGACTGGCAGGTCATGGCACGGCACGTCGTCGCCTGGCTGCGTCTGGAAGTGGGGCGTCATCCCGAGAGCCAGGAGACGAACGCGTTCATCGCGGAACTGGCCGCGACGGACCCCGACTTCCTGCGGCTGTGGAACGAACAGGATGTCGTCGACCCCATGCACGGCACCTACCGCCTCCAGCACCCGCTGCTCGGTGCTCTCACCTCCACCTTCCGGACGCTGCTCGTTCCCGAGGACCCGGACCAGCTACTGATCGTCTACGCCCTCGAGCCGGATCCTTCCGGACCGGGGGGAGCAGAGAGCGCGATCTGGAGCACACCACCGGATCACGGACCGGTCCTGCCGGGGTGCTGTCCCACCCACGACATCGCCACTTTCATCGTGAAGGGCAACGACCTGGCGTGACGAGAGGTCCGCACAGGCACGACATCGACCGGCCCTCGATGGAGCACGCGTACGGCCCGACCGACGAGGTTTCCCGCGCCGCTGGTGGCGATGGCACCACGACGCCCGACCGTACCGCGATCGTCAGGGTCAGGAGTAGGAACGCTCCTTGCGGACGAGTGCCGGGAGGCGCGGCCTGTCAGGCATGGCTCCGCCGCTCCCGTTGCGAACGCCGGGATGCGACGAAGGCCGCGCCCACCGGGGCGCGGCCTTCGCTGGGCTGTGCTGCGGGCAGCCGGGTGGGTCAGGGAGCGCAGACCACGTAGATCGTGCCGCTCGCCGCGCCGCCGTTCGACCGCTGCCTCACGTCGCCCTTCCAGCCGACCGGTTTGCCGGACGAGTTGCGGGTCGGTTCCGTGCGGGCGACGTACATGCTCCCGACGAGGTCCACGCCGACGCCGCCGCCCGTGGCCGTCCAGCCGGACGGGCAGGAGATCGTGGTGTCGCCTGTGGTGAAGTACTTCGACTTGACGACGGGCCTGGCCACCGCGGCGGCGGCTGAGGGCGAGGTGGAGGGGAACGAGTTGAACGCGACCAGGGCGAGAAGAGCCGCGGTGACCGCAGCAAGGGCGTAGGTGGTCCGTCGGACAGCAGCGCTCATGAACATCCTTCCGGTGAGCCGAAGAGACGTCACCAGGTCAGCAGCACCAGCGCCGCGACACGTCGGCGTCTTCTCAGGTGATCGCAAGTCTCCGGAAGGGGATCGTTCGCGGTACGTCGCCGGCCGGTCGGCGTCGGGATCTGAGTCGCGGTGCCGGGAGGTCGGCGAACGCCTTCGCGAGGTGGGTAAGTACGTGCGGGCACCCGTCTCCCGCATACCGTCCTGGTGTGAGGCAGGACACGGGAACCTCTTCGAAGGGACGGAGAGGTATGTGCGTGAGTTCCAACCAGGACGATGGCGATGACGATGACTACGACGGGCGACTGCGGGCCCGTGTGCGGGGCGGGGAGCGGGCGGCGTTCGGTGAGTTGTACGAGCGGCACGCCGACGCCGTCTACCGCCATGCCCTCCGGCTGACCGGGAACTGGTCCGTGGCCGAGGAGGTCATGTCGGAGACGTTCCTGGCCGCCTGGCGGGGGCGGGGGGACGTGGAGGCGGACGGGGGGTCGCTGCGGCCCTGGCTGTTCGGGATCGCCACCAACAAGGCGCGCAACGCCGAGCGGAGTCTGCGGCGGCGGCTCGCGTTCCTGTCCCGGCGGACGGAGGCCGACGCGGTCGGCGACTTCGCGGAGGACGTCGTCGGGCGGGTGGACGACGCGCGGCGGCTGGCGGAGGTCCAGCGGGTGCTGGGGCGGCTGCGGCGGCACGAGCGCGAGGTCATCGCCCTGTGCGTGTGGGGCGGGCTCGACTA
Source organism: Streptomyces vulcanius (assembly GCF_042653945.1). Taxonomy (NCBI): domain Bacteria; kingdom Bacillati; phylum Actinomycetota; class Actinomycetes; order Kitasatosporales; family Streptomycetaceae; genus Streptomyces; species Streptomyces vulcanius. Next base: position 175,714 of record NZ_JBHSFK010000007.1, on the reverse strand, counting down.
CGCGCAGGCCGCCGAGGCGCTGGGGGTGCCGGTGGGGACCGTACGGTCGCGGCTGTCGCGGGCGCGGGGGCGGCTGCGGGAGTTCGTGGAGCGGGAGGCACGTACACCGCATAAAGAAGGTAAGGGATTTATGGAACCCCGCCCCGGTCGCGGAGAGGTAGAGAGTGAGGCCGCGTTCGTGGCCCTGCCCCTTCAGGAGGAAGCCCGATGAACTCCACTCCGTCCGGAGCCGGTCAGGAGGAGCGCGAGGAACTCGTAGAACTCGCACGGCTGTTGCCCGCCGGTGCCGTCGAGCACGGGCTGCCTGCGGGGCGTCGCTCCCATTACAAGGACGTACTGATGCAGACCATCGACCAGGACAGCACCATGGGGGACAGCCTGTCCAGGCCGCGGCGATTCAGCCGGCCCGTGCTGATCGCCGCCTCCGTCGCCGTCGCGGTGGCCGCCACGCTGACCGTGCGGCTGGGCACGGGTGACAGCGGGAGCCATCGCGGTACGGCCGCGCCGAGCGCCGCCGGGCAGAAGGGCCGAGGCGTTGTCGTCACGCTCGACCGGATCGCCGCGGTCGCGATGAAGAGCGGCGTGGAACCGGTGAAGGCCAGCCAGTTCGCGTATGTGCGGACCCGGACGGCGGAGAACGAGGCCGACTGGGGGCAGCCGGTGAAGCCCGGCCCGCTGCACGACCGGGAGGTGTGGCTCGCGCAGGAGCCGGGTCCGATGATCGATTTCGGGCTGACCCGCGAGAACGGGGAGGAGTACGGGATCAGGATCCTGGTGCCGAAGGGCTCCGCCGGGGAAGTGGCCGGGATCGACCGGCCGACGTACGCGTGGCTCGCCTCCCTGCCCACCGATCCCGCGAAGCTGCTGCAACGGCTCTACGCCGAGACCCCCGCCGAGGGCGATGAGGACCAGGACCAGGCCGTCTTCGAGCGGATCGGCGAGCTCATCAGTGCTCAGTACATGCCGTCCGCCACGGCGGCCGCGATCTACCGGGCCACCGCGCGGATTCCCGGCGTGACCGTGCTGAACAACGCGGTGGACGCCGCCGGGCGGCACGGCATCGCCATCGCCAGGGAGAACACCCGGATGGGCCTGCGCACCGAGTGGATCTTCGATCCCGAGACCCTCGGCTTCCTCGGTGAACGCTCCGTCCTCACCCGCAACACCGTGATGGGCCCGGCCGGGACGGTCGAGGAGACGACGGCGGTACTCGAACGGGCCGTCGTGGACAAGAAGGGCCAGGAGCCCGGGTCCGCGGGGTCCGGTCGGAGTTAGCCCGGGTGCCCCGGGTCCGTCGTCGGCCGATACCGCGCGTTAGCCTCGGGGCGGACGGAGAAGATCGGTTGGAGGCGGGTATGGCCAGGGTTCCCAGTTCGGTGATCGCCGCGAGTGGGCTCGTCGGGGGGTACGGAGTGGCCCGGTGGACCGAGAAGCGGGCGCTGGGCGGGGTCGTGCTGGCCGTCGCCGGGGGCGCTGCCGGTGAGCTGTGGCGGCGGCGGGCCGGTGGGAAGGCCGCGGGGGCGCTCGGTGTCGCGTATGTCGCCGCGTTCGCCGGGTCGCATCCGCTGGCGAAGAAGGTGGGGGCCTGGCCGGCCGTGTTCGGGGTGGCGGGGGCGGTCGCGCTGGCCTCCTGGGCGGTGGCCGACCGGCAGGGGTGACCCGCTCCTGCCCAGGCCCGCGGCAGGGGTGACCCCCTTCTGTCCCGGCCCGCCCGTGGCCCTGCCCGTCGCCGGCCGGGAGGGGTGACCGAGTCGACCGGTCAACGCTGCGCGTCCGCGCGGAACGATCGGCGGTAGCCCTGGGGGCTGGTGCCGACGACTCTCCGGAAGCGTTCACGGAAGGCCGTCGGGGAGCCGAAACCCGCCTGGGTGGCGATGCGCTCGACGGCGTACGGGGTGGTTTCGAGGAGGTACTGCGCCCGGCGGACCCGTGCCCGGTGCAGCCACTGCAGCGGTGTCGTGCCGGTCTGTTCGCGGAAGCGGCGGTTGAGGGTGCGGGTGCTCATGCCGGCCCGGTCGGCGATCTGATCCAGGGTGAGGTCCCGGCCGCAGTTGTCCTCCAGCCAGGCGAGCAGGGGTTCCAGGGTCGCTCCGGCGGGGGCGGGCGGCAGGTCGTGGACGATGAACTGGGCCTGGCCGCCCTCCCGTTCGAGCGGCATGACCGCCTGCCGTGCCGTGTGCGCGGCGACCGCCGAGCCGTGGTCGCGGCGGACCATGTGCAGGCACATGTCCATCGCGGCGGCCGCACCGGCCGAGGTGAGGAACTGGCCGTTGTCGACGTAGAGGACGTTCGGGTCGACGGTCACCTCCGGGTGCCTCGCCGCGAGGTGCGGCGCGGCCATCCAGTGCGTCGTCGCGCGCAGACCGTCCAGCAGGCCGGTCGCCGCGAACAGGAACGCGCCCGCGCACACCGACGCGATCCGGGTGCCGTTCGCCGCCGCCGCGCACAGCGCCTCGGCGACGCCCGGCGGCAGGGTCTCGGGGGGCTCCGCCACTCCGGGCAGGATGATCGTGTCCGCCTCGGCCAGCGCCTCCAGGCCGTACGGCGCCTTGATCGTGAACCTGCCTCCGCTCGCCGCCACCTCCTCGGTGCCGCTCGCCGAGCAGACCAGCACCCGGTAGGCCTCCCGGCCGTCGGGCAGCCGGGCCCAGCCGAAGGTGTCGATGGGGGCCGAGAGATCGAAGGGGATGACCCCGTCCAGTGCCAGTACGACGACGGTGTGCATGGCGAGAGAGTAGGGGGACGACGGATTTCTGCCAAGCGGGGCGGAGTGATCCGAGGGTGACCAGCCTTCGAGTGTGCGTCACTGGCGGGAATCCGTCGGGCCCTGGCACTCCTGCCGCTGTTCTCAAGATCCGCGCGGCGTCTAGCGTCGGGGCGTGACCAAGTTCCTTCTCGCCGTGCACGTCCTCGCCGCGATCGTCGCGATCGGGCCCGTCACCGTCGCCGCCAGCATGTTCCCGCCCGCCGCGCGCCGTGCGCTCGCCACGCCCGACGACGAGCGGGCGGGGGCCGCCGTACGACTGCTGCACCGGATATGTCAGGTGTACGCCGCCGTCGGCATCGCCGTCCCCGTCTTCGGGTTCGCCACGGCGGGCGCGATGGGGGTGATGGGGGACGCCTGGCTGATCGCGTCCACCGTGCTGACCGTCCTCGCGGCCGGAGTGCTGCTGGTGCTGGTGCTGCCCCGGCAGGAGGTACTCGTCGAGGGCACGGGCACGCGCGAGACGACCGTCCAACTCGCCATGTTCACCGGGATGTTCAATCTGCTGTGGGCGACGGTGACGGTTCTGATGATCGTGCGGCCCGGGTCCACCACGGGGGCGTAGACAGGTCGCCGAGGGCACTGAAGTCGCCGGGTTTTCGTTATCCGGGCGGGGGGTGGCTCGTCTCCCGGGCATGCAGCAACTGATTCGACCTCGACAGTTCAGCCGCCGCGGTGTCCTCAAGGCCGCGGGTGTGACCGCCGGAGCCGTCGGTGTGGCCGCCGCGCTCCCGGCGGCCCCCGCCACGGCCGCCGCCGGCTACGCGCATCCCGGTCTGCTCCACACCCGCGAGGACCTGGCGCGGATGGCCGCCAAGGTGAAGGCGGGCGCCGCTCCCTACCAGGCCGGGTACGCCCGGCTCACCGCCAACCGGCACGCGCAGAGCGGCTGGACGGCGAACCCGCAGGAGACCGTGGTCCGGGGCGGCTCCGGGCAGAACTACACGGTTCTCTACAACGACCTGCACGCCGCCTACCAGAACGGTCTGCGCTACCACGTCGGCGGGGACGTCGCGCATGCCGACACCGCGGTCGCGATCCTCAACGCCTGGTCCGCGAAGCTCACTTCGCTGGCGGGCAACGCCGACCGGTTCCTGGCCGCGGGGCTGTACGGGTACCAGGCCGCCAACGCCGCCGAACTCGTCCGCGACCGGCCGGACTTCGAGCTCGAACGCTTCCGGAAGATGCTGGCCACCGTCTTCGCGCCGCTCAGCGAGGACTTCCTGGTCCACCACAACAACGCCGTCGTCACGAACTACTGGCCCAACTGGGACCTCACCGCCATGGCCTGCGTCCTCGCCACCGGGATCTTCTGCGACGACAGCGGGAAGGTCGAGCAGGCCGTGGAGTACTTCAGGAACGGCTCCGGGCTCGGCTCGGTGAAGCACGCCATCCCCGTCGTGCGGGACGACGGCCTCGCCGAGTGGCTGGAGGCCGGGCGGGACCAGGGGCACGCGCTGCTCGGGGTCGGGCTCATGGGGACCGTCTGCGAGATGGCCTGGAACCAGGGGATCGACCTCTACGGATACGACGACAGCCGCTTCCTCAAGGGCGCGCAGTACGTGGCCAAGTGGAGTCTGGGAGGGGACGTCCCCTACACCGCCAACACCCGGAGGAAGGGGGCGATCGGGGGGTGGTCGGGGACGGAGACCGCGTCCGGTGCGGCGGGGGTCGACCCTACGATGGTCCGGCCGATCTGGGCGATGATCGCCAACCACTACACCAAGCGGCGCGGTCTCTCCGCTCCCTACCTCACCCGGATCGCCGCCAAGGCGTCCCCCGAGGGCGGCGGCGGGGACTACGGCCCCAACAGCGGCGGCTACGACCAACTCGGCTTCGGCACCCTGGCGTTCACCCGCGACAAGGTCTCGCCGACGACCGCCTCCGCGACACCGTCGGCTTCCACGACGCCATCGGGTTCCGCGACGGGCTCGGCGACGGCAGGGGCAGGGGCAGGGGCAGGGGGCCCGACGGCCACCGCGCCGTCCGCGACCGGGGCGGGGGCCTCCGCCACGGCCGCGTCCGGCGCGTCCGGTGCGTCCGGTGCGTCCGGCAGGGACGGGGGCCTCGCCGCCACCGGCTCCACCGACTTCGTGGCCTGGACGGCCTCCGCCGGCCTCACGGCCCTCGCGGGTGGCCTGCTTCTGCTGCGCCGCCGGGACCGGGTACGGCGCGAGGCCGAGTAGCCCGCACCGGCACGCCGATGCGGGCGGGGGTAGGCACCGGCACGCAGGTGCGGGCGGCGGTGGGCACCGCTCGCCCGCGCCTGCGGCGTGCAGCCCCCTGCGGGACGGGCGCCGCCCCGTCGCTACGCCGGTTTCGCCGGTGGTGGTGTCGGGCCGCCCTTGCCCGTTGCCGCGCCGCCCGCCGTGGGCGGCTTCGCCGTGCCCGTTGCCGTACCCCCCGGACCCGGCGATGGCCCGGGCGACCACCTCGCGGGCCAGTTCCGGACATGACCAGCGTGTCGGCTCAGGCGGTTTCAGGCCGTCGGAACGCGTCGGCGTTACGCGCGCACCAGTCCGCGAAGGTCCGCGGCTTGCATCCGAGCAGTCGCTGGACGGTGTCCGTCCGGAACCCGACGGAGTCGGCGCGCATGAGTTTGAAGCCCTCGGTGACGGCGTCGGCGAGTGCCTGGGGCGCCCCGTTGGGGAAGCGGAACCGTACGGCCTCGTCCGGTGTGGTCACTTCTCGGACCTCGATGTCGCGGCCGATCGTCTCGGAGATGACGCGTACCTGCTCGGTGACGGTGAGCGTCTCGTCGCCGGTGAGGACGTACTCCTTGTCCTGGTGGCCGGCCTCGGTGAGGACGAGGGCGGCGACCGCGGCGATGTCCGCGGGGTCGATCGGCGCGTAGCGGCCCGGGCCGACCGGATCGAGGACGTGGTTTCCCTCGCGGATGGTGGGCAGCCAGTCGAAGGCGTTGGTCATGAAGCCGCCGGGCCGAAGGAATGTGGCGGGTATTGCGGAGGCGCGGATGATCTCCTCGCGTTCATGGTGCCAGCGGGCCATGGCGGGCCGGGGGTCAAGGGTGACGTGGAGGGAGGACAGGTGCACGATGTGGCTCACCCCGGCGGCCTCGGCGGCGGCGATGGCGGCGGCTGTGTAGTCGGTGCCGATGCCCTGGGTGAGCAGGAAGAGTGTGTCGACGCCGGCGAAGGCCGGCGTCAGCGTCGAGGGTTCCCCCAGGTCGCCGACGGCGCGCTCGGCGCGGTCGGACAGTCCGGCAGCGCGGGCGGGGTCGCGGACGAGAAGACGTAACTTCGCGCTTTTCGTGTCGAGTTCGCGGGTGAGTTCTCGGCCGATGTTCCCGGTGGCTCCGGTGACCAGTATCATCGTGGCTCCCCAAAGTCGTTTGCCGTCTAACGAATCGCAAGGAACGTTAGCCAGTGAATGATTAGCCGTCAATCGGCTTGCTTGCGGCTCGGGCAGCCGCTTCCCCACATCACCGAAAGGACCCGATGGCTGAGTTCCTGGACCTGCACGGCAGAACGTCGAAGGCCCTCCGGGCCCTGGCCGACGCGGCCATGCGACGCCATGGGCTGCACGTCGGACAGAACTACCTGCTCGCGATGCTGTGGGAGCGGGACGGCAGCACACCAGGCGAGGTTGCCGCCGCGCTGAACGTCACGACGCCTACCGTCGTCAAGATGGCTGACCGGATGACTACGGCCGGGCTGCTCACCCGTCGCCGTGACGACCGGGACAACCGCCTCGTCCGGCTCTGGCTCACCGACGCGGGGCGTGCGCTGCAGAAACCGGTCGAAGCGGAACGGCGATTGATCGAGGAGAAGGTCACCGCGGATCTCACCGAAACCGAACGTGAGTCCCTCTTGAACGCCCTGGCGAAGGTCCATCGGGCGGCGAGCGAGCTACTGAGCGAGCCCATCGATAACGGCGACTCGGGCCTCACCTGACACTCCCACGCCCCTCTCTGAACAGATCCGACGAGTGCCAGGACGGCTTTCTGCCCACCGACGACTTCCTCGATCCCCCGAGGATGCCTTGGACCGCGCGACGGGCGACCAGAGGTTCTGGAAGGCCCAGATGCCCGACGCCGAGCCGGCGGGCGGCACCCTGCGCCCGCTGCGGGACCCGGACTCGGCCGGACTCGATGACGACGAGGACGGCGCGGAGGACTGACGCCTCCCGGAGATGAGGCTGGACCGGGGAGAGCCAAGGTCCTGTTCGAGCACTCCGACCAGGGACGCCCCGATCGTTCAGGCTTCGGTGGGTTCTCCGGCGAACACGGTGTCCTGGACCTCCGGTTCCGGGCTGGGTCGGCCCGGCAGCAGGAGGCACAGCGGAACGGCCGCGGCGGTGAACGCGGCGGACCACCAGAACGCTTCACCGAATCCGGAGGCCAGGGCGGCGGGCGTGTGGGCGCCGGCTGTGGCACGTTGCAGGATCATGACCAAGACCGCGATGCCCACGGAACCGCCGACCTGCTGGGCGACTCGGCTGATGCTGGAGGCGCCCGGGATCTCCTCGCGTTCCAGTCCGACGAAGGCTGCGCCCGTGATCGCGATCATGGCCCCTCCCAGCCCGAGTCCGCGCACGAACAGCACGGCCATCAGCGCGATGTTGCTCGTGGAGGCGGTGACGAAGCCGAACGGCACGGTGGCCGCGAAGGTGAGGGCGAAGGCGGCGATGGCGACGGAGCGCGAGCCGAAGCGGTCCATGTACCGGCCGGCCAGCGTACGGGAGAGGAGGGTGCCCACGCCCGTCGGGATGAGCAGCAGTGCGGCGCCCAGGGCGGATTCGCCGCGTACCTGCTGCCAGTACAGCGGCAGCAGGAGCATGGTCCCGTACAGGGCGGCGCCGGTCAGGAACACCAGCGCCGAGGATGAGGCCAGGGCGCGGTGGCGCAGCAGCCGGATGTCGAGCAGGGCGTCCGGTCCGCGCCGCAGCGCCCAGAAGGCGTATCCGGCGAGCAGGGCCACCCCGGCGATCAGGGGCAGGGCCACCGTGAGGCCGGCCAGGCCGTCGGATCCGGAGAGCTGTGTCAGGCCGTAGATGACGGCGGCGATGCCGGGTGAGAGCAGCAGCATGCCCACGGTGTCCAGGCGGGGGCGGGTGCCGGGCCGGGGTCCGTCTTCGGGAAGGTTGCGCCAGGCGAGGTAGCCGCCGACGACGCAGAAGGGAACGTTGAAGAGGAAGATCCAGCGCCAGTCGCCCAGGTGCAGGATGGCGCCGCCGATGACCGGGCCGATGACCGGGCCCAGGGCGGTGGGCACGGTGATCAGGGACATGACCCTGCCGATGTTGCGGCCCTTGGCCGCCTGCATGACCAGGGTGAACATCAGCACCATCATCGTGCCGCCGCCGATGCCCTGGACCACCCGGAAGGCGATCAGGCTCTGGATGTTCCACGCTCCGGCACACAGCAGCGACCCGATGAAGAACATGCCCAGGCCGGCGATCCACAGGCGTTTGCCGCCCAGGACCGACTGAGCCCATCCGACGGCCGGCATCGTGGCGGACAGGGCCAGCAGGTAGGCGGTGGTCACCCACTGGGTGGTACTGAGCGACGTGTGGAGCTGCCCGGCGAGGCCGTCGATGGCGACGCTCATGATCGTGGTGTCGAAGATGACGGCGAGTGCACCGATGATCAAGGTGTAGGTCAGACGTCGCAGGGCCGGGTCGATCTGGCCGGCGTCTGCGGCGACGGATGGTGGCTTGGCACCCTTGGCGGTCATGAACACTCCTTAGGATAGACGGTTCTATCTTATGGAGCTCAGACTAGGCCGCTAGGATTAGATAGGCAAATCTATCTAACGGATGTGAGGGGTTCGGATGGCCGAGCGACGCCGCGGAGCGGCACTGGAGAAGGCACTGCTCGACGCGGCCTGGGAAGAACTCACCAACAACGGCTACGCCCGGTTCACCATGGACGCCGTCGTCAAGCGTGCGGGCACCAGCCCTACGGTCCTCTACCGCCGATGGTCCGACCGCGACGCACTCGTCCGGGCGACCATCCCCCATGTCCTGCGCAAACACATCCACGACGTTCCCGACACCGGAAGCCTGCGGGAGGACGTCCTCACCCTCATGCGGGAGATCAGCGCCACCCGCCTCCAACTCGTCACCGTCATGAGCGTGAACCTGGCCAGCTACTACCAGGAGACCGGAACCAGCCCCGGCGACCTGGTCGACCCCACCACGACAGGGCGCAAGGAAGCCGTCGACGCACTCTTCGACCGCGCCGTCGAACGCGGCGAGATCAAACCGGAACTCCTCACCGAACGCATCAAGTCACTCCCCTTCGACCTGCTGCGCCACGAATTCCTCACGACCTTCGCCCCCGTGCCCGACCACGTCCTCGAAGAGATCGTCGACACGATCTTCCTCCCCCTGGTGCGCTGACCGCGAAGTACCACACCCCCCGCTTCGCCCTCGTCCCCGCACTCCGCGAGGAACTGGAGAAGGCACTCGCGCCGGCCCACCGGTTCAAGGAGGCCGCCCCCGGGACGCCCGTCATCCTCACGGTGCACCACGGCGGACGGCCGAAGGTCGTCGACGACGACATGCTCACCTTCGCCGTCGCGCTGAAGGACAAGGGTGTCCCCGTCCCCGAGATCGCGAAGAAGCTCACCATCAAGGTCGGGAAGAACGCGGGCAAGTCCCCCTCCGTCGCCTCGCTCTACCGGGCACTCGCCGAAGCCGAAGCCGCCGCGGTGAGCGGGCGGGCGATGTCCTCCAGGGAGCGGCGTTCGGCCTTCACCGCCAGGAAGGCCGCCACCAGGCCCGCCGCGCACATCAGGGCCGCTCCGATCTGGAAGGCCAGGACCGTGTCGGCGACCTTGCCCGTGCCGGTGAGGTCGGCGAAGAGGAGCGGGCCGCTGATACCGCCGGCGGCGGTGCCGAGGGCGTAGAAGAAGGCGATGGACATGGCGCGGGTCTCCATCGGGAAGATCTCGGAGACCGTGAGGTACGCGCTGGACGCGCCCGCCGACGCGAAGAACAGGACCGCGCACCAGCAGGCCGTCATCGTGGTCGCGCTCAGCGAGCCCCGGTCGAACAGCCAGGCCGTGCCGAACAGCAGCGCACCCGACAGCAGATACGTCGACGAGATCATCACCCTGCGGCCCACCGTGTCGAACAGCTTGCCCAGGAGGAGCGGTCCGCAGAAGTTGCCGACGGCGATGACCGCGAAGTAGTAGCCGGTGTTGCCGCTCGGGACGTCGAAGAACGTCGTCAGGATCGCGCCGAAGCCGAAGGTGATCGCGTTGTAGAGGAAGGCCTGGCCGATGAAGAGGGAGAAGCCCAGGACGGAGCGGCGGCGGTAGTCGGAGAACAGGGTGCGGGCGATCTCGCCGAAGGAGACGCTGTCGCGCTGGCGGATCGTGAGTTCGCCCTCGGGGCGCGGGAGTTGTTCGCCGTTCCGCTCGGCTTCCACCCGCCGCTCGATCGACGTCACGATGTCGTCCGCCTCACGGTCCCGGCCGTGGATCAGCAGCCAGCGCGGGCTCTCCGGGACATGCCGTCGGACCAGCAGGATGACCAGGGCGAGGACGGCGCCGAGCGCGAAGGTCAGCCGCCAGCCCACGTCCGCCGCGAAGAGGCTGGTGTCCAGCGCGACGATCGACAGCAGGGAGCCACCGATCGCGCCCAGCCAGAAGCTGCCGTTGATGATCAGGTCGACGCGGCCTCGGTGCTGCGACGGGATCAGCTCGTCGATCGCCGAGTTGATGGCCGCGTACTCGCCGCCGATGCCGAAGCCGGTGAGGAAGCGGAAGAGCAGGAACCACCAGGTGTCGAAGGAGATGGCCGTCAGGGCGGTGGCGGCCAGATAGACCGCCAGGGTGATCATGAACAGGCGTTTACGGCCCCAGCGGTCGGTCAGGCGGCCCCAGAACAGGGCTCCCGCGCAGGCACCCGCGACGTAGAGTGCCGCCGCGATACCGGTGACCTGGCCCGAGGTGATCGGCAGACCGCTGCCGGGCTCGGAGAGACGGCCGGCGATGTTGCCGACGACCGTGACCTCCAGGCCGTCCAGGATCCAGACCGTGCCGAGGCCGATGACGACCGTCCAGTGCCAGCGGGACCAGGGCAGACGGTCCAGTCGCGCGGGGATGTCGGTGGTGATCGTGCGGCCGGACTCGGCCCTGGTTGTGGTGGCCATGCGGTGGCGGATTCCCCGACAGGGCCGGATTACGCCCCCAGCCCCCGCGCCACCGTGTAGATCAGCAACCCCGCGAGCGAGCCCACCACCGTGCCGTTGATCCGGATGAACTGCAGGTCACGGCCGATGTTGGCCTCGATCTTGCGGGTGGTGTGCTCCGCGTCCCAGCCGGCCACCGTGTCGGTGATCAGGGAGGTGATCTCGCGACGGTACGTCGTCACGACGTGCACCGCGGCGCCCTCGACCCACTGGTCGACCTTCTCCTGCACCTTGGGCTCGGTGGCCATCCGGGCGCCGAGCGAGAGGAGTGACGCCCGCACCCGCAGCCGCAGTTCGCTGCGCTCGTCCTCCGCAGCCGCGACGATCATCGACCGTACGGCCGTCCAGGCGGAGGCGATCAGGTCCTGGACCTCGCCACGGCCCAGCACCTCCCCCTTGAGCCGCTCGACTCGCGCGCGCGTTTCGGTGTCGGACTGCAGGTCGGAGGCGAAGTCGGTGAGGAAGCGGTCCAGGGCGCCCCGGGCCGGGTGGCCCGGCATGTCCCGCATCTCGGCGCAGAAGCGCAGCAGTTCCTTGTAGACGCGCTCGCCGATCCGCTTGTCCACGAAGCGCGGGGTCCAGCCGGGGGCGCCGCCCTCCACCGCGTCCATCACGGAGTCGCCGTGCAGCATCAGCCAGTCGTAGGCACGGGCCACCACCAGGTCCACCGCGCGCCGGTGGCCGCCGTCCGCGACGACCTTCTCCAGCATCTTGCCTATCCCGGGCGCGATCTCCTGGGCGTCGGCCCGGCGGGTGATCGCCTCGCCGACCACCGCCTGGACGTCCGAGTCCCGCAGGACCGTGAGGGCGCCGCGCAGGGCCGTGGCCAGCTCCGCCGTCACCCGGTCGGCGTGCTCCGGCTCCGCCAGCCAGGCGCCGAGCCGGCTGCCGATGCCGACGGCGCGCAGCCGCTGCCGTACGACGTCCTCGGAGAGGAAGTTCTCGCCGACGAACTCGCCCAGCGAGACGCCCAGTTGGTCCTTCTTGCTCGGGATGATCGCCGTGTGCGGGATGGGCAGGCCCAGTGGGTGACGGAAGAGGGCGGTGACGGCGAACCAGTCGGCCAGCGCGCCCACCATGCCGGCCTCGGCAGCCGCCGCCACATAGCCCGCCCAGGCGCCCGCGCCGGAGTGCGACGCCCACTCGGCCAGGACGTACACGACGGCCACGAACAGCAGCAGGCCGGTCGCGGTGAGCTTCATGCGGCGCACCCCGCGCTGCTTCTCCTCGTCGGCGGCACTGAAGACGTTCATCGCGCGCGCCCTCTTGGGAACGGCACCTTCCGCTTCCGTGTGATCCATCAGCTCCATCCGTTCCCCGTCCCCCGCGTCCCGCACGCCAACATTGTCCCTACTTGACCGACTCCTGGAACGGAACAAGAGTTCCCGGCGTCCTTCTTACGGGGGAGCTCAACGGTGAACTCCTGAATTTCTGCACATTGTGCCTTCCGCACGTTTTCTTCGGAGCGTCACCGCTCCCCTCGCAAGGAGAACCACCCCGCATGACCGCCAGGCGTCATGGTTGTGCCCTGCTGAGCGCGATCCTCACCCTCGTCGTGGCCCTGTCCACCGCGCTGTACCTCGGTGTGTCCGCCGCACCCGGCCGCAGCCCCGGCAGGAGCACCGTCGCCGCGCCCCAGGACCGCGCGGCCCCCGTGTCCAGCGGCACCTGGGTCGGCAGCTGGGCCGCCGCCCCGGCCGGCGGCGAACCCGGCACCGGCACCACCGGCATGGCGGGCCGCACGGTCCGCAATGTCATCCACACCAGCGTCGGAGGTACGAGCGCCCGCGTCACGCTGTCGAACCTCTACGGCACCCGGCCGCTCACCGTCACGCACGCCGCCCTCGCCGTCGCCGAGGGCGCGGGCCCGGCCGCCGACCCGCGCACCCTGCGCCGGCTCACCTTCGGCGGCGCCACCGCGGTCACCGTCCCGGCCGGCGGGCAGACCGTCAGCGACGCGGCCGCCCTCGCCGTCCCGCGCGACTCCGACCTCGTCGTCAGCACCTTCTCCCCCACCTCCTCCGGCCCGGTCACCTTCCACACGCACGCCCGGCAGACCAGCTACCTCGCCCACGGCGAGCGCACCGCCGACGTCACGGGCACCCCGTACACCGCGACCAGCGAGCGCTGGCGCTACCTGACCGCCCTCGACGTCCTCAGCGACGAGGCCGACGGCACGCTCGTCGCCTTCGGCGACTCCATCACCGACGGCTTCGGCTCCACGCAGGACGCCAACCGCCGCTGGCCCGACGCCCTCGCCGGCCGGCTGCGCACCGCCGTACGGTCCGGCGGCGACGCGCCCCGCTACGGCGTCGTCAACGCCGGCGTCAGCGGCAACCAGGTTCTCGCCGACGACCCCCGGCGCGGTGCCGCGGGCGTCCGCCGCTTCGAACGGGACGTCCTCGACCGGCCCGGCGTCAAGGTCGTCGTCATCGACCTCGGCATCAACGACATCCTGCGCGCACCCGGCCGCCCCGACGCCGACGCGATCCTGGCGGGCCTGCGCACCCTCGTCGACCGCGCCCACGCCCACGGCATCAAGGCCGTCGGCGCCACGCTCACGCCGTTCGGCGGCCACCGCGGCTACAGCGCCGCCCGGGAGGACGTACGGGAGCGGATCAACGAGGTGGTGCGGGAGGGTGGTGTGTTCGATGCCGTGGTCGATTTCGACAGGGCGCTGAGGGATCCGTACGATCCGCGCAGTCTGCGGGGCGACTACGACTCCGGTGACCATCTGCATCCCGGTGACCGGGGGTACCGGGCGATGAGCGCGGCGATCAAGCTGACGGTGCTGGAGGGGGCGGCTGCTGCTCGGCTCTGACAGAGCTGCGGGCAGCTGTGGCTGGGCGGGGTGGGGTAGCTTGCCGGCGCTGGCGGGGTGCCGCTGCGCCCACCCGTGCCGCCCCTGGCGGCACGCATGCCCGCAGCTACGGCAGCTACGGCAGTTCGCGGGTCGCCGCCTTGCGGGCCAGTTTTTCCTGGCGGCGGGCCGCGCGCGTGCGTTTGCGTTCGACGCCGACCCCGCCCCAGAACGCGAACCCGGTCACCACCACGCGCGGTGCGCCCGGGTCGCCCACGGCCCCGGACTCCCGCTGGTCGAAGCCGCCCATGATCCCGATGCCGCGCACGACGACCTCGACGCCCGGCGGTACCACGATCTGCACCCCGCCCATGATCGCCACACAGTTGATCTCGACCTCGCCCGCCGCGAAGTCCGCCTCGCGCAGGTCGATCTCGCCGCCGCCCCAGAAGGCAACGCAGTTGAAGCGCCGGGGCACCGTCCAGCGGCCCTTGCGCTGGAAGCCGGACATCACGGCCACGGCCCAGGTCGACGAGCCCTCGCCGCCCACGATCCGCCCCGCCCAGTCCCCCTCGGCCGGCGGCTCCTTGCGCAGCGATATCACCGGCGGCGGCGCCACGCCCGGCGCCGGCAGGTCCCGGGTGATCGGCGCCAGCTCGCCGTACGTCCGCGCCTGGTACGTCTGCTCCAGCCGCTCCTCGAACTCCGCCATGTCGAGACGTCCCTCGGCCACGGCGTCCCGCAGGACCTCGGCGACCCGCTCGCGATCGGCGTCGGAGGCGCGGAGGTCCGGGACTGCGTCGTCGTCGGTCATGCCAGCAGCCTACGAGCTACGGGCGTCCGGGACCACGGTCTGCCGTTCGACGTACATCCTTGCGATCACGGCCTCGATGTCCGGCTCGCGCACCGAGAGGTCCACCAGCGGGTACTCCGCCGCGATCCGCGCCACCAGCGGGGCCGCCGACTCCGACGCCGGGAACGCCAGCCACTGCCTCGGCCCGTCCACCTTCACCACCCGTGCCGACGGGCCCGCCTCGATCGGCGGGAACTCCCGCTCCAGGTCCACCACCAGGGTCCGCTCGCTCTCACCCGCCTCGTGCAGACCGGCGAGCGCGCCGTCGTACACCAGGTGCCCGTGGTCGATGACCATCACCCGGGAGCACAGCTGCTCGATGTCCTGGAGGTCGTGCGTGGTGAGCAGGACCGTCGTGCCGCGCTCGGTGTTCAGCTCACGCAGGAAGTCCCGCACCCGCCCCTTGGAGACGACGTCCAGACCGATCGTCGGCTCGTCGAGGTACAGCACCTCCGGGTCGTGCAGCAGGGCCGCCGCGATGTCGCCGCGCATCCGCTGGCCGAGCGAGAGCTGACGGACCGGGACGTCCAACAGTTCGCCCAGTTCGAGGAGTTCGACGAGCCGGTCGAGGTTCTCGCGGTAACGGGCGTCCGGGATGCGGTACATGCGGTGCATCAGACGGTAGGAGTCGATCAGGGGCAGGTCCCACCAGAGTGTCGTGCGCTGGCCGAACACCACCCCGATGCGGTGGGCGAGGCGGGTGCGGTCACGGGACGGGTCGATGCCCGCGACCCGCAGCCGGCCGCCGCTCGGGGTCAGGATGCCGGTCAGCATCTTGATCGTCGTCGACTTCCCGGCGCCGTTCGGGCCTATGTAGCCGACCATCTCGCCGCGTGGCACGGTGAACGAGATCGCGTCGACCGCCCGCACCTGTCGCAGCTCCCGCTTCAGGAAGCCGGTCTTCTTCCGCACGTCGAAGACCTTCTCGACACGGTCCAGTTCGATGAAAGCGTCCATCGCCAACCACTAACTCCCTGTGCTTCGGTACGACCTGAGCCCCGCGCGCCACGCCAGCCCGGCCAGCACGCAGCACACCGCGGCCACCAGCGGCGGCGCGAACGCCGTCCACTCCGGGAGGTCCAGCGGGTACGGCCGCCCCAGCACGTAGGCGGCGGGCACCCAGTTGACGAAGGCCAGCGGGAAGACGAACGTCACCCCGCGCACCAGTTCCTTGCCGAACACACTCGGCGGGTACTGCAACAGCGTCTGACCGCCGTACGTGAACGCGCTCTGCACCTCCGACGCGTCCTGCGTCACGAACTGGAACGCCGCGCCCGCCACGAACACCGCCGAGAAGATCACCCCACCGGAGACCAGTATCACCGGCACCAGCAGCACCTTCACCGGCGTCCAGGCGACGTCGAGGGTGACCAGCGCGTACCCGAGCACCAGCAGCCCCTGCGTGATGCGGCCGATCCGGCGCAGCGCGAAACGGTCCGCGGCGACCTGGGCCAGCACCGGCGCGGGACGCACCAGCAGGGTGTCGAGCGTGCCGTCACGCACGCGCGTGCCGAGCCGGCCCGCCGAACCGATGGTCAGGTCGGCGATCCCGAAGGCCGTCGCCGACAGGCCGTACAGGAACGCCACCTCGGGGAGCCGGTAGCCGCCGAGGACGTCGACCTGGGAGAACATCAGCAAGATCGCGACAAAGTCCAGACCGGTCACCAGCAGGCCGCCCAGCGCCGTCATCACGAACGACATCCGGTACGCGAGCGTGGAGCGGATCCACATCGCGGAGATCAGCCCATAGGCCCGCAGCCCCTCGGCCAGCCGGGTGCTCTCCGCGAGCCGGTTGTCGCCCTCACCCACCCTGGACCACCACCCGGCGCGTCGCCGCCGACTGCACCAGCCGGCCCGCGCCCAGCAGCAGCACCGCCCACAGCGCCTGGAAGGCGAACACGGGCAGCGGGTCGGCCTCCCCGAACAGCAGGTCCGCGGGCATCTGGAGCTGCGCCGCCCACGGCAGCGCCATCACGATGTCGCCGAACGGCTCCGGGAACGCGTTCAGCGGCAGCGTCATCCCCGAACAGAAGATCCCCGTGACCATCATCACCTGAAGCGCGCCCGTGCCGTCCAGCAGCCAGAACCCGCTCAGCGCCACCAGGAACCGGATGCCGAAACTCACCACCATCGCGAGCGCGAGCGCTACCAGGAACGCCAGCCAGATCACCGGATCGGAGGGCAGCGCCGTGGGGAAGAACAGCGTCCCGAAGGCGAACGGGACCACCCCCCGGCCCAGCAGCTGGAACAGCGCCCGGCCCATGTCGTTCGCCAGCCACCAGGCCTGCAGATCGGCCGGCCGGTACAGGTCGATCGCCACCGCGCCGCTGCGGATCCGCTCCATGAACTCCGCCTCGAAGCCGCCGCCCTGGATCGCCAGCGTCGCGTAGAGCGCCTGCCCCAGCCACACGTACGTCACCGCCTGTGCCTGGTCGTAACCACCCAGGTGCGGCCTCTCGTCCCACAACGCCAGGTATGTGTAGACGAGGATCAGGCCGAAAACCGTGTTGGTGAACACCCCTGCGGCCGTGGCCGCCCGGTACGTCGCGTACCTTCTGAAACCCCCCGCTGCGACGGCCGTGTACAACCGCGCCGAACCCACGGCAACCTTCCTCCTCGCCCGCTTGTCTCCCACTGCGACCACGTTCGAGGCCGAAGCGCAGGAGCCTAGTCCGCGGACGGGGCGGCCTGCCACGCGTTTTTCCCCGCAACGCGTGCCGATTGCCGGGAACGGAAGGCTTGGTGCGAGAGTCTTCAACAGGGGGCGCAATTGGCGTACGAGACGTACGGGACCGTACGACGCGAAACAGGAGTCCGAGCAACACATGAGTAGCGAGCCACAGCCGCAGCAGCCGAACGAGGGTTGGGCCCCGAGCGAACCCCTGGGGGACGGCACGAAGCCGAAGCGCCCCAAGCGCACCGGCTGGCGGCGCCTGGTCCCCACCTGGAAGTGGGTGCTCGGCACGTTCGTCCTGGGAGCCGCGCTGCTCGTCGGGCTGTTCTTCGTCGGCTACTCGATGGTCAAGATCCCGCCGGCCAACGCGCTCGCCACCAAGCAGTCCAACGTCTACCTGTACGCGGACGGCACCGAGATCGCCCGCGACGGCGAGATCAACCGGGAGAACGTCACCCTCTCGCGGATCTCCAAGGACGCCCAGCACGCCGTGCTGGCCGCCGAGGACCGCGACTTCTACTCCGAGTCCGCGATCGACCCCAAGGCGATGGTGCGGGCCGGCTGGAACACCGCCACCGGCAAGGGCAAGCAGTCCGGCTCGACGATCACCCAGCAGTACGTGAAGAACTACTACCTCGCCCAGGAGCAGACCGCCACCCGCAAGGTGAAGGAGTTCTTCATCGCGATCAAGCTGGACCGCGAGAAGTCCAAGGACGACATCCTCCAGGGCTACCTCAACACCAGCTTCTTCGGCCGCAACGCCTACGGCATCCAGGCCGCCGCCAAGGCCTACTACGGCATCGACGCCACCGAACTCACCGCCGCCCAGGGCGCCTACCTCGCCGCACTCGTCAACGCTCCCAGCGAGTACGACGTGATCGCCCACCCCGAGAACAAGAAGGCCGCCGAGGCCCGCTGGAACTACGTCCTCGACGGCATGGTCACCAAGGGCTGGCTGGACGAGTCCGAGCGCGAGGGCATGAAGTTCCCCACCCCGAAGGAGACCTCGGGCGCCGACACCGGGATGTCCGGGCAGCGCGGCTACCTCGTCACCGCGATCAAGGACTACCTGCGCGAGAACAAGATCGTCACCTCCGACCAGCTCGACGCCGGCGGCTACCGCATCACCACCACCATCCAGAAGAAGAAGCAGGACGCCTTCGTCGACGCCGTCAACGACCAGCTGATGGACAAGCTCGACAAGAAGAACCGCAAGGTCGACACCTACGTCCGCGCGGGCGGCGCCGCCGTCGACCCCAAGACCGGCAAGGTCCTCGCCATGTACGGCGGCATCGACTACGTCAAGCAGTACACCAACAACGCCACCCGCCGGGACTTCCAGGTCGGCTCCACCTTCAAGCCGTTCGTGTTCACCTCCGCCGTGGAGAACGACTCCACCACCCAGGGCGGCAGCAAGATCACCCCGAACACGGTCTACGACGGCACCGACGGCCGCCCCGTACAGGGCTGGGACGGCGGCGGCTACGCCCCCTCCAACGAGGACGACGCCAGCTACGGCGACATCACCGTGCGCACCGCCACCGACAAGTCGGTGAACTCCGTGTACGCGCAGATGGCCGTCGACGTCGGCCCGGCCAAGGTCAAGAAGACCGCGATCGACCTCGGCCTGCCCTCCGACACCCCCGACCTCCAGCCCTACCCGTCGATCGCCCTGGGCACCGCCACCGCCAGCGTCCTCGACATGGCGGAGGCCTACGCCACGCTCGCCAACCACGGCAAGCACGGCACGTACACGATCGTCGAGAAGATCACCAAGGACGGCCAGGACGTCGTCGACCTGCCCAAGCCCAAGGCCGACCAGATCATCAGCCGCGAGGCCGCCGACACGACCACCTCGATCCTGCAGTCCGTCGTCCAGAGCGGCACCGCCACCGAGGCGCTGGCCGCCGGCCGGCCCGCCGCGGGCAAGACCGGCACCGCCGAGGAGGACCAGGCCGCCTGGTTCGCCGGCTACACCCCCGACCTCGCCACCGTCGTCGCCGTCATGGGCCAGGACCCGACCACCGCCAAGCACAAGTCCCTCTACGGCGTCATGGGCCTGGACCGCATCAACGGCGGCGGCGCGCCCACCAAGATCTGGGCCCAGTTCACCAAGGAGGCCCTGAAGGGCACCCCGGCCCGCGAGTTCGACCTCGATGCGCAGGCGGGCTCCGACGAGATCATCGCGCCCCCGGCCACCTCCTCCCCCGACCCGGACTCCTCCGGCACCCCGGACGACAGCACCGGCGGCGAGGAGCGCGGCAACACCGACCAGGGTGCGACCCAGGGCCAGACCGGCGGCGGCAGCACCACGAACGGCTCGACCACCGGCACCCCGACCACCGGCGGCACGGCCACGGACGGCGGCACCTCCACGGACGGCGGAACCTCGACCGACGGGGGCACCTCGACGGACGGCGGGACCGCGACCGACGGCGGCACGACCACCGACGGCGGGGCGACGACCAACGGCACGACATCGGGCACCTCGTCCGGCACCGGCACCACGGCGAGCACCACGGCCGGCGCGAGCCCGGGAGGATGATCGGCCGCGCGGCTCAGTGAGCCGGCATGACGAGCCGGCGCCGCCCGCTCGGCGTCACCCCTGGCCGAGCCACAGGTCCGGGCCGAAGACCTCGTAGTGGATGGCGGATGCGGGGATGCCGGCGGTGAGCAGTTGGGCGCGGGCGGCGCGCAGGAACGGCAGGGGCCCGCAGAGGTAGGCCGTGGCGTCGGTGGGCAGGGCCACGGCGGCGAGGTCGAGGCGGCCGGTGCGCTCCGCGGGCCATCCGGCGGGCGGCTGCTCGTACCAGACGTGCGCGGCGGCGTCCGGCAGCTGGGCGGTGAGCCGGTGCAGGTCGGCGCGGAAGGCGTGGGCGTCCTCGCTGCGGTCGGCGTGCGCGGTGATCACCCGGCGGGCCGAGCCGGTGGCGGCCAGATGGCTGAGCATGCCGATCATCGGCGTGCACCCGATACCGGCCGACACCAGCAGGACCGGGCCCTGGCCGGTCTCGTCCAGATACACGTCGCCGAACGGCGGACTGAGCCGCAGCACCGTGCCGGGGCCGGCCTGCTCGTGCAGGTGGTTCGAGACCTCACCCGCCGGTCCGCCGTCGCCGGCCACCCGCTTGACGGTGAAGCGGAGTGCGTCGCCCTCCTGCCCGGAGAGGCTGTACTGGCGTATCTGCCGTGCCCCGTCGGGCAGTTGGACCTGGACCGAGACGTACTGTCCGGGCTGCCGGGCGGGCAGCGGGCCGCCGTCCACCGGGCGGACCACGAAGGTCATCACCTCGGCGGTGTCCCGGCGGCGCCCGACGACCTCGTACTCACGCCAGACCGCGCCGTCGGCGACGCCCGCCTGCTGGTGCAGCCGGGTCTCGATGGCGATCAGGGCGTTGGCCATCAGCCAGTAGACCTCGTCCCAGGCGGCCGCGACCTCGGGTGTCACCGCCGCGCCGAGCACCTCGGCGATCGCGGCGAAGAGGTGCTCGTGCACGATCGCGTACTGCTCTGGGCGAATGCCGAGCGAGGCGTGCTTGTGCGCGATCCGGCCGAGCATGGCGTCGGGGCGCTGCTCAGGGTGCTCGACCAGCGCGGTGGCGAAGGCGGCGATCGAACCGGCCAGCGCCTGCTGCTGGGTGCCGTTGGCCTGATTGCCGCGGTTGAACAGGTCGCGCAGCAGCTCCGGGTGGGCGGCGAACAGGTTGCGGTAGAAGAGCGGGGTGATCTCCCCGATCGCGCCGCCGACCGCGGGAAGGGTCGCTCGGACGGTTGCCACCGACTGTTCGGACAGCATGACCAGACTCCTCATGAAATAATTGGTAGATCAGATGCGCATTTAACGCCGTACCTGTGCGCGCCTCGGCCCTCGCGAGCCCTCGAGAGCCTTCGCGAGAGTCGAGGGCTTCGGGTCGAAGGGTTCTAACCGGCCGAGTGCGGTCCCAGGGCGAGCAGTACCGGACCGGTCGGCGCGCCGACCAGGTCCTGGATCGAGAGCGGATCCAGCGAGCCGAAAAAGGCCTCCTGCGCCGCGCGCAGCGCCGTGCGCAGCCGGCAGGCCGCACGCAGCGGGCAGGGCGGATCGTCCTCACAGCCCACCACGTCGCCAACCCCTTCCAGATCCCGGACCAGTTGGCCCAGCGAGCCGGTCAGCCCGGCCGCGGTGAGCGTCAGCCCGCCGCCGCTGCCCCGACGGGCCTCCACCACACCCAGGTGCTGGAGGCGGCTCACCACCTTGGCCGCGTGGGTGTACGGGACATCGACGGCCGCGGCCACCTCCCGGGTGGTCGGGGTCTCGCCCTCCAGGACCGCCAACCGCATGGCGATACGGAGGGCGATATCGGTTCCCTTGGTCAATCGCACACGCCGACTCTACCAATTGGTATCTGAAAATCCAATTAGAGCGCGGCCGGGCGCGGGCGCTCAGTGGCCGCTGGTCGCCTTGAGGCCGACCACGGCGACCAGCAGCAGACAGACGAAGAAGATCCGGGCGGCGGTGGCGGGCTCCCCCAGCACCGCCATGCCGAGCACGGCCGCCCCGGCGGCGCCGATGCCCACCCACACGCCGTACGCGGTACCGATGGGAAGGGAGCGGGCGGCGTACGACAGCAACAGCATGCTGGCGACGATCGCGGCCCCGGTGAGCAGACTGGGGACCGGGCGGGTGAAGCCGTCCGTGTACTTCAGGCCGACGGACCAGCCGACCTCGAGCAGACCGGCGAGAACGAGCAGCGACCAGGCAGCCATGGGGCACCTCCGAGACGGGACACCTGTTCCTTCGGGTGCGTCGTCTTTGCGCAGGTCCCGGTACGGCGCGTCTCGTCGGGCTCCTTCGAACATAGCAAAGGGACGCCGAAGGGGCCCGGTGACCATGGTCACCGGGCCCCTTCGGAGTTGATTCAGAGGTACAGGCCGGTGGTGTCCTCCGAGCCCTCGAAGCGGTCGGCGGCCACCGCGTGCAGATCGCGCTCACGCATCAGCACATAGGCCACGCCCCGCACCTCCACCTCGGCCCGGTCCTCCGGGTCGTACAGGACCCGGTCGCCCGGCTCGACGGTCCGTACGTTCTGCCCCACGGCGACGACCTCCGCCCAGGCCAGCCGCCGGCCGACCGCCGCCGTGGCGGGGATCAGGATGCCGCCGCCGGAACGCCGCTCGCCCTCGCTGGCGTCCTGCCGCACGAGGACCCGGTCATGGAGCATCCGGATGGGCAGCTTGTCGTCCTGGGGGCCGCTGTGGTCGCTTCTCTTACCGCTCACGCCTCGAACCTACCTGCCTTCGACTCCTGCGGATGCGACCGGGTCAGCGCTTGCCGCGGCGGGAGCTGAAGGCGAGCAGCCCCACGACGCCCACGGCCACGAGGGCGACCGGCACGATCCGCTCCAGCCGGGGCGCGCCCTCCTTGTCCACGAACTGCCCCCTCACCTCGCTGACCACCCGGTTGACCTGGACGTAGGCCCGGCCGAGGGTGTGGTCGACGTTGGCGACGACCTTGGCCTTGGCGTCTCCGACGATGGTCTTGGGGTGCACCCGCACCCCGATCTCGTCCAGCGTCTCGGCCAGGGTCTCGCGGCGGGCCCGGATGTCCGCCTCGATCTGCGCCGGGGTTCTGGTGTCCGACGTGTCCGCCACGGTATGGCCTCCGAAGGTGTTTGTTGCCGTTCCGGACAGTCTGTCAGCTCCGCCCGCGACCGCACTGTCAGGACCCCCCGTTACGCTGGAGCGATGAGCGAGCGACTCCAGCCCGGGGACGTGGCCCCCGCCTTCACCCTCTCCGACGCCGACGGCAACGAGGTGTCCCTCTCCGCCCACAAGGGACGCAAGGTCATCGTCTACTTCTACCCCGCGGCCCTCACCCCCGGCTGCACCAAGCAGGCCTGCGACTTCACGGACAACCTCGACCTCCTCGCCGGCGCGGGCTACGACGTCCTCGGCATCTCCCCGGACAGCCCCGAGAAGCTCGGCAGGTTCCGTGAGAAGGAGTCCCTGAAGGTCACCCTCCTGGCCGACCCCGACAAGACCGTCCTCGACGCGTACGGCGCGTACGGCGAGAAGAAGAACTACGGCAAGACGTACATGGGCGTCATCCGCTCCACGATCGTGGTCGACGAGGAGGGCAAGGTCGAACACGCCCTCTACAACGTCCGCGCGACAGGCCACGTCGCCAAGATCATCAAGGACCTGGGCATCTGAACCCCCCACTCCCACGGCCCGCACCCGGCACCCCGGGTGCGGGCCGCTCCACATCCCGGGCGTGACTGCCGGACAAACGGTTCGTTACTCCGTACGAGCCACGAACGGGTGGCCGGATACGGAGGGGGGTTCGGTGGGCGCGAGGTACACCCATGAGTTGCTCCATGAAGCAGCTCGTGCGACGGCGAACTGGGACGAGGCCGTGCGGTGGTGTGGAGGGACGCCGACAGCGGGCAGCAGACGCTATCTGCGCCAGAAGATGGCGGACGCGTGTGTGGACGTCTCCCACTTCCCCACCCACTGGGCACGCCACAGCGAAGCGCTGCTTCGCGAGGCAGTGGCCACGTCGAGCAGCATCAAGGAAGTGGTTCGCCGCCTGGGCATCAGCCCGGTGGGGGGCAACCACGCCCACATCAGCCGCCGTATCACGACGCTGGGCATCAACACGTCCCACTTCACAGTGCGACAAGGCGGCCCGAAGGGTTCGCGAGGCAATCCACTGACCCTGGGATCGCCGGGCGCCGGCAGAATCCCCGGCAGGCGTCTACGGCACCAACTCCTGCGAATGGGAGTCGAGGAAGCCTGCGCAATGTGCGGCACAGGTCCCGAATGGAACGGCAAGCCCCTTCGGCTGGAGGTCGACCACATCAACGGCGACTGGTGGGACAACCGTCCGGAGAACCTGCAGTTGCTCTGCCCCAACTGCCATGCGGTAACGGACACATACCGAGGACGCAAGCGGAGGGCGATCTCATGAGCAGGCCGGAGTTCACCCGCGACCGGCTGACTCGGGCTGCCGCCAAGACCACGAGCATGGTCGACCTGATGCGCGAGTTGGGCGCGCCGATGGGCAGCGGCTCTCGCCGCTATCTGAACCAGCGGCTCCAGCACTACGGCATCGACATCTCCCATTTCCGCGAGGAACCACTGCCAGAACGCGAGCGGCGCAGCTTCCCGGAGGGCCTCCTCCGGGAAGCTGCCGCCCGTTCACACAGCATCAAGGAGATGCTGGAGTACATGGGCTTCCCTCCGCGCGACAGCCCCTACGGCCACATCAGAAAGCAGCTGGACAAGTTCGGTATCGATACCTCGCACTTCACCGGAGGACGCAGGTACGGCCCCGGTGTCCCTCCCCTTGACGAACTGGCACCTGCGGTCGAGGCCGCTGCAAGCCTGGCCGGAGTTCTGGCCGCCCTTGGCCGGGGCGACACCGCTGCAGCCCGGGCGCTCGTGAAGCGCGGCATCGAGTTCCACGGGTTGTCGACCGCCCATTTCACAGGACAAGGCCACTCTCGCGGCGTCCGCTCCCCGAAGCGCAAACCCTCAGCCGAGATCTTGGTGCTCCTCGCTCCGGGAAGCCCTCGTACCAAAACGCCCTTGCTCCGGCGGGCACTGGATGACCTAGACGTACCGCATGTCTGCGATGAATGCGGAATCGGAGACACATGGCAAGGCCGGAGGCTCGTGCTGGAGATCGATCACGTCAATGGCGACCGCCTGGACAACCGGCGGAAGAACCTGAGGTACCTGTGCCCGTCATGCCACAGTCAGACAAGCAGTTTCTCGAACCGCCGCCGGGAGGACGTCACTGTCTCGGTGCCGAGCCAGGCACAGTAAGGTAAGCGTCCTGGGCCCGTACCCCAGCTGGCCAAGAGGGCGCCGGTTTAGGTCCGGTGTGTCGTGGGTTCGAGTCCCACCGGGCCCACAGGGAGATCAGGCCCCGCACCTTCGATCCAGAGGGGCGGGGCCTTTCCGCGAGTTCAGCCCAGCAGCTCCCGTACCACCGGTACCAACCCCCTGAACGCCTTCCCGCGATGGCTGATCGCGTTCTTCTCCTCGGCGCTCAGCTCGGCGCAAGTGCGGGAGTCGCCCTCCGGCTGGAGGATCGGGTCGTAGCCGAAGCCGTTGGTGCCGGACGGGGAATGCCGCAAGGCACCTCGAAGGCGGCCCTCGACCACCCGTTCCGTGCCGTCGGGAAGGGCCAGGGCCGCTGCGCACATGAAGTGGGCGCCCCGGTGGCCGTCGGGGATGTCGGAGAGCTGGGCCAGGAGCAACGCCAGGTTGGCCCTGTCGTCGCCGTGGGTGCCGGACCAGCGGGCGGAGAAGATGCCGGGGGCGCCGTTCAGGACGTCAACGCAGAGGCCGGAGTCGTCCGCGACGGCGGGCAGGCCCGTGGCCTGGGCCAGGGCGTGGGCCTTCAGCAGGGCGTTCTCGGCGAAGGTGACGCCTGTTTCCTTGACGTCGGGGATGTCGGGGTAGGCGTCCGCGCCGACGAGGTCGTGCGGGAGACCTGCGTCGGCGAGGATCGACCTCAGTTCGGTGATCTTTCCGGCGTTGCGGGTGGCGAGGATCAGGCGGGTCATGCGCCCCAGTATCGCCGGTGCCCGCGGCGGCCTCCTACGGCGTGCAGACCTTCGTCAGTTCGCCCGCCGCGTCCGTGACAGGGCTGAGGTCGGGCGTCGTGTCGCCGTTGTCGACGGACGTGCGGACGTTGCCCACCGCCTCGCGCAGGCTGTCGACCGCCTTGTTGACATCGGCGTTGTCGGTCTTGTCGCCGATCTGGTCGAGGTCGTTCTCGATGGAGGTGAGGGACTCTCCGAGCTGGGTCGGGTCGCTCGACGCGTTCTCCACGGCCTGCTGGAGGCCGGTCACGCTGTCGGCGATGGCGTCGGCGGTCTGGACGCAGTCCAGCGCCTTGTCGACGGCGTCGCAGCCGGTGGCCGTGAAGCCGAGAGTGAGCGCGACGGCCGCGGCGCCGGCGGCGATGGTGATACGACGGCCCAGGCCTCGGTGTCGGCGGCTCGCGGACATGGCCATTGCTGGTTCCTCCCCGTTGTTCCCCGTTGATGTACTGCGCTGTACTGCGAGGTACTGCGCACTGGCAAGTACGGCCAGTTACTGCCCAAGACGCCGGGGCGCGCGGTGGGGTTGCCACCGCGCGCCACCTTTCTTGGCGTGTCTTTTACCTTTCGAGGACCGTGTCAAGTGCCGTGCGCTGGATGGCCGCCAGGTCCGTGCAGCCGGAAACCGCCAGGTCGAGAAGGGAGTTGAGCTCCTCGCGGGCGAACGGCTCGGCCTCGGCGGTGCCCTGGACCTCGACGAAGCGGCCGTCGCCGGTGCAGACGACGTTCATGTCGGTGTCGGCCTTCACGTCCTCCTCGTAGCAGAGGTCGAGGAGCGGGATGCCGCCGACGATGCCGACGGAGACCGCGGAGACCGTGCCGGTGAGGGGCTGGCGGCCGGCCCTGATCAGCTTCCTGCCCTGGGCCCAGGTGACCGCGTCGGCCAGGGCGACGTACGCGCCGGTGATGGCCGCCGTACGCGTGCCGCCGTCGGCCTGCAACACGTCGCAGTCCAGGACGATCGTGTTCTCGCCGAGCGCCTTGTAGTCGATGACCGCGCGCAGGGAGCGGCCGATGAGGCGGGAGATCTCGTGGGTGCGCCCGCCGATCTTGCCGCGGACGGACTCGCGGTCGCCGCGGGTGTTGGTGGCGCGGGGCAGCATGGAGTACTCGGCCGTGACCCAGCCCTCGCCGCTGCCCTTGCGCCAGCGGGGGACGCCTTCGGTGACGGAGGCGGTGCAGAAGACCTTGGTGTCGCCGAAGGAGACGAGGACGGAGCCCTCGGCGTGCTTGCTCCAGCCGCGTTCGATGGTGACCGGGCGGAGTTGTTCGGCGGTACGGCCGTCGATGCGTGACATGGGGCCGAGCCTAGCCGCCCAGGGGTGGGGGCTCCTCCGGTCGGTGTCCGGAGGAGCCTCTTACGGCAAGGGTCAGGCTCGGGCTCGGCTCACATCATGTCTTCGATCTCCGCCGCGATCGGGTCGGCGTCGGTGCCGATGACGACCTGGATGGCGGTGCCCATCTTGACGACGCCGTGGGCGCCGGCGGCCTTGAGGGCGGCTTCGTCGACGAGTGAGGCGTCGTTCACCTCGGTGCGCAGGCGGGTGATGCAGCCCTCGACTTCCTCGATGTTGGCGATGCCGCCGAGCCCGGCGACGATCTTCTCTGCCTTGGTGGCCATTTCGGTCTCCTCACGCATACGCACAGTTGGCCCAGCTTTGCGAGCGATTGCGTCGTGCGTACCGAAAGATGACGTCACAGCAACCACATCGTCCGTGACTGGTCTACACCACATGGCAGGCGGTCGCCAACCTATGAAGCATTCTCAACCGGCTGCGGCGGTGGCCGGCTTCCTCGTCCACTACAACGTGCTGCGGGGCTCGGGGTGCATGACGGCTTCAGTTCCTGACGACGGCGGGCGGGGAGCCGGAGGAAGAGCACGGGAATGTGACGAAGGCATAGCTCTCCGGGTCGTGCCACTCGGGTGGGTTCCTTATGCGTTCTTCATCTGCTACAACATGGTCTACACCACTGAGTGGTGTAGACCATCACCCAGATGGAGGAACCATGAGCACCGCCACCGCGCCTACGGCGGCCCCCGCGAAGAAGTGGGGATCCGGCCTGATCCAGGGCCTGCAGAAGGTCGGCCGCAGCCTTCAGCTTCCCATCGCCGTACTGCCGGCGGCGGGTATCCTGCTCCGCCTCGGCCAGCAGGACGTGCACGACAAGCTCAACCTTCCGGACAAGGTCACGGCGGTGTTCGCCACCGCCGGCGGCGCCCTCTTCGACAACCTCCCCCTGCTGTTCTGCATCGGCGTCGCGATCGGCTTCGCCAAGAAGGCGGACGGCTCCACGGCCCTCGCGGCCCTCGTCGGCTTCCTGGTCTACAGCAACGTGCTGAAGGCGTTCCCGGTCTCCGAGGCCAAGGTCCAGGCGGGCGCGGACATAGCCGCGACGTACAACAACCCCGGCGTCCTGGGCGGCATCCTGATGGGTCTGCTGTCCGCCGTGCTGTGGCAGCGCTACCACCGCAAGAAGCTCGTGGACTGGCTCGGCTTCTTCAACGGACGGCGGCTCGTCCCGATCGTCATGGCCTTCGTGGGCACCGCGATGGGCGTCTTCTTCGGCCTGGTCTGGGAACCGATCGGCGAGGGCATCTCGAACTTCGGCGAGTGGATCACCGGTCTCGGGGCCTTCGGCGCCGGTCTGTTCGGTCTGATCAACCGCGCGCTGATCCCGGTCGGCATGCACCAGTTCGTGAACTCGGTCGCCTGGTTCCAGATCGGCGACTTCAAGGACGCGTCCGGCGCCGTCGTGCACGGCGACCTCACCCGCTTCTTCGCCGGTGACCCGACCGCCGGCCAGTTCATGTCGGGCTTCTTCCCGATCATGATGTTCGGTCTGCCGGCCGCCGCGCTCGCCATGGCCCACACCGCCCGTCCGGAGCGCCGCAAGGCCGTGCTCGGCATGATGATCTCCCTGGCCCTGACCTCGTTCGTGACCGGTGTGACCGAGCCGATCGAGTTCTCGTTCCTGTTCATCGCCCCGCTGCTGTACGGCATCCACGCGGTGCTCACCGCGCTGTCCATGGCGGTGACCTGGGCGCTCGGGGTGCACACGGGCTTCACCTTCTCCGCGGGCTTCATCGACTACGCGCTGAACTGGAACCTCGCCACCAAGCCCTGGCTGATCATCCCGATCGGACTGGTCTTCGGCGCGATCTACTACTTCGTCTTCCGCTTCGCCATCACGAAGTTCAACCTCCCCACGCCGGGCCGTGAACCCGACGAGGAGGTCGAGGACCTCACCAAGGCGTAACCGCCGCCGCACACACGAAGGCCCCCGGAGCCCTGAACCGCTCCGGGGGCCTTTCGGCTGTACGGCGTGCTAGATGTCGTACGACTTCCTCGGCGCCGCGAGTTCGACCGGGCCGTCGAAGACCGCGCGGGCGTCGACGAGGTTGACCTGCGGGTCGGTCCACGGGGGGATGTGGGTGAGGACCAGACGGCGGGCGCCTGCCCGGCGTGCCGTCTCACCCGCCTCGCGGCCGTTGAGGTGCAGGTCGGGGATGTTCTCCTTGCCGTGGGTGAAGGCGGCCTCGCACAGGAACAGGTCGGTGTCCCGGGCGAGCTCCTCCAGCGCGGGGCTGATACCCGTGTCACCGGAGTAGGTGAGGGACCGGCCGCCGTGTTCGACCCGGATGCCGTAGGCCTCCACGGGGTGGGCCACGCGTTCCGTGTGCACGGTGAACGGGCCGATGTCGAAGGTGGAGGGCTTGACCGTGTGGAAGTCGAAGACCTCGCTCATCGAGGAGGCGGAAGGCGTGTCGGCGTAGGCCGTGGTCAGCCGGTGTTCGGTGCCTTCGGGGCCGTAGACCGGGATGGGGTCGCAGCGGCCACCGTCGTGGCGGTAGTAGCGTGCGACGAAGTACGCGCACATGTCGATGCAGTGGTCGGCGTGCAGATGGCTCAGGAAGATCGCGTCGAGGTCGTAGAGACCGCAGTGGCGCTGCAGCTCGCCCAGGGCGCCGTTGCCCATGTCGAGAAGCAGCCGGAAGCCGTCGGCCTCGACGAGGTAGCTCGAGCAGGCCGATTCCGCGGACGGGAACGACCCCGAGCAGCCGACGACGGTGAGCTTCATAAAGCAGAAACCTCCGCTGGCGGGATATGAAGTGAATCGATAGATATGGGGCGACGGGGGTCGTGCGGTTTGTCGAGCGTAAGGCGCAAAACGCCGGGTCGCTCCTCCACCAGGGGCCGTTGTGGGGGAACTCACCTGTGCTGTCACCGGTTCGGCTGGACCGAAGGTGTGTGAGGTGTGACAGAGGGCGCGCGTTGCGGTGCGCGCGCCGGTAACGTCGTCCCATGGACAGGTCGTGGTGGCTGGCGCTCGTCGCGGTGGTGCTGCTGGCGCTCGTCGCCACGCTCGTCGACGGGTGGGGGCGGGGGCATCGGCGGTCGTCGCGGGGGCGCGGCGCGGCCGGGCATCCTCAGCCCGCGGAGATCTGGTGGGCCAGCGTGCCGTTCGAGGACGGGCCGGGGGTGAAGGACCGGCCGTGTCTGGTGCTGACGGTGCGGCGGGGGCGGGTGACCGTCGCGAAGATCACCAGTAGGTACCGGGATGAGCGGGCCGGGGTGATCCCGTTGCCGCCGGGTGCGGTGGGGGATGCGCGGGGGCGGCCCAGCTTCCTCGAGACGGGGGAGCTGCGGCAGGTGTCTGTGCGGGATTTCCGGCGGCGGGTGGGGGTTGTGGACCCGGCCCTTTGGGACCAGGTCCGTCACCTGACCGGTTGAGCGACTGCCGAACCGGTCATGCCCAGAGTTGGCCCTGCAACGTCTCGATCGCTTCCTCTGTCGTCGTCGCCGTGTAGACGCCCGTCGACAGGTACTTCCAGCCGCCGTCCGCCACGACGAAGACGATGTCGGCCGGCTCCCCCGCCTTGAGCGCCTTGTTGCCCATGCCGATCGCGGCGTGGAGGGCCGCGCCCGTGGAGACGCCCGCGAAGATGCCCTCCTGCTGGAGGAGCTCCCGGGTGCGGGTCACCGCGTCCGCCGAGCCGACCGAGAAGCGTGTGGTGAGGACCGACGCGTCGTAGAGCTCGGGGACGAAGCCCTCGTCGAGGTTGCGGAGGCCGTAGACCAGGTCGTCGTAGCGCGGCTCGGCGGCGACGATCTTCACGTCCGGCTTGTGTTCGCGGAGGTAGCGGCCCACGCCCATCAGGGTGCCCGTGGTGCCGAGGCCGGCGACGAAGTGGGTGACCGAGGGGAGGTCGGCGAGGATCTCCGGGCCGGTGGTGGCGTAGTGGGCGCCGGCGTTGTCCGGGTTGCCGTACTGGTAGAGCATCACCCAGTCGGGGTGCTCGGCGGCGAGCTCCTTGGCGACGCGTACGGCGGTGTTGGAGCCGCCCGCGGCCGGGGAGGAGATGATCTCGGCCCCCCACATGGTGAGCAGGTCACGGCGTTCCTGCGAGGTGTTCTCCGGCATCACGCAGACGATGCGGTAGCCCTTGAGCTTCGCCGCCATGGCGAGGGAGATGCCGGTGTTGCCGGAGGTGGGTTCGAGGATGGTGCAGCCGGGGGTGAGGCGGCCGTCCTTCTCCGCCTGCTCGACCATGTGCAGGGCGGGGCGGTCCTTGATCGAGCCGGTCGGGTTGCGGTCCTCCAGCTTCGCCCAGATGCGGACGTCGGAGGACGGCGAGAGCCGCGGCAGGCGCACCAGAGGGGTGTTGCCCACCGCGGCCAGCGGAGAGTCGTAGCGCATGACGGGATCAGGCCATGCCGCCGGCCACGGCCGGCAGGATCGTCACCGTGTCGCCGTCGGTGAGCTTGGTGTCGATGCCCTCGACGAAGCGGACGTCCTCGTCGTTGAGGTAGACGTTGACGAAGCGGCGCAGCTTGCCGTCGTCCACGATGCGGGCGTGGATGCCCGCATGCCGGGTCTCGAGGTCGTTGAAGAGGTCGGCGAGGGTGTCACCGCTGCCCTCCACCGCCTTCTGACCGTCGGTGTACTGGCGGAGGATGGTCGGGATGCGGACCTCGATGGCCATGGCTCAGGGCTCCTGTCGGGAAGTGTCGGGTAGGGGCGCGCGCGGCAGTGCGGCGCCGCGGCTCACGGCCGTACGGCGGCAGGGGACGTCAACAGATGGCGCTGTTCAGCCTGCACAGGTCGACGTGCAGCCGCGCCACGAGCAGTGCGCCCGGCGTCTTCTCGCTCACGTCGTTCAGAACCATGGGCTCATCGTATCGATTCCCGGTGCCGCTCCCCGAGTGTGATCCCACATGCCGGACGGATTGGGGCCGGGGAGTGAGACTCCGCGGCTCAGGCGGAGCGTCGGCGGACCAGGCGGGTGGGGACGATCACGGAGGTCCGTCCGGTGCCGTGCTCGAAAAGGAGGCGGGCCATCAGACGGCCCATCTCCTCGACGTCCTGGTGGACGGTGGTCAGCGGCGGGTCGGTGGTCTCGGCGATGGACGTGAGGTCGTCGAAGCCGACCACGGCCACGTCCTCGGGGACCCGGCGGCCGTGTTCGCGCAGGGTCTGGAGGGCTCCGGAGGCCATGAAGTCGGAGGCGACGAAGACGGCGTCCAGGTCGGGGCGGCGGTGAAGGAGTGCGGCCATGGCGTCGGCGCCGCCCTGGCGGCTGTAGTCGGCGCGCTCGACGAGGTCGGGCGGGGTGTCGGGGAGGACGTCGCGGTAACCGGCGAGGCGGTCGGCGGCGGAGTTCTCCTGGTCGTAGGGGCCGGTGACGGTGGCGATGCGGCGGCGGCCGAGGGAGACGAGGTGCTGGACGGCGAGGCGGGCGCCGCCGCGGTTGTCGCCGTCGACGTAGGCGTGGTCGTGGCGGGCGGCGCCCGCGTGCGGGAGGGGGCGGCCGCCGAAGACGGCGGGGAGGTCGAGGCGGTCGGTCATCTCGTGCAGCGGTTCTTCCGGGCGCAGGGAGAACAGCACGGCGCCGTCGACGTGGCCGCCGCCGAGGTAGTCGGCCACGCGCGCGTGGTCGTCCGGTTCCTCCACGAAGAGCAGGACGGCCTGGGTGCCGTGTTCGGCGAGTTCCCGGCGCACGCCGCGCAGCAGGAGGTCGAAGAACGGGTCGAGGAAGAGCCGGCCCTCGGGCGGGGCGGCGACGACCGCGACGGCGCCGGTGCGGTGGGTGACCAGCTGGCGGGCTGCCTGGTTGGGGACGTATCCCAGTTCGGCGATGACCTCGCGGACGCGTTCGACGGCCTCCGCGCTCACCCGCGCCTCACCGTTGACCACCCGCGACACGGTCGACCTGGAGACACCCGAGCGCCGGGCCACGTCCTCGAGGGTGGGGCGCCGTACGTTCATCCGTTGCGTCAACACCAGCTCCGTTGCGGGGAGTTGTCGGGGCGTACGGCTCTCAGTATGCCTCGACGACCGCCACGTCCTCCTCCTCCACCTCGCCCTCGCGGATGCGGAAGGAGCGGAACTGGAAGGGGCCGTTTCCGTCGGTGTCGGCGGTGGAGACGAGGACGTAGTGGGCGCCGGGTTCCTGGGCGAGGGTGATGTCGGTGCGGGAGGGGCGGGCCTCGGTCGCGGTGTGGGAGTGGTAGACGACCACCGGCTCCTCGTCGCGGTCGTCCATCTCGCGGTAGAGCTTGAAGAGGTCGCCGGAGTCGAACTCGTAGAACGTCTGCGACATGGCGGCGTTCTGCATGGGGATGAAGCGCTCGGGGCGGTCCGAGCCCGCGGGGCCCGCGATGACGCCGCACGCCTCGTCGGGGTGGTCCTTGCGGGCGTGCGCGACGATCTTGTCGTAGAGATCCCGGGTGATGGTCAGCATGGTCGTCAGGATAAGCAGAGGGGCCGTCCCGCCCGAGGCTCGGTACAGGACGGCCCACATGCTGGACTCGGTCAGCCGGTCTTCTGGAGGTCCGGGTCGCGGCGGTCGGTGACCTGCGGGTTGCGGCCCTTGAGGATCCTCCATCCGACGCCGAGGGCGGCGGCCCAGCCCGCCATCACGTACAGGCAGACGCGGGCGTCGGCGTCGTAGGCGATCAGGCAGGTGACGAAGAGCAGGAAGGCGATGGCCACCCAGCTGAACGCGGCGCCGCCCGGGGCCGGGAAGCTGGACGCGGGCAGCCGGCCTGCGTCGACCGCGCGGCGGTAGAGGACGTGGCTGACCAGGATCATCAGCCAGGTCCAGATGCCGGCGGCGGTGGCGACGGAGGTGACGTAGCCGAAGGCCTTCTCCGGGACGACGTAGTTCAGGACGACGCCGATGCCCATGAACAGGACCGAGACCGTGATGCCGAAGGCGGGGGTCCTGGTGGCCGACAGCTTCCTGAAGGCGGCCGGGGCCTCGCCGCTGTCGGCCAGGTTCCGCAGCATGCGGCCGGTGGAGTACATGCCGGAGTTGCAGGAGGACAGGGCGGCGGTGAGGACGACGAAGTTGACGATGCCCGCGCCGGCCGGGATGCCGATCTTCGCGAAGGCCTCGACGAAGGGGGAGACACCGGGGGCGAACTCGGTCCACTTCACGACGCAGAGGATGACGGTGAGCGCGCCGACGTAGAACAGCGCGATGCGCCACGGGAGGGTGTTGATGGCCTTGGGGAGGGTCTTCTCGGGGTTCTCCGACTCGCCGGCCGTGACGCCGACCAGTTCGACCGCGAGGTAGGCGAACATCACGCCCTGGAGGGTCATCAGGGAGGAGCCGATGCCCTTGGGGAAGAAGCCGTCGAACTGCCAGAGGTTGGCGACGGCGGCGGTGTCGCCGGCGCTGCTGAAGCCGAAGGTGAGAACGCCGAGACCGATCACGATCATGCCGATGAGGGCGGTGACCTTGACCATGGAGAACCAGAACTCCAGCTCTCCGAAGACCTTCACGGAGATCAGGTTGACCCCGAAGAGGATCACCAGGAAGACCAGTGCGGTCACCCACTGGGGGATGGCGGGGAACCAGTAGTTGACGTAGATCGCGGCGGCCGTCAGCTCGGCCATGCCCGTCACGACCCACATCAGCCAGTACGTCCAGCCGGTGAAGTAGCCGAAGAACGGGCCGAGGAACTCACGGGAGTACTCGGCGAAGGAGCCCGAGACCGGGCGGTACAGGAGCAGTTCGCCGAGCGCCCGCATGATGAAGAAGACGATGGCGCCGGCGAGGGCGTACATCAGGATGAGGCTGGGTCCGGCCTTGGCGATGTTCGCCCCGGCCCCCAGGAAGAGGCCGACGCCGATGGCGCCGCCGATCGCGATCATCTGGACCTGGCGGCTGCCGAGCCCGCGCTCGTACCCCTCTTCGGACGTCTGTTCCGCTGTGTCGACCTGGGCGGAGGTCATGTGTGTGGTGCGCCTTTCTCCATGCCGCCCCGGACCTCTCGTCGGCCTCGGACCGGCTGTCGATCCCCCCGGATTCCTGGAGTGGTGCCTGGCCGACGATGGTCGGCTCGGTGGCGCACCCGGCGGAACATGCGGGTGGTGTTCGCCGGGCGGTCGTGAAGATCTATCACGACCGCACCGTCGGTCCGGCGCGTTCGGTGTGGCGCACGACACGAGGAAAAGGGGACGAACGGGACACGAAGAGGGCACTTCCGGCCGTCACGGTGATGTGATCGTTATCCGGATTTGAGCGCCTTCTGAGCGAGCGGCAGGGCAGGACGAATCAGGGCATAAGGGTGGTCACGAGCGTCTCCTGGAGGCCGCCCAGCCACAGGTACGCCATCACCATCGGCTTGCGCGGATCCTCGTCCGGCAGCCGGTAGAGGAGGTCGGTGTCGTCCTCGTCGGTGATCTCGAGCCGGGCCCCGATCGCGAGGCGCAGGTCGTTGAGCGCGCCGAGCCACTGCCGGGACTCCTCGGTCGACAGCTTGAGCACCGCGCCGCCGTCGTCGGCCGCCTGGGAGGCGAGGGCGTCCAGGGTGCGGACCACCGCGAGGGCGTTCTCGCGCTTGCCGGACCGCAGGTCGTTCTCGGTGTAGCGGCGGAACTCGGCGGAGTGCGCCTTCTGCTCGTCGGCCCGCTGCGGCCCCGGGGAGGCCTCGGGGTCGGTGTACGCGTCCGGGAAGAGCCGGCGCAGCACCGGGTCGGCGGGGGGCTCGCTGGGCCCCTCGGCGAAGAGTTCGGCGAGCGGGTCGGCGGAGGCGTCCTCGGCGGGTCCTGGGCCGATCAGCTCCAGGAGCTGGACGGCCAGCGAGCGGATGATGGAGATCTCGACGTCGTCGAGCGCGACGGCAGCGCCGCCGCCGGGGAGCGGTTCGAAAGTTCCGGGCATGGGAGGGGAGGCTACTTCCGGTCGCTACTTCCGGTCCTGCTGGAGGGTGGCCCACAGGCCGTATCCGTGCATGGCCTGCACGTCGCGTTCCATCTCCTCGCGGCTCCCGCTGGAGACGACGGCCCGGCCCTTGTGGTGGACGTCGAGCATGAGCTTGGTGGCCTTGTCCTTGCTGTAGCCGAAGTACGTCTGGAAGACGTACGTCACATAGCTCATCAGGTTGACCGGGTCGTTGTGGACGATCGTGACCCACGGGACGTCGGGCTCGGGGACGGCGAAGACCTCCTCCGCCGACTCGGTGCGTTCGATCTCCAGGGGTGCGGGTGACGTCACAGGGCCCATGCTGCCACGCATCCCATAAATCGTCACACCGACGAGAAGGGAGTACCATCTCTCGTCATGAACACAGCGGACCTTGGGCTGCCGGTTGACGTTCCCTCTACGGCGCTCTTCACGGACCAGTACGAGCTGACGATGCTGCAGGCCGCCCTGAAGGCGGGGACGGCCGAGCGGCGGAGCGTGTTCGAGGTCTTCACCCGGCGGCTGCCGGAGGGGCGGCGCTACGGCGTCGTCGCGGGAACCGGGCGTGTCCTGGACGCCGTCGAGAACTTCCGCTTCGACCCGGGGGTCCTCGGCTTCCTGCGGGAGCGGGACATCGTCGACGAGGCGACCCTGTCCTGGCTGGCCTCGTACCGCTTCTCGGGTGACATCTGGGGCTATCCGGAGGGCGAGGTCTACTTCCCCGGCTCGCCCGTCATACGCGTCGAGGGCTCCTTCGCCGAGTGCGTGCTCCTGGAGACCGTGATCCTTTCCATCCTCAACCACGACTCCGCGATCGCCGCCGCCGCGTCCCGGATGTCCTCGGCCGCCGGGGACCGCCCGCTGATCGAGATGGGCGCCCGGCGCACCCATGAGCTGGCCGCGGTCGCCGCCTCCCGCGCCGCGTACGTCGGAGGCTTCACCACCACCTCCGACCTGGCCGCGGGCTTCCGCTACGGCATCCCGACGGTGGGCACCAGCGCCCACGCCTTCACCTTGCTGCACGACTCCGAGCGGGACGCCTTCCGGGCCCAGGTGGACTCGCTGGGCCGGGGCACCACGCTGCTCGTGGACACGTACGACGTCGCCGAGGCGGTACGGATGGCGGTCGAGGTCGCCGGGCCCGAGCTGGGGGCGGTCCGCATCGACTCCGGGGACCTGCTCCTGGTGGCCCACCGGGTGCGCCAGCAGCTGGACGAGCTGGGCGCGACCGGCGCCCGGATCATCGTCACCTCCGACCTCGACGAGTACGCCATCGCCTCGCTGGCCGCGGCGCCCGTGGACGCGTACGGCGTCGGCACCCAGCTGGTGACCGGGTCCGGGCATCCGACCTGCTCGATGGTGTACAAGCTGGTCGCCCGCGCCGAGTCCGCCGACCCCAGGGCGCCGCTGGTGCCGGTGGCGAAGAAGTCGACCGGCGGGAAGACCTCGGTGGGCGGGCGCAAGTGGGCGGCGCGGCGTCCGGACGCGTACGGGGTCGCGGAGGCCGAGGTGGTGGGCACCGGGGCGGTGCCGGCCGAGCTGGCCGAGCGGCAGCTGCTGGTGGAGCTGGTCAAGGGCGGCGAGGTGGTCGCCCGCGAGCCGCTGGACGTCGTACGCGACCGCCACGCGGCGGCCCGGGCCGGTCTGCCCCTGTCCGCGACCCAGCTGTCACGGGGCGAGCCGGTGATCCCGACGGAGTACGTGCTGGGGCGTGCGGGTAGCTAGGACAGGTCCTGGGGGCCTGTTGTCGGCCCCGCTGTTTCTCTACGCTGGCTTACTTCACCCATAGTCGACTTCACCCACAGTCGAAGGACACCGACCATGCGCCGCGCCTTGATCGTCGTAGACGTGCAGAACGATTTCTGCGAGGGAGGCAGTCTCGCGGTGGCCGGGGGTGCCGATGTCGCCGCCGCGATCACCGAGCTGGTCGCGCAGGCTCCCGCCGGGTACCGGCATGTCGTGGCCACCCGCGACCACCACATCGCGCCCGGCGGTCACTTCGCCGACAACCCGGACTTCGTCCACTCCTGGCCCGCGCACTGCGTCGCCGGTACGGAGGGCGTCGGCTTCCACCCGAACTTCGCCCCGGCCGTGGCCTCCGGCGCCATCGACGCCGTCTTCGACAAGGGCGCCTACGCCGCCGCGTACAGCGGCTTCGAGGGCGTCGACGAGAACGGCGTCAAGCTGGGCGACTGGCTGCGCGCCCGCGAGATCGACGAGGTGGACGTCGTCGGCATCGCCACGGACCACTGCGTACGGGCCACCGCGCTGGACTCGGCGCGGGAGGGTTTCCGCACCCAGGTACTGCTGGAGCTCACGGCCGGCGTCGCCGAGGAGACCACCGACCGCGCGCTGGAGGAACTGCGGGCGGCGGGCGTGGCCCTGTCGGGCAAGCCGGTCGTCGCCTGACAGTGAGGATTGGTTCTTCGGCTGCGGCGCCGTCGTGGCTGGTCGCGCAGTTCCCCGCGCCCCTGAGAGGCTGCGGCTACGCCGCCGCGCCTCTCAGGAGGGATCTGATCGGTCTCCAGAGTTCCGGGGCCGTGGGCGGGGGTACGGCGGTGTCCGGGGTCGTGCGCCATATCAGGCCGTCCGGGTGGTGGAGCACGGCCGTGATCTCGTCGGGGGTCGGCGGGGCCGCGTTGCCCCGGAGATAGATCGCTCGCAGGCCCAGGTTACGGAGCCTGGTCAGGGCCCTGGCGCGGTTGTGGGCGTGCACCAGCACCCGTACCCCGGTGGAGTCCAGGTCGGTGGGGCTGGGCAGGTTCAGGGCCACCACGACCCTGCCGTTCGGCAGCCTGCAGAAGCCTCCTGCGGCCATGCGGTCACACCCCCGTGCGTGTCGGTGTCAATAAGAGAGCCACAGCACGCACCTAAACACGATCGGCGGCGACCCGCCAGGGGGTCACCGCCGATACCGCTTCTGACCTGCGGAGATATGAACTACTTCGCGGACGGGCCGACCTTCACCGTGACCGTCGAGCCGTCCTTCCCCTCCTTGACGATCTTGATCGAGGTGTTGGTGTCAGTGACCTTGACGCCGGCGTAGGGGTTCGACGCGTCGTAGTACGTCGACGCGCCGTCGTCGAAGACCGGGACGCCCGGAAGCGACTTGATCTTGGTCGCGACGTCCGCCCTGTGCAGCGTGATCGCGTCCGTCGCGGAGAAGCCGAAGGTGGAGTCGTAGGCCTGGACGCGGTTGCGCATCAGGGTGCCGTCGGACCACTTCAGCGGGGTCGGGTGCGAGTCGATCGGGAGGATCAGGCCCTCACCCGGGTGGGCGCTGGTGTTGTCGTCCGCCTGGGAGGTGTCCCACTTCCAGATCAGCAGACCGTTCTGGTAGGCGTAGTGCTCCACCCAGTCGGGGCGGGACGCGAAACCGAAGTTGTACGGGCCGACCTTGAGGACCTTGTCGTACGACACGTACTGACGGTTCTCGGCGATGTAGTACTGCGCGTAGTCGTCCGTGATCCCGGCGCCGATGCGGGTGAAGCCGTTCGACGTCCAGGCCGCGTCCGCGGACTCCGCGTCGTCGGAGAACAGGGTCGCGCCGTCGGCGGTCACCGTGATCTCGTCGGCCGTGAAGCCCTTCTGGGCCACGCCGCCGTCGGTGGCGTAGCGGAAGCGCAGGCTGATCTGCTTGCCCGCGTAGGCGTCCAGCGGGAAGGTCAGCTTCTGGTAGGCGTCGACCGTGCCGGTGAGGGCGGGCTTGCCGCTGCCGTCACGCGGGATCGCGGTGCCGTCGGCGAGGGTGCCGTCGACCGGCGTGTAGCTGGCGCCGCCGTCGGCGGAGACCTCGGCGTACAGGTAGTCGTAGTCCTGCTCGATGTCCCACCAGGCGTCCAGGGACAGGGAGGCGGACGTCTTGCCGGTCAGGTCGACCGTGCGGGTCAGGGTGTTGCGCAGGTCGTCGCCGCTGCCGCTCCACCACTGGGTCGCGCCCTGCGCCGGGGTGACGACGTCGGTGGTGACCGTCTTGTCGGGCAGCGCCACCACGAGGGCCTGCGGGTTCTTGGTGTTGTACTCCGCGACGCCCAGCTTGTGACGGGACTTGACGCCCGACTTGGCGACGTCGTAGTCCAGCCAGCCCAGTTGCAGCTTGTCCCAGGCGTTCATGTCGCCGGGCAGGTTGCCGATGGCCTCCTTGCCGGTGCCGAGCCAGGAACCGGAGGACATCAGGGTCCAGAAGCCGGTGGAGTTCTCGCCGCCGTTGGTGTCGTACTCGTCGGGCAGGCCGAGGTCGTGGCCGTACTCGTGGGCGTAGACGCCCAGGCCGCCGTTCTCCGGCTGGATGGTGTAGTCGCCGACCCAGATGCCGGTGTCGCCGACCTGGGTGCCGCCGAGCTTGTTGGTGTCCGGGCCGGTGGCGCCGGCGTCGGTGGCGAAGGCGTACCAGCGGTGGGCCCAGATCGCGTCCGTACCCTGCGCGCCGCCGCCCGCGGAATCGTCCTCGCCGGCGTGCACGATCTGGAAGTGGTCGATGTAGCCGTCGGACTCGTTGAAGTCGCCGTCGCCGTCGTAGTCGTAGCGGTCCCACTGGTCGAACTCGGCCAGCTCCGCCTTGATCTCGGCGGCCGTGTCACCGGCGGCCTCGCGCTCGGCGACCCAGGCGTTCACGCCGTCCTGGACCGCGTACCAGGCGCCGGTGGGGGCGTCGTCGGAGCCGTAACGGGCCTCGTTGTACGGGACCTTGACCCAGTCGGTGACCTCGCCCTCGACCGAGTAGCGGCCCGAGGACTGCTTCTCGTAGTACTTCTTCAGCGACTCGGTGTTCTTGCCGGTGCCGAAGTAGAGGTCCTGGAAGTGGGCCTGGTTGTAGTCGGCCTTCCAGTCCGTCGAGTTGTTCGTGGCGCGGTCCGGCTCGGCTATCTCGTTGTGCAGCGGGCCGACCGTGCCGCCGTAGCGGGGGTCGACCTGGTCGCCGAACTCGACGAGGATCGTGAAGATCTTGTCGGTCTTCTCGCGGCCCAGTTCGACGTACTTGCTCTTGCCCTTGCCGCTCTCGAGCTTGACCACCTTCGAGCCGTCGCGGTCCTTCGCCGTCGCCTCGCCGGATATGACCTGCTCGAGGGCCTCCTTGCGCTGCGCCTCCTGCGTCTTGCTGAGCGGCCCGTCGAAGTCGTGCTCCTTGGCCTTCACCGGCTGGGGGTCGTGCCCCTCCGCCGCCGCGGCCGGCGCCGAACCGCCCTCGGCGGCCTGGGCCACGGCGAACGACGTGAACGTCGCCGAGGCGGCAGCGAGCGCGACGACCGTGGCGGCCGTTCTGAACGTCCAGGATCTGCTGGTCACTTGAATGTCCTCCCACGCACGCGCCCGTCGACGCGGTAGGGGGTTCCTGTCAAGGAAAGTCCGCGTGCGGTTATACGCGTGTAGTCAAGTGACGCCATTTGACTACTGGTTTACGAGAAAAGACAGACCTTGACTTGGACAGATCAAGTGCATTACAGAGAGCGGGTGTTCGGATTGCGGACACATGACCGTAACGTGACGGTGGCGGCGGCCGGCCCCGACGGGCGCGCGGGGCCGTCCACTTGGTGGACGCCATGACTCCGTGCGCCCCCTGTGCACCGGCACCGTGGGTTAGGTCACGCTTACCGTTCGTTCCAGTCGGGCATGCAGCCGAATAGAGTCGAGATCTCCCCCGCTTCCGAGGACACGATTGCCATGCCTCGTCCGACCGTCGCACAGCTCACGTACGGTTCCTGCACCGTCATCTTCTCGACGCTCGCCATGCTGCTGCTGTCACAGACGAGTTCGGGAGCCGGCATCGCGGTCATCGCCATGGCCGCGCTCGCACTCGGTCTGCTCGTCGCCCTGACGGTACCGGTGCCCCGGTCGCCGTCGCCCGCGTCGGCGGCGCCGCCCACGCAGCAGCCCGAGCCCGAGCCCGTCCCGGTACCCGCCTCCGTCTCCGCCGCGCCCGAACCGGTGCGGGAGCCGACGGCGGCACCCTGAGCCGAGTGAGTGCGGGCCCGCATGAGTGCGCGCGGGCCCACTCTCATCCCTGCACGG
Source organism: Streptomyces vulcanius (assembly GCF_042653945.1). Classification (NCBI taxonomy): domain Bacteria; kingdom Bacillati; phylum Actinomycetota; class Actinomycetes; order Kitasatosporales; family Streptomycetaceae; genus Streptomyces; species Streptomyces vulcanius. The sequence continues at coordinate 133,664 of NZ_JBHSFK010000007.1, read as the reverse complement.
CGACGACGACTGTTTTCGCGGCCTTGTCGTGCAGGCCCTGCTTGTAGGGCTTGTTGAAGTAGCTCCAGCCGCCGCAGATCGCCGTCCACACACAGGCGCAGCAGAAGGCGAACGGCACCCACAGCACGAGGGCGCGGACCAGTGACGTCTGCATCGAGGGCGTGGAGCCGTTGTCCAGGTCGGCGACCCGCATCCGGAACCACTTCTTCGCGAGCGTCTGGCCGGTTCGCGCGGTCAGGATCGTGTCGTACGCCACGTACAGGACGACCGTGATGATCTCGCGCCCGAAGGTCTTGGCGAACTCGATGTCGTCCGCGTCCACGGTGTACTGGTCTACGCGGAAGGCCCACGACAGCAGCGCCACGACGATGTAGACGAGCACCATGTCGATGATCCGGGCGAGCGTGCGCCGGCCGCTGTCGGCGAGCGGGGGCATACCGGCGAGCGGGTCGCCGGGATATCCGCCGTACGGGTCACCGCCGTACGGTCCGCCGCCGTACGGCCCACCGCCGGGCGGCACATCGCCGTAGGGGCCGCCACCGGCGTACGGCGGGGGTTCCTGCGGCCCCTGCGGGGGTTCCTGCCGGGGTTCCTGCGGGGGTCTTTTTCTGAACGGGTCGTCCTCCGGCGGGCCGCCGGAGCCGGGGGGCGGTTCGGTGGTCATGGCCCGAGTCGACCGCGAAGCGGGAGGCTCCGCATCCGGCGAGCGGCCGTCCGGGTGTCACCCGGCGACGAAGGTGTGCGCGACCTTGTCGTGCCAGCACTGGCGCCACGGCCGGTCGAACAGTCCCCATACGACGCCCACGACGCCGATCGCGAGCAGCCCGGGCACGCTGTAGACCAGCCAGCGGCGCAGGGCGGCCCCGAAGGACGGGGGCTCGCCGCCCTCGATGTCCCGCACCTCCAGGCCGAACAGCTTCTTGCCCAGCGTGCGGCCCCACTTGGCGGTCGGCAGGGCCTCGTACAGGATCCCGAAGACGAGGAGCACGGCGAGGACGATGCCCAGGTAGACGCCCGTCGTGCCGTCGAGCAGCCACACGGTGACGGTCCGTCCGCTGAGCTTGGCCTCGTCGATCTTCTCGTTGACGTGGTCGAGGGCCTTCACGCCGAGCGGTACGGCGGCGGCGGAGGTGACGGCGGCGAGGACGACCGTGTCGACCAGCCGTGCCGCCAGCCGCTTCCCGAGCCCGGCGGGGCGCGCGGCGGCCTGCCGTCTCGCCGCCGCCTGGAAGATGTCGTCGACGGGCGGCTTCCAGGGCAGGGGGGACTCGTCGGCCCCCGCGAGCCGGTGCACCTGCTGGGCCCAGGACGACTGCCCACCACCGGGGCCGGGGGCCATCGGCGGGGCTCCGGCGGCCTGGGCGGCGGCCTGAGCGGATGCCTGGGCGGCGGCTTGGGCGGGTGCCTGGGGTACCTGTGCGGGGCCGAACTGCTGAGGCACGCCCGGGACGCCCGGGGCGGCCTGCGGGGGGCCGGGGAGGGCGCTCGCCTGCCCCGCGGCCGGCGGGAACCCGTAGCCACCCCCCTGCGGACCGGGGGTGCCCTGGGCGGGCGCCGGTACCTGGGGCTGCGCCTGCGCCGGTACCTGGGGCTGCGCCTGCGCCTGCGCCGCCTGTGCGGCGGCGGCACGCTCGGCGGCGGCCTTGCCTGCGGCGAACCCGGGCTTGGCGGGACCGGACGCCGCCGACGCCGTACCGCCACCGGAGCCACCGGCGGGGGAACCGCCCCCGGCCGGCGGGCCGAAGACCGGTCCTCCCGGAGCGGCCCCGGAGCCGACCCCACTTCCACCCGCACCCGCGCCGCCCGGCCCGCCGGGCCCGCTCGCCTCCGGCGCGCCCTGCGCACCGGGGCCCGTGCCCGCGGCTCCCTGCCCGCCGAAACCGGGCGCCCCCGGCACCGGCCCCTGACCATCACCCCACGCCTCGCCCCGGCCACCCGGACCCGTGCCCGCGGACCCCTGCCCGCCGGAGGCGCCCTCGTCCCCCGCTGTCGGGCGGCGGAAGACGAAGGTGCCGTCGGAGGGCGCGTCGGCCGTGCCGTCGTCCTCCGGCGGTGCGCCCCAGGACACGCGGCGGTCCTGGTCGCCGCCGAAGCCGGACTGGTGGGCGGGGTCGGCGGCCCAGGAGGCGGCGGGGTCGGGGCCGTTGCCGTACTGCCGTACCGGATCCTCGTCGAAGAAGTGCGGGCCGGTCGCCTCCACGGAGGAATCCGGAGGGCTGAGCGATGCGCCGTCGGACGGGGCCGGGCGGCTGGTGCCCGGGACCCAGGAGGAGCCGTTCCAGTACCGGACGTAGCCGGGGATCGACGGGTCCGGGTAGTACCCCTCGCGGGGCCTGTCGTCGCCGGGTGCCGGGGTTGGGGCGCTCATGTCCGTCGTCCCGTATCTGCTCGGAGGTGGGTGGGGGCATCCAGATGTATCAGACCGAGGCAACCCCCAGCGCCAGTCGCGCCGGACCCGCCCCATTCCGGGCAACCCCGTGCACGCCCTTCACACGTTCGGAACCGTCCGCCACGGCCGCTGCAAGAAGTTCGGTGGAAGACGGCCGAAAGAAGTTCGCTCAAAAACTTCTCCGAACCCGCGTAATGCTGCGCATCCTCCTCGCTCTCTTCCTCCGTACACATACGTACCGAGAGGAGAACGGCCATGCATCACACCGTGGTGGAACGCGAACTGGAGCTGAAGCTCATCCTGTCGCCGGAGCGGAGCATCCCCGTACCGGCCCGGCTGGGCTACCGCAGCGACGACCCCTTCGCCGTGCACGTCACCTTCCACATCAACTCAGAGCACCCCGTGCACTGGACCTTCGCCCGTGAGCTGCTGGTGGAGGGGGTGTTCCGGCCGTGCGGGCACGGCGACGTACGGGTGTGGCCGACGAAGGCGGACGGGAGAAGTGTGGTGCTGATGGCGCTGAGTTCGCCGGACGGGGACGCCCTGCTGGAGGCACCGGCGGCCCAGGTCTCGGCCTGGCTGGAGCGGACGCTGCGGGTGGTGCCCCCGGGGGCCGAGGGCGAGCAGCTCGGCCTGGACGAGGGCCTGGCCGAGCTGCTCGCCCCGACCCCGGCGGACGACCTGTGGCTGCGCGACCCGTGGCCGTCGGACGAGTCCGCGGAGGGCGAATAGGCCGAGGCGGGTCAGAACAGCTTTCCGGGGTTGAGGATGCCCAGCGGGTCGAACGCCTGCTTCACGGCCCGCTGCATCTCCAACCCCACCGGACCCAGTTCGCGCGCCAGCCACTCCTTCTTCAGCACGCCCACCCCGTGCTCGCCGGTGATCGTGCCGCCGAGTTCCAGGCCGAGGGCCATGATCTCGTCGAAGGACTCGCGGGCGCGCAGGCTCTCGTCGGGGTCGGCCGCGTCGAAGCAGACGGTGGGGTGCGTGTTGCCGTCGCCCGCATGGGCGACGACCCCGATGGTCAACCGGTGCTTGTCCGCGATGCGTTCGACACCGTCGACGAGGTCGGCGAGGCGGGAGCGGGGCACGCACACGTCGTCGATCATCGTCGTGCCCTTGACGGCCTCCAGCGCGACCAGCGACGACCGCCGGGCCTGGAGCAGCAGTTCGGACTCGGCCGCGTCCTCGGCGGGGACCACCTGGGTGGCGCCGGCCGCCTCGCACAGCGCGCCGACCGCGGCGAGGTCGGCGCCGGGGTCGGGGGTGTCGAAGGCCGCGAGGAGCAGTGCCTCGGTCGTCTCCGGCAGTCCCATGCGGGTGAGGTCGTTGACCGCCTTGACCGTCGTACGGTCCATCAGTTCGAGGAGCGAGGGGACATGGCCGCCGGCCATGATCCGGCACACCGCGTCGCAGGCGGCGGCCGTCGACGCGAACTCCGCCGCCAGGACCAGCTGCTGCGGCGGCTGCGGCCTGAGGGCCAGCACCGCCCGTACGACCACGCCGAGCGAGCCCTCGGAGCCGACGAAGAGGCGGGTCAGGTCGTACCCCGCGACGCCCTTCGCGGTACGCCGCCCGGTGGACATCAGCCGGCCGTCGGCGAGGACGACGTCGAGGCCGAGGACGTACTCGGCCGTCACCCCGTACTTCACACAGCACAGGCCGCCCGAGGCCGTGCCGATGTTGCCGCCGATCGTGCACATCTCCCAGCTGGAGGGGTCGGGCGGGTAGTAGAGGCCGTGTTCGTTGACCGCCCGGGAGAGGGTGGCGTTGACGACGCCCGGTTCGACGACGGCGATGCGGTCGACCGGGCTGATCTCGAGGATCCGGTCCATCTTCGTCAGGGAGAGCACGACGCAGCCGTCGGTGGCGTTGGCGGCGCCGGACAGCCCGGTGCGGGCGCCCTGCGGGACGACGGGGACACGCAGCGCGGTCGCGGTGCGCAGGACGTGCTGGACGTGTTCGACCGTGCGCGGCAGCACCACGACGGCCGGGGCGCCGGCCGGGCAGAAGCTCGCCATGTCGTTGGCGTAGGCGGTGGTGACGTCGGGGTCGGTCAGGACGGCGTCGGCGGGCAGGCCGGCCAGCAGCCGGTCGAGAAGACTGCCGGTGACTTCATCACGTGGCGCTTCGATTCGGCTCATGATCACAGGGTCGCACCCGGGGCCATCGGTGTGAACCCCGTCCACGGTGGCCGTCACCTGCTCGGGCGCGGCTGCCCCGACGACGCACAGTGAGCGCCATGGAGCACATGGAGCACATGGAGAAGGCGGACGGGAGTCCCTGGTACCGGCGGCGCCTGCTCGTCGGCTCGCTCGCGGGGGTGCTGGCGCCGGCCGGCGTCGCGGTGCTGCTCTGTCTGCCCGGCGAGCGGACGGAGCGCGCGGCGCCCGCACCGGCGCCCGGGGCGCAGGCGCGGGCCGCGCTGGGGGCGGGGGCGCCGGCCTCGCTGCCCGACCTGGCGGCGCTGGTCGAGGAACGAAAGCGCCTGGTGCGCAGACAGCCGCGGGACGCGCGGTCGTGGGCGGTGCTGGGTGCGGCGTACGCCGAGCAGGGCCGGCGTACCGCCGGGGCGGCCGTCCTCTATCCGCGGGCCGAGCGGGCGCTGCGGACCTCGCTGAAGGTGCGCCCGAGGGACAACGCCCAGGCCCTGGACGGGCTGGCCGCGCTGGCCAACGCGCGCCGGGACTTCCGGGCGGCCCGGGCCTGGGGCGAGGCCGCGCGCGAGCAGGCGCCGACGCGCTGGACGACGTACGCGCAGCTGGTGGACGCGTACAGCGGGCTCGGCGACTGGAAGAAGGCGCACAGGGCGCTGGAGATGATGACGAGGGTGGGGTCCGGGCCCGCCGTCCTCGCGCGGGCCGCCGGCGGGTACTGGGACCAGGGCCGGCGGGAGGACGCGCAGGCCGCGCTGGCGGACGCGGCGGCCGGGGCCGCCTCCCCCGCCGAGGAGGCTGCCTGTCTGGAGCGGGCCGGAGAACTGGCGTTCGAGCGTGGTGAGCGCGAGGACGCGCTGCGGCACTTCCGGGCGGCGGTGCGGCTCGACCCCGACCAGCGGGCGGCGCAGGCCGGACAGGGACGGGCGCTGGCGGCCCTCGGGCGGACCTCGGAGGCGCTGAGCGCGTACCGGGTGGCGCTGGAGCGGCAGCCGTTGCCGCAGTACGCGCTCGAACTGGGCGAGCTGTACGCGTCGTTGGGGCTGCCGCAGGCCGCGAAGGTGCAGTACGGCCTGCTGCGCGAGCGGGTACGGGCGGACACGGCGGGCGGGGTGGACGGGGAGCTGGTCCTCGGCCGGTTCGAGGCCGACCACGGGAATCCGGCGTCGGCGGTGCGGCGGCTGCGGGCCGAGTGGCGGCGCCAGCCGGGCATCGCGGTCGCGGACGCGCTGGGCTGGGCCCTGCACCGGGCCGGCGACGACGAGGAGGCGCTGCGGTACGCCTCGATCGCCACCGACCGGGTGCACGGCGGTACGGTGCTCAGCGCCTCGTACGCCTACCACCTGGGGATGATCGAGCTGGGCCTGAAGCGGCCGGGCCCCGGGCGCCGCCATCTTCAGGAGGCGCTCCGGCTGAATCCGTACTTCTCCCCGCTGCACGCCCCGGCGGCGCGGACGGCGTTGCAGCGGCTGGGTGAGGTGCCGGACGACGAGCTGCCCGAGTAGTGCCTACAGGTTTCCGCGTCGGTCCTGCTCGCGCTCGATGGCCTCGAAGAGGGCCTTGAAGTTGCCCTTGCCGAAGCCCATCGAGCCGTGCCGTTCGATGATCTCGAAGAAGACGGTCGGGCGGTCCTGGACCGGCTTGGTGAAGATCTGCAGCAGATAGCCGTCCTCGTCGCGGTCGGCGAGGATCTTCAGCTCGCGCAGGGTGTCCACGGGCACCCGGGTGTCGCCGACCCACTCGCCGAGGGTGTCGTAGTAGGAGTCCGGGGTGTCGAGGAACCGCACCCCGGCCGCGCGCATGGTCCGTACCGTCTCGACGATGTCGCCCGTGTTGAGCGCGATGTGCTGGACGCCGGCGCCGCCGTAGAACTCCAGGTACTCGTCGATCTGGGACTTCTTCTTGGCGATGGCGGGCTCGTTGATCGGGAACTTGACCTTGAGGGTGCCGTCGGCGACGACCTTCGACATCAGCGCGCTGTACTCGGTGGCGATGTCGTCGCCCACGAACTCCTTCATGTTCGTGAAGCCCATGACCTTGTTGTAGAAGCCGACCCATTCGTCCATCCGGCCGAGTTCGACGTTGCCGACGCAGTGGTCGATGGCCTGGAAGGTGCGGTGGGCGGGCGGGTCGACGATCGGCTCGGCGGACACGAACCCGGGGAGGTACGGGCCGTCGTAGCCGGTCCGCTCGACGAGGGTGTGGCGGGTCTCGCCGTAGGTGGCGATGGCGGCGAGGACGGCCGTGCCGTGCTCGTCCTTCAGCTCGTAGGGCTCCGCGACCGGGCGGGCGCCGTGCTCGACGGCGTAGGCGTACGCGGCGCGCGCGTCCGGGACCTCGATGGCGAGGTCGATCACGCCGTCGCCGTGCTCGGCCACGTGCTGTGTGAGGAAGTGGCCCCAGGTGGAGGCGGGCCTGATGACGGAGGTGAACACGAAGCGGGCGGAGCCGTTGGTGAGCACGTACGAGGCGGTCTCACGGCTGCCGGTCTCGGGTCCGCTGTAGGCGACCAGCCGCATGCCGAACGCCGTGGAGTAGTAGTGCGCCGCCTGCTTGGCGTTGCCCACGGCGAAGACGACCGCGTCCATTCCCCTGACCGGGAAGGGGTCGGTCTGGCCGTCCTGCCGGGCGGTGTGGGGGGTGTGGTCTGTGGTCTGCGTCATAGCGGCAGGGTCACCCCGGGCGCGCAAGGTGCGCAATAGTTCGCTTTTGCGCTGGGCAATGTGTTCAGTGGTACGACGGTTTCGGCGGGCTTTCTGTACAGGGTGACCATCATGGAGGCGGGCGTGGCGATCGATCATCTGGACGGGCGGATCATCGTGCTGTTGGCGCGGGAGCCGCGGATCGGGGTGTTGGAGATGTCCCGTCGGCTCGGGGTGGCGCGGGGCACCGTGCAGGCGCGGCTCGACCGGCTTCAGTCGAATGGCGTCATCCGCGGATTCGGCCCGGAGGTGGACCCGGCGGCGCTCGGCTACCCGGTCACGGCCTTCGCCACGCTGCAGATCCGGCAGGGGCAAGGCGCGGACGTACGGGCGCACTTGGCGACCGTGCCGGAGGTGCTGGAGCTGCACACCACGACCGGCAGCGGGGACATGCTGTGCCGCCTGGTGGCCCGCTCCAACGCCGATCTCCAGCGGGTCATCGACCGGGTTGTCGGTTTTGATGGCATTGTCCGGGCCTCCACCGCGATCGTGATGGAGAACGCCGTACCGCTGCGGATCATCCCGCTGGTGGAACAGGCCGCGGGGGCGTCCATGACGTGAGGTGGTGAGGGCGTGTGAGCTTCTGGGAGTACGTGAACACCCGGCACCAGCAGTTGCTCACGGACGCCTGGCAGCACGCCAGTGCCGTCTTCCAGTGCATGGTCGTGGCGACCGTGATCGGTGTGCTGATCGCGGTGGTCACCTATCGCCGCGAGTGGGCGGGCAGCCTCGCCACCACCGCGACCTCGACGATCCTCACCGTCCCCTCCCTGGCCATGATCGGTCTGCTGATCCCGGTGGTGGGTCTGGGCGTGGCGCCGACGGTGATCGCGCTGACGCTGTACGGGCTGCTGCCGGTCGTACGGAACGCGATCGTCGGGCTGCGCGGGGTCGATCCGGCGCTGGTGGAGGCGGCCGAGGGCATCGGGATGTCCCGGCCGGCACGGCTGGCGCGGGTCGAGCTGCCGCTGGCCTGGCCGCCGATCCTGACCGGGATCCGGGTCGCCACCCAGATGCTGATGGGTATCGCGGCCATCGCCGCGTACGCCTCCGGTCCCGGGCTCGGCAACGAGATCTTCCGCGGTATCGCCTCCCTGGGCAGCGCCAACGCCCTCAACCAGGTGCTGGCGGGGACGCTCGGGATCGTGGTCCTCGCGCTGCTGTTCGACGCCGGGTACGTGCTGCTCGGGCGGCTGACGATTCCGAGGGGGATCCGTGGCTGAGCCGTCGCACGGGGCCGCCATCGAGCTGGAGAACCTGACCAAGCGGTATCCGGGCAGCGCCCAGCCGTCCGTGGACAACGTGAACATGGAGATCAAGGCGGGCGAGACCGTCGTCCTCGTCGGTCCTTCCGGGTGCGGGAAGTCGACCACCCTGAAGATGATCAACCGGCTGATCGAGCCCAGCGGCGGCCGGATCCGCATCGACGGCGAGGACGTCACCGACATCGACCCGGTGCGGCTGCGCCGGAAGGTCGGGTACGCGATCCAGTCCTGCGGCCTCTTCCCGCACATGACGGTCGCGCAGAACATCGCGCTCGTCCCGAGGATGACCGGCTGGCCGAAGGCACGGATCCGGGACCGGGTGGAGGAGATGCTCGACCTGGTCGGGCTCGACCCGGGCGAGTTCCGCGACCGCTATCCGCGCCGGCTGTCCGGCGGGCAGCAGCAACGGGTGGGCGTGGCACGGGCGTTGGCAGCCGATCCGCCGGTGCTGCTGATGGACGAGCCGTTCGGCGCGGTGGACCCGATCACCCGCGACCACCTCCAGGACGAGCTGATCCGGCTCCAGCACGAGCTGCGCAAGACGATCGTGTTCGTCACCCATGACTTCGACGAGGCGATCAAGCTGGCCGACCGGATCGTGGTGCTGCGCGAGCGCTCGCACATCGCCCAGTTCGACACCCCGGAGGCGATCCTCACCAGCCCGGCGGACGACTTCGTGTCGGGGTTCGTGGGCGCGGGGGCGGCGCTGAAGCGGCTCAATCTCACACGGGTGCGGGACGTGGGGATCACCGGGTATCCGACCGTCTCGGTGGACGATCCGCTCCAGGTCGTCGTCAACAAGCTGCGCTCCAGCGGCACGAACGAGATCCTGCTGCTCGACCGGCGCGGGCGCCCCTACAAGTGGCTGCGGCGCGGCGACCTGATGCGGGCCAAGGGCTCGCTGGCGCGCGCCGGGACGCCGGTCCACGACACGGTGACCCGGGACGCGACACTGCGGGACGCGCTGGAGGCGGTGCTCACCGACAACACCGGGCGGGTCGCGGTCACCGGGCGGCACGGCGAGTTCACCGGGGTGGTGGACATGCAGACGCTGCTGAACTCCGTGCACGCGCTGCTGGACGCCGACCGACTGGAGGCGCTGGAGGCACAGACCGGGCTGGAGGAGGCGCAGGAGCCTCGGACCTCGGCGGAACTGGAGGGGGCGTGACGGGGGTCGGCGGAACCGGAGAGGGCGGGACGGACCTCGGCGGAACTGGAGGGGGCGGGACGGACCTCGGCGGAGCCGGAGGGGGCGGGACGGGGGTTGAGCCGGCGGCGCCGGTGCGGACCACCGATGTCGTCCGGCCCGGGCGGCGGATCGGCTGGCCGCGGCTGACCGTCCTGCCCGGCTTCCTCGTCGCGCTGCTGCTCGCCACCCTGCTGTGGTTCCAGCGGGAGGACCTGGACGCGGTCTCCGCGAACGCCCTGTCGGGCGGGCAGGTGCAGAAGGCGCTGTGGCAGCACGTGGAGCTGACCGCGATCTCGACGTTCTTCGTCCTGGTCATCGCGATCCCGGGGGGCATCCTGCTGACGCGTCCGTGGTGCCGGAAGGCCGCCCCCGTCGCGCTGGGCTTCGCCAACATCGGCCAGGCCACCCCGGCGATCGGTCTGCTGGCGCTGCTGGTGATCTGGCTGGGCACGGGGATGAAGGCCGCCCTGATCGGCATCATCGCCTACGCCATCCTGCCCGTGCTCTCCAACACCATCGCCGGCCTCCAGGCCAACGACCCCACGCTGCTGGAAGCGGCCCGGGGCATCGGCATGTCCGCCCTGGGCGTGCTGTCCCGCGTCGAACTCCCGCTCGCCGTACCGCTGATCCTCGCGGGTGTGCGTACGGCGCTCGTCCTCAACGTCGGCACGGCGACCCTGGCGACCTTCGGCGGAGGCGGCGGCCTCGGTGTGCTGATCACGGCGGGCATCACCAACCAGCGGATGCCCGTGCTGGTGCTGGGCTCGATCCTCACGGTCGCCCTGGCCCTGCTGGTCGACTGGCTGGCCTCCCTGGCGGAAGTGCTGCTGCGGCCGAGGGGGCTGGAGGTGGGGAGGTGAGACGGGTCTGGATCGCGGCTCTGCTGGCGGTGTCGGGGTGCGGGCTGTCCAGCGGGTCCCCCATGGTCGACGACGTCTCCCCCGGCTCGATCGGGCGGGGCGAACCGCTCGAGGGAGCCCACCTGACGGTCACCTCCAAGGCGTTCACGGAGAACCTGGTCCTCGGCGCGATGATGGGAATCGCCTTCCAGGCGGCCGGCGCGGACGTCCTGGACCGCACCGGCATCCAGGGCTCCATCGGCTCGCGCGAGGCGGTCCTCAAGGGCGACGCCGACGCCATCTACGAGTACACGGGGACCGCCTGGATCACGTACCTGGGCAACAGCGAGCCGATCACCGACCCGCTGGCCCAGTGGCGGGCCGTGCACGACGCCGACCTGAGGAACGGACTGGCCTGGCTGCCGCCGTCGCGGCTCGACAACACGTACGCGCTGGCCATGAACCAGGCCGCGTTCAGGAAGTACGGCACCCGGAACCTGTCGGAGGTGGCCGCGCTGGCGCGGTCGGATCCCGGCGCGGTGACGCTGTGCGTGGAGGGCGAGTTCGCCAACCGGGCGGACGGGCTGCCGGGGATGCAGAAGGCGTACGGGATGGACGTACCGGCGTCCCGGATCACACAGATGGACAGCGGGATCATCTACACCCAGGTGAAGAAGGGGAGTTGCACGTACGGGGAGGTGTACACGACGGACGGCCGCATCAGGTCCATGGGCCTGGTGGTGATGGCCGACGACCGGAGGTTCTTCCCCAACTACAACGCGGCGCCGGAGATCAACTCCGGGACGCTGAAGAAGTGGCCGGCGATCGCGGAGGTACTCGATCCGATCACGGCGAGGCTGGACAACACGGTGGCGCGGGAGCTGAACGCGAAGGTGGATGTGGAGGGGGAGGATCCGCATCAGGTGGCGTTGGAGTGGATGAAGGGGGAGGGGTTCGTACGGTAGGCGGGCGGGCTGCGGGCGAGTTACAAAGAAGGCGTTGCAAAGGGTTCTTTGCAACGCTACCTTTGTACGCATGAACGAGCCCCTGGATCCACAGGTTCGCCAACTCGACGCACGCTCGCTGCGCGGACTCGCCCACCCCCTGCGCATGCAGCTCCTCGACGCCCTGCGCTTCGGCGGGCCGGCCACCGCGTCCCAACTCGCAGCGAAACTGGGCGAGTCCAGCGGGGCGACCAGCTACCACCTGCGGCAGTTGGCGGCCCACGGCTTCATCGAGGACGACCCCGAGCGGGGCAAGGGCAAGGAGCGGTGGTGGAAGGCGGCGCACGAAGGACTGCGCTTCGACGACGCACTCCTCACGGACACCGATCCGACCGTACGCGGCGCAGCCGACCTGTACCTGTACGAGACCGCGACGGCCCGCACCCAGGAGCTGTCCACCTGGCTGGGCACCCGGCGCTCCTGGCCCGAGGAGTGGAACCGCACCTGGGACATGAGCAGCATGACGCTACGGCTCACTCCGGACCTGACGCGCGAACTCATCGCGAAGATGCACGAGTTGGTCGACACCTACCGCGCCCGGGCCGTCGACGCGGACACCCCCGGCGCGGCGCAGGTCCGCCTGCACACGCACGCCTTCCCGCTGACGACCGACACGGACCCGGAGAGGCCGCAGTCATGAACCCCGAGATCCATCTCGCCCTGCACCACGCCCGCGCCGCCGAACTCCGCGCCGCGGCCGAAGCCCACCGCTTGGCCACCACATCACCAGCACCCCGGGGCATCCGCACCCGCGTCGGCTGGACCCTCGTGGAGGTGGGCCTGCGCCTGGCCACTCCGAAGCCGGCCGCCCTGGCCCCTAGCAGCTAGGTACGTCGCCCTTCCCGCTCTCCAACGCGACCAGCGCGCCCACCGTGCTCTTGAGCGTGGTCACCGGAATCAGCCGCAGGCCGGTGGGCAGGTCGGACCTGGCCTCGGCGCACTCGTCCTTCGGTACGAGGAAGACGGTCGCCCCGTCGCGCCGCGCGGCCTGTGTCTTCAGGGCGACGCCGCCGACGGCGCCGACCGTGCCGTCGGGCTCGATGGTGCCCGTACCGGCGATGGTCCGGCCGCCGGTGAGATCGCCGCCGCTGCCGTCGCCGTTCAGCTTGTCGACGATGCCGAGGGAGAACAGCAGTCCGGCGCTGGGACCGCCCACGTCGGCCAGCTTCAGGGTGACCTTGACACCGTCGTCGGAGCGGCCCAGATAGCGGAGCGCGGCCTCGGTCGCGGCGTCCTGGGACTCCTGCATCTGCTCGGTGTTGTGCTGCTCGATCTCCTTGGTGTTCTGCCCGCTGGGGTAGACGGAGTCGTGCGGCATGATCGCCTGGTCGCTGCGGAACCAGCCGTCGATCACATCGCCGAGCCGGACGTCGGCGTCGGGGTTGGTCGCCTCGATGGTCGTCATCCGCAACTGGCCGGTGGTGTCCCGGGCGTCCGCACCGGAGATCGTGATCACCGGCGTGCCCTGGTTCTCGCCGAGCACATTCGCCGTCATACCGGGCTGAGCCACCGAAAACGGCAACGGCGCGACGGCCGCCGTGACGAGCAGAGCCACGAACGGCACAGCACAGACGACGAGAGCCTGGGGACGCGTGAGACGAGAGAGCACGGAGTCAATGTAACCGAGCAGTTCCAGGGCGCCTGAGAGAGCATCCACCCAGCCTGCGGGCATGCGTGCCTCCCCCAGTGCCTTAAGGGCCTGGGGGGACCCCCAGGCGGCACGGGTGGGCGCAGGCGGCACCCTGCCAGCGCCGGCAAGCACCCCCACCCCCGCCCGGCACCAGCCAAGGGCACCAACCCACCGGCCGTCAGCTCACCGCACCCACCCCGCAACCGTCAGCGCAGCGCCTCCGCAACCTCCCGCGCCGCATCCACCACCCGCAGCCCCACCCGCTCCGGCACCGCATCCGCAAGCATCACCACCCCCACACTCCCCTCAACCCCCGTCACCCCGAGCAACGGCGCCGCAGCCCCACTCGCCCCCGCCTCCAGCTCCCCCTGCGTCAGCGTGTACCCCGGCTCATCCGCCAGCTTCTGCCGCGCGGCGAGAATCGCCCGCCCCGCGGCCCCCCGGTCCAGGGGATGCCGGAACCCGGCCCGGTAGGCCACGTGATAATCGGTCCACGAAGGTTCGACGACAGCCACCGCCAACGCCTCCGCGCCGTCCACCAAGGTCAGATGCGCGGTCGCCCCGATGTCCTCGGCCAGCGACCGAAGAGCCGGCAACGCCGCCTCGCGGACCAGCGGATGCACCTGCCGCCCCAGCCGCAGCACCCCAAGGCCGACCCGGGCTCGCCCGCCCAGATCACGCCGTACGAGCGCGTGCTGCTCCAGCGTGGCGAGCAACCGGTACACAACGGTCCGGTTGACGCCCAGTTTGTGCGAGAGTTCGGTGACGGTCAGCCCGTGGTCCGTGTCGGCCAGCAGTTTCAGGACCTTGAGGCCCCGGTCGAGCGTCTGAGAGGTCTCCGCGGTCACGACGCCCACTCCTTAGTGGTGAGGTCGACAGCCCCCATCGCGGCGGATGCGTCACCGAGTCCCGTCGGCGACGCGCTTCCAGAGGCCGCCGATCGACAGATGGGCCCGGCGGATCCGGGCCCGGTCGCTTCACGGCTGCGCTCCGCGGCGGCGCTGCCACGGGGCGTGTGCGTAGCCGGACAGTAGCGAAGCAAGTTCGCTGAGCGGAAGGGAACGTCCAGAATCCGGTCATTGACCGGTATGGACTACTCGAATTTGTCCCGATACGTACGGCGCAAACAGCAGGTCACACGCCGGGCGCCGCCGCGTCACCGCATCCGGGTGGCCCACTCCTGCACCTTGGCAATGCGCTGCCGCAACTGCCCCGCGGTGGCCTCCGCGCTCGCCGGCCCGCCGCACACCCGCCGCAGCTCGGTGTGGATGACCCCGTGCGGCTTGCCGCTCTGGTGGACGTACGCCCCGACCATGTTGTTGAGCTGCCGCCGCAGCTCCATCATCTCCTTGTGCGAGACGACGGGCCGCCGCTCGGCCGGCACCTCCAGCAGATCGGCCTCGCTGTCCGGCTTCTTCCTGCTGTGCGCGATCTGCTTCGCCTGCCGCTTCTGGAGCAGCAGCTGCACCTGGTCGGGCTCCAGCAGTCCCGGGATGCCGAGGTAGTCCTGCTCCTCCTCGCTCCCCGGGTGGGCCTGCATCCCGAACTCGGCGCCGTTGTACATCACCCGGTCGAAGACGGCGTCGGACTCCAGCGCCTCGAAGGGCAGCATGTCCTGCTCGCCGGTGTCCTCGTCCTGTTCCTTCTCCGCCTCCTGGAGAAGCTTGTCCTCTTCCGCGTAAGGGTCTTCCTCGCCGTCCTTCTTGGGCTTGTCGAGGACGTGATCCCGCTCGCGCTCCATCTCGTTGGCGAAGCCGAGCAGATCGGGAATCGTGGGAAGGAACACGGAAGCGGTCTCTCCCCGCCGCCGGGACCGCACGAACCGTCCGACGGCCTGGGCGAAGAACAAGGGCGTCGAAATGGTGGTGGCATAAACCCCCACCGCGAGCCGGGGTACGTCCACCCCTTCCGACACCATCCGCACGGCGACCATCCACCGATCGGTATTGCCGCTGAACTCGTCGATACGATCGGAGGCGCCGCCGTCGTCGGACAGCACAAGGGTCGGTTTCGCCCCCGTGATCTCCCGAATGAGCTTGGCATAGGCCCGCGCCGAATCCTGATCGGAGGCGATGACGAGCGCCCCCGCGTCCGGAATCGCCTTGCGTACCTCGGTCAGCCGCTGGTCGGCGGCCCGCAGCACGCTCGGCATCCAGTCACCGCGCGGATCGAGCGCCGTACGCCACGCCTGACTGATCGCGTCCTTGGTCATCGGCTCACCGAGCCGAGCGGCGATCTCGTCCCCCGCCTTGGTACGCCACCGCATATTCCCGCTGTAGCTCAGGAAGATGACCGGCCGAACGACATTGTCGGCAAGCGCCGACCCATACCCGTACGTGTAGTCGGCGGAAGACCGCCGAATGCCGTCGTTCCCCTCCTCATACGCCACGAAGGGAATGGGATTGGTGTCGGACCGAAACGGCGTACCGGTGAGCGCGAGCCGACGGGTGGCGGGCTCGAATGCCTCAAGACAGGCCTCACCCCAGGACTTGCTGTCCCCCGCGTGGTGAATCTCGTCGAGAATGACCAGCGTCTTCCGCTGCTCGCTCCGATTGCGGTGCAGCATGGGCCGCACGCCGACACCCGCATACGTCACGGCGACACCGTGATAATCCTTGCTGAGCGGCCCGGCACTGTACTCGGGATCAAGCCGGATGCCTATGCGGGCCGCGGCCTCCGCCCACTGCTTCTTCAGATGCTCCGTGGGCGCGACAACGGTCACCTGCTGCACGACATGGTGATGCAGCAGCCAGGACGCGAGAGTCAGCGCGAAGGTCGTCTTGCCGGCGCCGGGGGTGGCGACGGCGAGGAAGTCACGCGGCTGTTCCTGGATGTACTTCTCCATCGCCCCCTCCTGCCAGGCCCGCAGCTTGCTGGCGGTACCCCAGGGCGCCCGCCCGGGAAAGGCGGGCGAAAGGTGGTGGGAGTTGGAGGAGGAGGCAGAGGTGGCGGTGGTAGTCACGGTCTCCGGTTCGGGGGGTCGGTCTCGGCTACGTATGACAACCGGGCCACCCTACCGGCGCCCCACCCACGCAACCCCGCGAACCAGGCCGGGCGGCCCCGGGTTGGGATCCACGTCACAACCGCCGCAACCGCGCCGCGATCCCCGCCACGTCCCCCTCCACGCCGGACGCCACATCGATGACCAGGTCATAAGCGGCATCCTGGTCGCACCCGGCAAGATCCACCCCATGCAGGGCGAGGAAGGTCGCGGCGGCCAGCCAAGCGGCACGCTTGTTCCCGTCGACGAGGGGATGATTGGTGGCGATGGCATGCAGCAGCGCCGCGGCCTGCTCATGAAGATCGTCATACGCGGCGGCCCCGAACATCCGCGCGCGCGGCCGATGCACGGCGGATTCGAGCAACCCGGGTGCCCGCACCTCGGGAGCCACCCCGCCAAAGGCGATCCGGGCGATATCCGTGACCTCGGCGACGGTGAGGTGTCTTCCCCTCACTCCCCCAGCCTCCGCAACAACTCCCCCTGCGCCCCGGCAAGCCGCTCCGCGACCTCCCGCACCCGCGCCTCCTCCTGCCGTATCCCTGCCCGTACGGCGTCCAGGGCAAGGTCCTCCGGCCGCCGCCCTGTGGCGTCGGCGAGGTCGTCGAGGGCGCGGCGGAGCCCGGCGTCGAGAGTGAGAGTGAGAGCGAGTTGGGCCATGACGCAGAGGCTAACCGTCCCCGCGCTCCCGCAGCCGAGTGGTCACCCAGGCCCCCACCAGCGCGACGGCCGCCATGGGCAGAAACACGGCGGCGAAGGCGACCGGATGCGAGCCTCCGCCGACCTCACCGGTGGCCGCGTGGGCAACGCTCCCACCCCCCAGAGCCGCAAAGGCAGCCCCGCCGACGGCCAGCAGCAGCGCATTCGACAGCCCGTCGGAAATCTGCAGGGAGGCGGAGTTGGCCCCGGCCTCCTCGGGCGCGGACAACTTCAGCAGCAGCACACTCGTACTGGAGATCACCAGCCCCATCCCGAAGCACCCGACCCCCCAGGCAACGGCCAGGGTCCACACCGGCACGGAGTGCACCAGCACAGCGGGCGCGACGGCGATCGCCCCCGCCACCAGCACCATCCCGATGGTCATCAGCCGCTCCCGGTACGGCTCGACCCGCGCCCGGGTCTGCACCCACGACCCCAACGCCCAGGTCCCCCCACTGGCGGCGAGCGAGAACCCGGCAAGGGTGGGACTGAGCCCTCTCTCACTCACGAGCATCAGAGGCACGAAGGACTCGGCGGAGACGAAGGCCCCCGCCGCGACCCCTCGCAACAACACCACGGAAGGCAGCCCACGGGCGGCCCGCCAGGTCCCCCGAGGCAACAGCCCCACCACGGCGGGCACAAGCAACGCAAGCCCGCCGACAGCCGGTACCACGGCTGCGGGCCGCAGATCCTGAGCGGCGTACTGAAGAAGAGCGGCCCCGCCCGAAATCCCCAACGCAAGCCAGATCCGCCGCCGGTCGAAGGAGGAGGCACCCACGCCCGCCGCCCCACCGGCCCGCCGCCGTATCTGAGGCAGGGCAAGCGCGAGCGGCGGCACGACCAGCACAGGTATCCCGAGAAACACCCACCGCCACCCGAGCTGCTCGGTCACGCTCCCCGCCGCCAGGGGCCCCACAATCGACGGCACCACCCAACAGGCGGCGAAAGCAGCCATGATGGCCGGCCGCAACCGCTCCGGGTAGGCCCGCCCCACCACCACGTACAACGCGACGATCACCAGCCCACCCCCCAGCCCCTGCACGGCCCGCCCCAGGATGAACACCCACATGCTCCCGGCGCTCCCCGCGACCACCAGCCCCACCCCGAAGGAGCCGATCCCCGCACTCAGCGCCCCGAGCGGCCCCCGCCGGTCCGACCACTGCCCGGCCAACACCATCCCGAACAGACTGGTCGTGAAGTACCCGGAAAACGCGAAGGCGTACAACGACACCCCATGGAGTTCCCGCGCCGCAACGGGCATCGCAGTCCCCACCGCGGTCGCCTCGAACGCGATCAGCAGCACAACGGACACGATCCCGACGGTGAGCGCCCGATAAGTCCGCCCCAACACACCCTCACCGAAGCCGGCGGGCGAGCTGCCGCCGTCACACACATCCACGACACCGGTGTCGCGAGGTTCCAGGACTGCCATGCCCGCCAGCGTAAGGTCCACCACTGACATTGGCCCCTGTCAGAAGGCTGACCCCCACCCGGGACCTTGGTCGTACGCCTCCCTCGGCCCCCCACGTTTCATGAACGGCGTATGGCAGTCCCATTGCACCCCCCGCGATCCCCTTGCTCCCCTCTCCCGCCCGCCCATACGGTCATCTCACCCGGTTCGAACCACAACGAACCCGGCGAACGGCCGTGTGCCCGAGTGGTTTAGGGACTCGCCTGCAAAGCGAGTTACGTGGGTTCGATTCCCGCCACGGCCTCTGCCTGCCTGACCAGGCAAAGCCAAAGGGCGGCACCCTCGGAGGGTGCCGCCCTTTCGTTCGTCCGTCTCAGTTCCCGACCCTTTCGGCACTGTTCAGAAGAGATCCAAAAGTTCCGTCAGGGAGGTGATGGACGGCACGTCCGGGACGGCCGAGTCCCGGCACATCGCACGTCCTGCGTAACCGAGTTCGATGGCCGCAGCCACCAGGTCGGGGTCGTCGTCGACGAACAGACACTGCGCAGGAGTGAGGCCCAGCGCGGTGCTGGCGTGGTGGTACATGCGCGGGTCCGGCTTGTTGCAGCCGAGGACGCCGGAGATCGCATACGCCTCGAAGAACCGGCGGATCCCGAGGCCGGCGTGAAGGTCGGGCAGATTGGGCCAGGCGTCCGACACCACGGCCAGCCGCGCTCCCCGTCGGCTCAGCCCCTCAAGGGTCTCTTCGACATCCGGGAACGTCTCCAGGAACGTTGACGGTGGGACTTCGCGTCGTAAGTCGGCCAGCAGCTGAGGGGTCGTCTCCACGCCGAGATGACGGAGCACCACCCGGTGGTAGTCGTCGTAGTCCGGTGTTGATGACAAGGCGGCAAGGAAGTCGTCGCCCGTAGCGATGGCCGCAGCGAACTGCTGCGGTGTGATGGTCGAGGCATGGGCGAGGACGGTCTGCTCGAAATCGGCTCGCGGGTTCCAACGGCCGCCGATCGGCTGCATCAGAACACCGCCCGAGTCGAAGAGAACAGCACGGAGAGTCGTGGGAGAGAGTGGTCGGGTCGTCACCTGCCCAGTCTGGCGAGCAGAAGCACGAATTCACCCCAAAGGGAGGTTCGGTGTCAGTCCTCGCCGAGATCCGGTCGTCCCGCCTCGTTCACCTCGACGTCCTCGGGCTCGTCGTCGGGGTCGGCGGTCTGGGCGGCGTGCCGGGGAGCGGGGTCGGCGAGGGCGGCCTGGGACGGGCCCGCGAACGCGGCCAGGGCCGTGAAGGCGAGGGCGATCGCGACGGTGGTGCGCGTGGTGAGGTTCATGTCCGGAAAACGATCTCGCGTGCGTCACGTCACACCTCGTGCGCACACTTGCCACGGGCTCGGGCGAGCGCCAGCGGGCCCGGGCGGTCGATGAAGCGGCCTGAGGGGGTGCCGGGGGCTTCCGTTGCGAGGTGGACGATCGCGTCGGTGCCCCCGCGGTCGGTTCCGACGTCGTACGCCTCTCGTTGTGGCCGGTGGTCGTGCGGGACGGTGAGCGTTCGGACCTCGCCGTGGTGTCCGATCTGCGGCGCGCCACCGGTCGCTTTCCGCATGACGCGCGGCTGGCCGAGCTGGTCCGGGTGCTCACCGAAGGCAATCCGACCTTCGCCCGGCTGTGGGCGAGTGGCGCCGTGGCCGCGCACCGCGAGGACCGCAAGACGGTCCGGCATCCGAAGGCCGGGCCCGTGGACGTGGACTGCGATGTCCTGACCGACGGCGATTCCGAGTTCAAGATCGTGATCCTGAGTGCCGCGCCCGGCAGCGCGGACGAGGGAAGGCTGAGGCTCGCCATGGCCGCAGACGCCGACAGCGGATCTACACCGACGCCCGCCTCCTGACAACTGAGGAGCAACAGCCAAGCTGTTCCCCGGATTTAACCTACGCCCCCTTGGCGGCCCCTTCTCTACGCGCGTAACTTGATCCGGCCTCCCCCACACCCCAGGCCGTACACCACGACGTACGAGGAGACCGCCAGCGTGTCCAGACCCGCAGGTAGCAGAGCCCGCCGTACCGCCTACGCGCTGATCGCCACGGGTGTGGCGAGCGCGTTCGCCATCATCTCCCTGCCCGCCGCGTACGCGACGCCGTCCGCGACGGTGGTGATCTCCGAGGTGTACGGCGGTGGCGGGAACTCGGGGGCGACCCTGACCCGGGACTTCGTCGAGCTCGGCAACGCGGGGTCGGCGGCCTACGATCTCGCCGGGTACAGCGTGCAGTACCTGCCCGGTTCGCCGTCCTCGTCGTCGCAGTGGCAGGTGACCGCGCTCAGCGGAGCCGTCGCCTCCGGGGGGGCGGTATCTGGTCGCCGAGGCGGCCGGGACGGGCGGCACGACCGCTCTGCCCACGCCCGACGCCACCGGGTCCGTCGCGATGAGCGCCACGACCGGCACCATCGCCCTGGTCTCCGGCACCGCCGCTCTGACCTGCAAGACCGCTGCCGACTGCGCCGCGGACAGCCGGATCGTGGACCTGGTGGGGTACGGCAGTGCCGTCGTCCGCGAGGGCAGCGGGCCGGTCACGGGGGCCTCCAACACCGCTTCCGTGGCCCGCGGTTCGGCCCTCGCCGACACGGACGACAACGCCGCCGACCTCACCGCCGGTACGCCCTCTCCGGTCAACTCGGCCGGGGAGACGCCCGGTTCGGGGGACGGTGGCGGGGACGGGGGCGGGGATCCCACCGAGCCCGGTACCGTCCGCGTCCACGACATCCAGGGCACCACCCGGCTCTCCCCGCTCGCCGGGCAGACCGTCACCCGGGTTCCCGGCATCGTCACCGGTGTGCGGGCCTCGGGGTCCAAGGGGTACTGGATCCAGGATCCGTCGGCGGACAGCGACGCGCGCACGAGCGAGGGCGTCTTCGTCTACACCGGGTCGGCCACGCCCGCCGTCGCCGTCGGGGACTCGGTGCTGGTCAGCGGCAAGGTCAGCGAGTACTACCCGAGCAGCACCAGCCAGTCCGTCACCGAGCTCACCGGGCCGACGGCGACCGTGCTGTCCAGCGGGAACGCCCTGCCCGCCGCCGTGACGGTGGATGCGGCGAGCGTTCCGGACGCCTACATTCCGTCCGCCGACGGCGGCAGCATCGAGTCGCTCGCGCTCGAACCCACCGTGTACGCCCAGGACTTCTACGAGTCCACGGAGGGCATGCGGGTCACCTTCGCCGACGCCCGTGTCGTCGGCGCGTCCGACGAGTACGGCGAGCTGTGGGTGACCGTCAAGCCGGACGAGAACCCGACCGTGCGCGGCGGGACCCTGTACTCGTCCTACGACCGGCCGGGCACCGGCCGGCTGGAGGTGATGTCCCTCGACACCGCCTCCGCCTTCCCCGCCGCCGACGTCGGTGACGAGCTGTCGGGCACCACCACCGGGCCCCTCGACTACTCCACCTACGGCGGCTACAACGTCCAGGCCACCCAGCTGGGCACCCTGGTCGACAACGGGCTGAAGCAGGAGGTGACCCGCCGGCAGAAGAGCGACGAGCTGGCGGTTGCCACCTACAACGTGGAGAACCTGGACGCGCTGGACGACCAGGAGAAGTTCGACCGGCTCGCCCACGGTGTCGCCGTCAACCTCAACTCGCCCGACATCGTCGCCCTGGAGGAGATCCAGGACGACAACGGCGCCACCAACGACGGCACGGTCACCGCCGAGGCCACGCTCAAGCGGTTCACGGACGCCATCCGCGCGGCCGGCGGGCCCCGCTACCAGTGGCGCTACATCTCCCCCACCAACAACGCGGACGGCGGCGAGCCCGGCGGCAACATCCGTCAGGTGTTCCTCTTCAACCCCAAGCGGGTGTCGTTCACCGACCGGGCGGGCGGCGACGCCACCACCGCCACCAGTGTCGTCAAGAACCGGAAGGGTGTGCGGCTGAGCTACTCCCCGGGGCGGATCGACCCGACCAGTGACGCCTGGGACAACAGCCGCAAGCCGCTGGTGGGCGAGTTCGTCTTCCGGGGCGAGAGCGTCTTCGTGATCGCCAACCACTTCACCTCCAAGGGCGGCGACCAGCCCCTGCACGGCCGCTACCAGCCGCCCGCCCGCAGCTCGGAGACCCAGCGCCAGGCGCAGGCCGCCGAAGTGAACACCTTCGTCAAGTCGCTGCTCGCGGCCGACAAGAACGCCAAGGCCGTGGTGCTCGGCGACCTCAACGACTACGAGTTCTCGCAGACGGTCACCACGCTGACCGCCGGCAAGGTCCTCAAGCCGCTGATCACCACTCTGCCCGCCGACCAGCGCTACACCTACGTGTACGACGGCAACTCGCAGACCCTGGACCACATCCTCACGAGCCCGGCCGTCACCCGCTTCGACTACGACGTGGTGCACATCAACGCCGAGTTCGCCGACCAGGCGAGCGACCACGACCCGCAGATCGTACGGATCGACGTCGACAACTGCCGCCGCTAGGGAGCCGCTGGAAACGGCCCTAGGCGTACAGCCCGCCGCCCGCCTCGTCCTCGAACATCTCCGGCCAGTAGCGCCAGCCGTCGTCGGTGGAGGTGTTCGGGGTCGGGTCGCAGGCGACCGGGTCGACCGCGGCCAGGGTCCGGGACATCGTCTCGGCCAACTGGTCGTAGGCCTCGGTGAGTTCGTACACCGCGTCCAGGGCCCGCTCGCGCCGTATCAGCCACAGGGTGAACGCCAGGGTGGAGACGTCGGCGTTGAGCGGGCGCAGGGCGAGGTCCGGCTCGCTCCAGCTCAGGACGGCTCCCGTGGCGCCGTCGACGACGAGGCTGATGTCCTCGACGAGGTGGCCGAGGCGGATCAGGCTGTCCGCGTTCGCCGGAAGGTCTTCCTCGGTGAAGACGCCCTCCCGGGCGTCCGCGCAGTACTCGGCGAGGGTCTGCAGCGGCATGTCCGTCTCCAGCGTGAACCAGACGACCTCCTCCGGCAGGCCCACCTCGCGCAGGAAACGCCGGGTCGGGGCGTGGGTGAGCGCCTTCGGGCAGTCGACCTCCTCGAAGCGGACGACCTCGCCGGTGCCGAACTCGTCCTCCAGGAGGCGGGGCGGCAGGTCCAGCGCCAGGCCGGACGCGGTGCCGGGGCCGGCCACCAGGGCGAGCGGGCGGACGACCGCCGCCAGTTTCCAGAAGACCCCGGGCTCCGCTCTGGCGCTCTCCGCCCCCTCCTCGAACACCGCGAGCAGCTGGCGGCTCGCCTCGGCGGCCGCCTGCGGGCCCAGGCGGCCGGCGTAGGAGGCGAACTGGCCGCGCAGGGCCGCCAGTTCGTCCACCGCCGTCGCGAAGCGCACCAGCTTCTCCAGCGAGGGCGCCAGCGGGCGGTTGTCCATCAGGTCGGGGCGGTCGTGCAGGAAGTAGGTCGTCGAGATCTCGCCTGTCATGCCGTCGAGCAGGACGGACTCCCGCGCCCGGCCGTCCGTGCCCAGGATGCCGCCTATCACCAGGCGGTCGCGCAGCTCGACGGCCAGGCGGCCCTGGGGGTCGCCCGTGGAGTCCCCCACGGTGCGCAGGCCGTCGGTGCGCAGGGGTTCGAACGTCAGCAGGCCGCCCTCGACCGGCAGTCCGGGGCCGGTCAGCCAGCGGCGCGTCGCGGCGTGGGTGATGTACGGGTTCAGCTCGTCCTCGGTGAAAACAATCGTGGTGGTGGTCCTGGTCGTGCCCATCTGGTCCCCCGTGCGGATAAGTGCGTGCGCCGTCCCACTGCTCCGCAGCCTACGCGGCACCACTGACAACGGCCCTGACCGGCGACAACGCCCGGACGGCATCCCCTACGACGCCGAGCGGCACCGGCCCATACCGGATAGACGTCGAACCACCCTCGCGCGTTCCCTCCCCGCCCGAATCACCGGGATCACCGGAAGCACCGGGATCGTCCGCCCCGTCCTCGGGACGGGACGATCAGCGGGTCACTGTGACGTCACCACCGCGGCCTGGGGCCGGATGGGGAGGCGGTTGACCGGGCGGCCGGTCGCGGCGCGTACGGCGGAGGCGATGGCCGCCGGGGAGGTCACCACCGGCACCGCGCTGGCCGCCTTCGCCCCGAAGGGGGCGACGACGTCGCGTTCCTCGACGAGTTTGACGATCCGGATGTCCGGGGCGTCCAGGGCCGTGGGCAGGGCGTAGCCGGTGAGGTCGGGGTGGCGGATCAGGCCGCGCGGGGTGCGGAGGTTCTCGGTGAGGGCGACGCCGATGCCCTGGGTGACGCCCGCCTCGATCCGGGCCGTCAGCTGTGCCGGGTTGAGGATGCGGCCCACGTCCTGGGCGACCGCCAGTTCCACGACCCGGACCGAGCCCAGCTCGATGTCGACGTCGACGACCGCGCGGATCGCGCAGAAGGCGAGGCCGACGAAGGCGTCGCCCTGTCCCGAGGAGTCCAGCGGCTCGGTGGGGTGCGGGCGGCACTGTGCGGTCGCCCACAGCTCCTTGCCCTGCAGTTCCTCGGTGACGGTGGTCGACAGGACGCCGTCGTACGAGGTGATCTTGCCGTCGGTGATCTGGAGCAGCTCGTGGGACATGCCGAACTTGTGCGCCAGGGGCTGCAGGAGCTGGGTGCGGACCATCTTGGCCGCGCGTTCCACCGCGCCGCCGGAGACCCAGGTGTGGCGGCCCCGGCAGCCCGCTCCGGCGGGGGGCTGGTCGGTGTCCACGGGGGCGACGTGCACCTCGTCGATGCCCAGGGTCTCCTGGACGATCTGGCGTGCCAGCGTGGTGAAGCCCTGGCCGGTCTCCACCGCGGCGCAGATCACCGTCGCGACGCCGTCCTGGACCTTGACCGTCGCCGTGGAGACCTCGTCGGCGCCCTCCGCGCCGAGCATGTGCACCATGCCGAGGCCGTAGCCGACGCCCCGGCGCACCGCGCCCGGTTCGCCCGCGCCCTCGGGGCCGCCGGGCAGCAGCCACTCGTCCTCGGGGGTGTCCTTGGGGAGCGCGGGGAGCGGGAAGTCCTGGACGGCCTGGAGGAGTTCGGCGACCGGGGCCGGACAGGTCACGGTCTGGCCGGTGGGCAGGACGTCGCCGGTCGCCATGACGTTGCGCAGGCGCAGTTCGGCCGGGTCGATGCCGAGCTTCTTCGCCAGTTTGTCCATCTGCGCCTCGTAGGCGGCGCAGACCTGCATCGCGCCCTCGCCGCGCACATGGCCCGAGGGCGGGTTGTTGGTGCGTACGGCCCAGCCCTCGATGAAGGCGTTCGGGACGACGTAGGGGCCGCAGGCGAAGGAGACGGCGGCGGCGAGGGCCTCGGCGGAGGTGTCGGCGTAGGCGCCCGCGTCGAGCAGGATCTGCGCCTCGACCTTGACCAGGCGGCCCTCGGCGTCGGCGTGGTGACGGTATCTGAGCAGCGTGGGATGCCGGTGGGCGTGGCCCAGGAAGGACTCCTCGCGCGTGGCGGTGAGTTTCACCGGGCAGCCGGTCTTCAGGGCGAGCAGACCGAGCGGGAGCTGGAAGCCCTGGTCCTCGCGGTCGGCCGTCGCGCCGGGCACTCCGGTGACGACGATCTTCACCTGCTCCGGTGCGAGGCCGAAGACGGCGGCGGCGGTGTCGCGGTCGGCGTGCGGGTCGGTGGAGGCCAGGTAGAGCTCCACGCCGCCGTCGGGCCGGGGCACGGCGAGTCCGGCCTCGGCGCCGATCGGGGCCGGGTCGGCGCGGCCGATGCGGTACTGGCCCTCGACGACGATCTCGCCGGCCGCGGACGGGTCGCCGTGGTGCAGCGGGATGTGCCGGATCAGGTTGCCGTCGGGGTGCAGTGCCTCGGCCTCGAAGGCCAGTTCGGGGTCGATGACCGGGTCGAGGGCCTCGTACTCGACGATGACGGCGGCGGCGGCCATCCGCGCGGTGTCGGGGTGGTCGGCGGCGACGGCCGCGATGGGCTCGCCGTGGTGGCGTACGACCTCGGAGGCGAACACCGGGCGGTCGGCCTTGCCGCGGCCGTGCAGCGGGCTGCCGGGGACGTCCTCGTGGGTGACGACGGCGCGTACACCGGGCATCTCGCGCGCGTGCGAGGTGTCGATCGAGACGATGCGCGCGCGGGGGTGCGGGGAACGCAGTACGGCAGCCCACAGCAGGCCCTCGGCCCACAGGTCGGCCGCGTACGGGAACGTGCCCTCGGTCTTGGCGCGCGCGTCGGCGGGCTGCAGGGACGCGCCCAGGCCGTGCGGGATGGACTCGGGGGCCGGGGCGGAGGGCTCCGCTGCGGTGGTCGCGGTGGCGGCTTCGTTGGTCACGTCTGGCCTCCGTCCTGGCCCTGTCCGTACACCGGGTCGTGGGGGTGCGGCTGTGCCGGGTTCTCGAACGCGGACGCGTTGACACCGCCGGCGCCCGGGCCCGCCTGGTGCGGAATACGGGGCTCGTCGCCGTCCGTCTCAGCGTCGGCCGCGGCGTGCGCCTCGCGTTCCGCCACGACGTCCTTCACGGCCCGCAGGACGCCCTTGTAGCCCGAGCAGCGGCACAGGTTGCCGCACAGGGCCTGGCGGGCCTCCAGTTCGGTGGGCGCCGGGTTGCCCTCGAGCAGGTCGTGCACGGTCATCGCCATGCCGGGCACGCAGAAGCCGCACTGCACCGCGCCGCACCGGGCGAGCGCCCGCTGCACGTCGGAGGGCTGTCCGTCGACGGCGAGGCCCTCGACGGTGCGGACCTCGCTGGAGGCGGTGGTGACGGCGGGCACGAGGCAGGAGGCGACGAGCCTGCCGTCGACCTGGACGTTGCAGGCGCCGCACTCGCCCTGCGAGCAGCCGTCCTTGGCGCCGGCGAGGCCGAGGCGCTCGCGCAGCACGTAGAGCAGCGACTCGCCGATCCAGGCGTCGGTGACGGGCCGGTCGGAGCCGTTGACGCGCAGGAC
The DNA here is from genome assembly GCF_042653945.1 of Streptomyces vulcanius. Classification (NCBI taxonomy): domain Bacteria; kingdom Bacillati; phylum Actinomycetota; class Actinomycetes; order Kitasatosporales; family Streptomycetaceae; genus Streptomyces; species Streptomyces vulcanius. The sequence continues at coordinate 106,542 of NZ_JBHSFK010000007.1, read as the reverse complement.
GTAGGAGGCGAGGGGGTGTTCCTCCGCCGGGGGCGGGGGGGACTCGTCGGGCGTGTCGGACTCTTCGGCGGCGGCCTCGTCGGTTGCCCCGTCGGTCTCGCCCTCCACACGTGCGTGGTCGGGCGTGTCGCCCGGGGCGGGCGCGGCCGGTTCGGTCGGCTGCGCGGTGCGGGTTCGGGCGGGCCCGTGAGCGGCCTCAGCGGTCTCGTGCGGGCCTCGCGCGTCCCCGGTGGCCCTGTTGGCCTCGGAGTCGCGTTCGGGCGCCTCAGCGGCCTCTACGGCCCCTGCGGTGCGGGAGTCCGTGACGGCCGCCCCGCCCGGGGGTGTGAGCTCGGTCCCGTAGGCCGGGGTGTGATCCGTCCGGTGGGCCGACGCGAAGTCCGTCCCGTGCGGGGGCGTGCCGTCGGGTCCGTGGGCCGGGGTGAAGTCGGTCCCGTGTGCGGGCGTGTGGCCGAAGGCGCGCGCGGCCTCGTGCGCTGTGTCACGCGCCGTGTCGTGCGCCGCGCCATAGGCCGTGTCGCGGGCCGTGTCGTGCGCCGCGCCGTAGGCCGTGTCGTGCGCCGCGCCGTGCTCCGGCGCGCGGCCGAACGCGGGCGCGTCCTGCGCCGGTTGGGCGCCCGTGGGGCCGTGGGCCCCCGGGTAACCGGTCCCGGCGGTGTCCTGGACACCGGTGTGTCCGGCCGTGTCCTGGGCCCCGGGGTGCGCCACGCCGGTCCCACCGGCCGCCTCCGCCTGCTGGGCCCACGGCTGGCCCGCGCCGTTCGTCCCACCGGTCGCCCAGGGCGCGGGCGCGCCGCCCGGGAGGGTGGCCGGCGGAGTGCCGCCCCACTGCTCGACCAGAGCCGACGCGGTGAACTCGCCCGACTCGTCGGGCAGGTCGCCGCCCGCAACCGGGATCGACCACTCACCGGTCACGTCATGGCCGGGAGCGGCGGGGGCGGCCGTCCGGTCCTGGAAGTTCCACTCGCCGGTCGAGCCGGGCTGGTACGAGAACCGGTCGTCACCGACCGTCTGCGGGCCGGTCTGCGCGGCGGGCCACTCGGTACCGCCGGCCGGGGCGGCCCAGGTGTCGGTGCCGTCCGTGCCGGGCGCCACCGCTATCTGCGGCGGCACGTACCCGTGGCCGGGCGCGGCGAGCGGCGTGTCGCGGGCCAGGAGGGCGTCGATGCCCCCCTCGGGGAGCTTGACGAAGGCGGTCGCGCCGTCGTCGTAGTCACCCTGGGGCAACGGGTCCCAGCGGCCACCGTTCTGCGGCGCGCCCTCTCCGTGCTGGTCGTCGGTCACGACAGCGCCCTCCCCAGTGCTCGTCGGGCCAGCGCGGCGACGGTGCGCCGCAGGTGCAGTACGGCGGGCGGGAGCTCCGGTACGGAACCGTCCACGCCCGGGGTCGGGTCGGGGATGCAGGCGGCGGCGACGTACTCCCCGAACGCGTTGAGGGCCTCGGGGACGATGGTGCGGTTGTTGTCCCAGTCGATGAGCCGGGCGACCCACTGCTCGGCGTCCAGCGGGCGCAGCGGCATCGGCGCGATGGCTCCCACTGCGCATCGCACGCCGCGCCGCGCCGGGTCGAGGACCAGGGCCACGGAGGCGACGGCGCGCCCGGGGCCGGTGCGGCCGGTCGCCTTGAGGAAGACCTGCGGGGCGTGCAGCAGCGGCACGCGCACGTACCCGATGAGTTCACCGCCGCGCAGCATCTCCATGCCGGCCAGCAGGTGCGACACCGGGATCTCGCGGCGGGCGCCGCTGCGCCCGGCGATGATCAGCGTCGCCTCCAGGGCGGCCAGCACGGGCAGCGCGTCGCCGGTGGGGGCCGCGGAGGCGATGTTGCCGCCCAGGGTGCCCGCGTTGCGGATCTGCGGCGGGCCCGCGGCGCGCGCGGCGGCGGCGAGCGCCGGGATGAGGGCGGCGAAGTCGGGGCGGCCCATGCGCGCGTGCGTGAGCCCGGCGCCGAGCAGCGCGTGGCCGTCCTGGTACTGCCAGCCGCGGATCTCGCTGATCCGGCCGAGGCCGACCAGTCCGGCGGGCCGGAGCTGGCCGGAGTTCACGGCGGCCATCAGGTCGGTGCCGCCGGCCACGGGCACGGCCGCGGGCATGGCAGCCAGGGCCTCCACGGCCTCGTCCAGCGTCGTGGGCAGCGTGACGGCCTGCGCCGCCTGCGGTGCGTGCGTGCTCAAAACCGGCTGCCCCTTCCCGCTGCCCCACCTGGTCCCACGTGGTCCCACCTGTGCTGCCGTACGGTACGTGCTGACAGGGCGGACGTGGCAACTCTGGCACATCTTCGCAACACCCGAACGCGGGGGTCCGCTAGGAGGCATTCGCCCATCTCGCATAGGAGATGGTCCGTTTTCGTACGGCATCACCGGTGAGGGCGAATTGCTACTCTTCGGTGACCCTGCCGGGGTTTATCCGTGACGCTCCAGAGTTACCGGTTCGGGGGCACTCCGTCGATCGGGCGCCCGAGGACACCGGGCCGCCGCTGCCACGGCAGGGGCCCGGCCGGCGGGCGGTAGCCGACCCCCAGTGCGTCGAGCCGCGCGTAATGGGCCGTCATCCGCTCCTCGAAGCCGGCGAAGTCCCGCTCCTGCGGGGCGGGCAGGGAACTCCAGGCGACCTCGGCGAAGGCGGCGAGCCGGGGGTAGGTCTGGTAGTCCACGCGCGTGTGATCCTCCATCACCTCGGTCCACACGTTGGCCTGCGCGCCCAGCACATGGCCCGCCTCCTCGGGCGTGAGCTCCGGCGGGACGGGTTCGAAGCGGTAGACGTCCTCCAGGGTGCGGACGTAGCCGATCGGGACGGGTTCGTCGGGGCCGCCGTCCTGCCGGTGGTCCAGGTAGACCTGCTGCTCGGGGCACATGACGACGTCGTGGCCCGCGCGCGCGGCGGCGATCCCGCCCGCGTAGCCCCGCCAGGACGACACGGCCGCGCCCTCGGCGAGCCCGCCCTCCAGGATCTCGTCCCAGCCGATGAGCCGGCGTCCGCGCGCGGAGAGCCACTTGTCGAAGTGGCGGATGAACCACGACTGCAACTCGTCCTCGTCGGCGAGCCCGAGTTCCTTGATGCGGGCCTGCGCGGCGGGCGACTGCCGCCACTGGTCCTTCGGGCATTCGTCGCCGCCGACGTGAATGAACTCGGACGGAAAGAGGGCGAGCACTTCCTCGAACACCCCCTCGTAGAAGCGCAGGGTGTTGTCAGTGGGGGCCAGTACGTTGGGGTTGATCCCCCAGGTGTCCCAGACGGAGAGGCGGGTGGTGTCGATGACGTCGGTGTTGCCGAGTTCCGGATACGCGGCGATCGCGGCCTGCGAGTGGCCCGGTACGTCGATTTCGGGGACGACGGTGATATGCCGCTCGGCGGCGTACGCGACGATCTCGCGGATGTCGTCCTGGGTGTAGAAGCCGCCGTGCGGCTTCTCGTCCCAGAGGGGTGAGGCCCGGTGACCGAATTTCGTACGTGCGCGCCAGGAGCCGACCTCGGTCAGCCGGGGGTGGCGCTCGATCTGGACCCGCCAGCCCTGGTCGTCCGTCAGATGGAAGTGGAAGACGTTGAGTTTGTGCGCCGCCATCAGGTCGAGGTGGCGCAGAACGCCGTCCTTGGGCATGAAGTGCCGGGCGACGTCGAGCATGAGACCGCGCCAGCGGAAGCGGGGGGAGTCCTCGATCGTGACGTGCGGTACGGCCCAGGTGCGGTCGCGGCCGAGCGGGGCCCTGCGGTACGCGTCGGGGCCGAGGAGCTGCCGCAGAGTCTGGGCGCCCCGGAAAACACCGGCCGCACTGCCGCCCTCGATGAGGACGCCGGTCCGGTCGCTGACGAGGCGGTACTCCTCGGGGCCGAGCCGGGGATCCAGTTGAAGACCGATTCCGTCACCGTCGGTGTCGTCGAGCTCCCGCCCCTCGTGCAGCGGCAGGCCGGTGGCCTGCCAGAGGACGGTGCGCAGCCAGTGGCCGACGCCCTCTGTCGCGGTACCGGCGTAGAGCCGTGAGTGCGCCGTCAGCCGCACCTCGCCGGAACCGGCGACGACCCGGCGGGGCGCGGGAATCAGATCCGTAGGAGAAGTCACGTCAGTCCTTCACCGCTCCGCCGAGGCCGGAGACAAGTCGTCGTTGTACGAGTACGAAGAACACCAGCACCGGAATCGTCATCACTGTCGATCCCGCCATCACGCCGCCCCAGTCGGGGTCGTCGGGCTTGTAGAAGACGAGCAGTGCCATCGGGAGGGTGGACTGGGAAGTGTCACTGATGATGAACGACTTGGCGAACAGGAAGTCGTTCCAGGCCGAGATGAAGGAAAACACGCTGGTGGCCACCAGGCCCGGCAGGACGAGCGGGAAAAGGATCTGCCACAGAAAGCGCGCCCGGCTCGCCCCGTCGAGGTACGCGGCCTCCTCCAGCGCCTCCGGGACCGCTTTCACGAACCCCCGCAGCATCCAGATCGCGAACGGCAGCGAGAAGGCGATGTGAGGCAGGATCAGGGCCCCCAGGGTGTTCAGCTGACCGAGGTCCCGCATGAGGAAGAACAAGGGGATCGTGAGCGCCTCCACGGGCACCATCTGAGCCACCAGGAACATGATCAGCAGGGTGGTCCGGAAGCGGAACCGGAATCGCGTCACGGCGGTCGCGGCGAGAAACGCGATCAGCCCGGAGGCGATCACCACCGTGCCCGCGACGACAACGCTGTTGAGGAAGTACCGGCCGAATTCCTGCTGTCCGAACACCCGCCGGAAGGAATCCAGAGAGGGCGTCAGGGTCCACGGCCGCGGCTCGCTGGACTCGATCTCGCCGGCCGGTTTGAAGGCGCTCAGCACCATCCAGTAGAGGGGAAAGGCCACGACCACGGCGACGAGCAGCGCCACCGCGTCGGACACCCATCGTCGGGACAGGTTCACAGCTCCTCCTCCCCCTGCCGCCGCAGCAGCCGCAGGTAGACCAGGGTGACGGCGAGCAGGATCAGCAGCATCACGACGCCGATCGCCGCGCCGAGGCCGTACTGGGAGGACGCGAACGCCTCCTGATAGGCGTACACGTTCAGCACCAGGTTCTGGCCCGCGATCCCGCCGCCGTTCGTCATGACGTAGATCTGGGTGAAGACCTTGAAGTCCCAGATGACGGACTGGATGGTGACGACCGTCAGGATCGGCCGCAGCATCGGCGCGAGCACCGACCGCCAGATCCGCCACTGCGAGGCGCCGTCCAGGGCGGCGGCCTCCAGCACCTCGGACGGCACGGAGCGGATCCCGGCGTAGACGGTGACCATCACGAACGGGAAGGAGCACCACACCACTTCGAGGAGCACCAGGAAGAAGGCGCTGTAGCGGCCGTACGTCCAGGAGTAGTCGCCGAGGCCCAGCAGCCGGTTCACCGGGCCGAAGTCCGGGTCGAACAGAAACAGCCAGACCGTCGAGCCGGTGACCGCCGGGGTGGCCCAGGCCCCCAGCGCGGCCAGCATCAGCGCCAGCCGTGGCAGGGCACGCACGCGCGTCAGCAGCACGGCGAGCGCGCAGCCGACGGCGAGCGTGGAGAACACACAGGCCGCCGCGAACACGACCGTGGCGAACAGCACCTGCCAGAACTCGCCGTCGGCAAAGACGTCGGCATAGTTCCCGAACCCCCGAAAAACGGTGGGCTCACCACCACTGACCTGAGCCTGCGTGTACTTGAAGAGAGAAATCAGCCCAAGCTGATAAACGGGATAGGCAAGCAGAGCGGCGAGAACGACGAGCGCGGGGGCGAGGTAGACCCAGGGCGCCGTTTGACGCCGCCCGCTACGGCCCACCAAGGGGCGCGGGGCTCTGACATTTGCGGCTCCGCCGCGTGGGCGCGACCAGCCACGACCGGCCCGCAGCCGCAAACGCTCCGCACCCTCCAAGTGATCCGGCGTCACCCGGCGGAGCCGAACGCGTCGTTCATCTTCTTGGCCGCCTCCTCAGAGGCCCCCGCCACGTCCTTCTTCCCGCTGATGACCTCCTGCAGCATCGTCGGCACGACCAGCTGCGAGTCGATCTGCGACCACGCGGGCGACGCGGGCACGAACTTGGTCCCGGCGGCCAGGGTCTGCACGAACGGCTTCACGAAGGGCTCCTTCGCGGCGGCCTGGTCGCGGACGTCCGTGAAGGTCGGCAGGAAGCCCATCGCGTCGAACAGGGACGCCTGGGTCTTCTTGGAGGAGAGGGCCTCCATCAGTTCGACGGCGAGCGTGCGGTGCGTCGTGCTCTTCAGGACGCCGATGTTGTTGCCGCCCGCGAACGCCGGAGCGATCGAGCCGGAGCTGACGCCGGGCAGCGGGACGACGGCGTACTTGCCCTTCACGGGGCCCGCCTCCACGGCCGTGTGGCTGAAGTCACCGCCGATCGCCATGCCGGCCTTGCCCGCCGCGAACGCGGTGATCGTGTCGTTGCCGCCCATGCCCGCGCACTTGGCGGCGGGACAGTTGTCGTCGCTGAAGAGGGAGGTGTACTCCTTGATGCCCTTCTGGGCGGCGGCGCTGTCGATGGCGGAGGCGTACGAGCCGTTCTTGCCGTCGGCGAGTTCACCCCCGTTGGCCCACACGAACGGCAGCGCGCCGAAGGTGTAGGCGCCGCCGACGACCAGGCCGTACAGATCGGGCTTGGCGGCGCGGATCTTACGGGCGGTGGTCGCCAGCTCGGCCATCGTCTTCGGGACGGTGAGGCCGAGTTCCTTGAAGACGTCCGTGCGGTAGTAGAGGGCGCGGACGCCGACGTAGAAGGGGCTGCCGTAGAGCTTTCCGTCGACGGTGACCGACTGACGGGCCGTGGGGTCGGTGTCCTTGGACTCGCTCCAGGAGCTGAAGTCCTTGGTGACGTCGAGGAGTCCGCCGTCGTGGACGTAGCCGGCGGTGTCGGTGTTGCCGTACTCCATGACGTCGGGCGCGGACTTGGGGTCGTTGAAGGCGGCCTTGACGCGCTGGGCGCGGGTGTCGACCGCGATGTACTCGACCTTCACCTTGACGCCGTCATGGGCCTTCTCGAAGGCGCTGACGACGTTGTCGACGGCCTTGGCCTTCGGGTCGTTGCCGACCTCCTGGAAGAGCCACACCCGCAGGGTGCCGGTCTTGTCGTCCGATTTGGAGGAGGAGTTGGAGGACGTCTGGGGGGCGCAGGCGGCGGCAGTGAGGAGAACGGCCGTGAGCGCGGTGAGACGGACGGACAGCTTCATGGGAGTGCCTCCGCAGGGCGTTGCGTTGCAACATGCGCAATGACGATTTCACTGGGCACAACGGTAGGGAGGCTAGGGACTACATGAACACGACCACAAGAGGTCTCAACCACTCTGTGACCGGGGAACGCACTCCATGCAACGGCAGAACAACGCAAAGGCCCCCGGGGTGCACCACAGTGCACCCCGAGAGCCTTGCATCAAGCCGATCGAAGCAAGAGGGCTACTTGCCGCCCTTGCCGCCGCCGCCCTTGTCGTCTCCGCCGCCGATACCCATCGACTCGAAGATCTCCTTGCACATCGGGCACACCGGATACTTCTTCGGGTCGCGGCCCGGCACCCACACCTTGCCGCACAGCGCCACGACGGGCGTCCCGTCGAGGGCGCTCGCCATGATCTTGTCCTTCTGGACGTAGTGCGCGAAGCGCTCGTGGTCACCGTCGCCGTGCGACACCTGGGGTGTCGGCTCTACGAGGGTCCCCGTACCGGTGCCGCGCTCGGGCTCGAGAGTGCTCATGGCACCAAGGGTACTGAAGGGCTCGGACATCAGTTGAGCGAAGGGTCGTCCGGGTACGTCGCCACCATCGCGAGTTCGTTGCGCTGGCGGCGCAGGACCTCGCGCCAGAGTCTCTCGGGGGACGGCGAGGAGACGTCGCCGGGCTCCGACTCGACGACGTACCAGGCGCCATCCACCAGTTCGTTCTCCAGCTGCCCCGGACCCCAGCCGGCGTACCCGGCGAAGATCCGCAGCGAGCCGAGGGCCGAGGCCAGCAGCTCCGGCGGGGCCTCCAGGTCGATGAGGCCGATCGCGCCGTGCACCCGGCGCCAGCCGAGCGGGCCCCGGTCGCCGGAGGCGTCGCCCGGGATCACCGCGACGCCCAGCGCGGAGTCCAGGGACACCGGGCCGCCCTGGAAGACCACGCCGGGCTCACCGGTGAGCCCGGCCCAGCCCTCCAGGATGTCGCCGACACCCACCGGCGTCGGACGGTTGAGGACGACACCCAGGGAGCCCTCCTCGTCGTGGTCGAGAAGGAGCACCACCGCACGGTCGAAGTTCGGGTCCGCCAGGGCGGGCGTTGCCACGAGCAGCCGCCCTGTGAGCGAGGACACCTCGGTCATGCCTGACATGATCCCCCATCTTCCCGGGAAGTGGGGAGGCAACGGGGGGTTCGGGGGGCCGGGGCAGGTCGGGCGCACGGAGGCGGTCCGGGCGCACGGAACCGGGACGGCGGACGGGCGGTGACCCCGTGTGGCCGCCGCGGAACGGTTCGTGTTGTGACACAGCTATGACGCATCTGGGCACGCACTGGGCTTACGGGAGGGGGGCGGGGGGCGATTACCCTGTCTGGTCTGGCCCTGCCCCACCACCGGCCGATGCCCATCCACCACCCATGGAACGCGAGATACATGACCGTCAACGGCTCTGACGACGTACTGCTTGTCCACGGCGGAACCCCGCTCGAGGGCGAGATCCGTGTCCGCGGTGCGAAGAACCTCGTACCCAAGGCCATGGTCGCCGCCCTGCTGGGCAGTGAGCCGAGTCGGCTGCGCAACGTTCCGGACATCCGTGACGTGCGCGTCGTACGCGGGCTGCTGCAGCTGCACGGGGTGACGGTCCGTCCGGGTGAGGAGCCGGGCGAGCTGGTGCTCGATCCGACGTACGTGGAGAGCGCGAACGTCGCCGACATCGACGCCCACGCGGGTTCGAGCCGTATCCCGATCCTCCTCTGCGGTCCGCTGCTGCACCGTCTCGGCCACGCCTTCATCCCCGGCCTCGGCGGGTGCGACATCGGCGGCCGGCCCATCGACTTCCACTTCGAGGTGCTGCGGCAGTTCGGCGCGACGATCGAGAAGCGGGCGGACGGGCAGTACCTGGAGGCGCCGCGGCGGCTGCGCGGCACGAAGATCCGGCTGCCGTACCCGTCGGTCGGCGCAACCGAGCAGGTGCTGCTGACGGCGGTTCTCGCGGAGGGCGTCACCGAGCTCTCGAACGCGGCCGTCGAGCCGGAGATCGAGGACCTCATCTGCGTCCTGCAGAAGATGGGCGCCATCATCGCGATGGACACCGACCGGACGATCCGCATCACCGGTGTGGACAAGCTCGGCGGCTACAACCACCGCGCCCTGGCGGACCGTCTGGAGGCGGCGTCCTGGGCGTCCGCGGCCCTGGCCACCGAGGGCAACATCTACGTCCACGGCGCCCAGCAGCGCTCGATGATGACGTTCCTCAACACCTACCGCAAGGTGGGCGGCGCCTTCGAGATCGACGACGAGGGCATCCGCTTCTGGCACCCCGGCGGCCAGTTGAAGTCCATCGCGCTGGAGACGGACGTCCACCCCGGCTTCCAGACCGACTGGCAGCAGCCGCTGGTGGTCGCCCTCACCCAGGCCACGGGCCTCTCCATCGTCCACGAGACGGTCTACGAGTCCCGGCTCGGCTTCACCTCCGCGCTGAACCAGATGGGCGCCCACATCCAGCTCTACCGCGAGTGCCTGGGCGGCTCGAACTGCCGCTTCGGCCAGCGCAACTTCCTGCACTCCGCGGTTGTCTCCGGCCCCACCAAGCTCCAGGGCGCCGACCTCGTCATCCCCGACCTCCGCGGCGGCTTCTCCTACCTCATCGCCGCCCTCGCCGCCCAGGGCACCTCCCGTGTCCACGGCATCGACCTCATCAACCGTGGCTACGAGAACTTCATGGAGAAGCTCGTGGAACTGGGCGCCAAGGTAGAACTCCCGGGCAAGGCCCTCGGCTAGCGGAAACCAGCCCGGCCGGCGTTTGAGCCATTGGCAGGCGCAACCACGATGGGGGCGGCACCCGGAAGTCCGGGTGCCGCCCCCATCGCATAGCCCATGGTGCTCTCAGCGGAGCGCTTACTTGCCCTTGGCCGCTTCCTTGAGCTTCGAGCCCGCGGAGACCTTGACGCTGTAGCCGGCCGGGATCTGGATCGGGTCGCCGGTCTGCGGGTTGCGCGCGGTGCGAGCGGCACGGTGGGTGCGCTCGAAGGTCAGGAAGCCGGGGATGGTGACCTTCTCGTCGCCCTTGGAGACGATGTCGCCGACGACCTCGGCGAACGCGGCCAGTACGGCGTCGGCGTCCTTGCGGGTCACCTCGGCGCGATCGGCCAGCGCGGCCACCAGCTCACTGCGGTTCATGTTGTTACTCCCGTGTTCTTCTTGCCGTTTGCGGCGTGCCACGCGGCGGGAGCCGCATAGTGGGCACAGCGCAAGTCGATGTGCTCGCGCCCAGGGACGCATCCTGCCCCTACCTGCGGCGGGAAAGCCAATCCGGCACCCGCAGGAACCGTGAGAACACCCTTGGGTGTCACACGAAGAGCGGTGAGGCTGGCCGTCACGATAAACGCAGCCACTGACAGTGGGTCCGGCGACGCGCCGGGGCCGGGACCGTGGCAATCCTCACAGTCCGTGTGGTCCGCACGATCCCGGTCCGGCACGTCCGTTCCCGCCGAGCTTACGACGCCGTCGCGCCCGCCGCCTTCGCCGCGTCCCGCACCGCACCCGCCACCGCGCCCGCGACCTTGTCGTTGAAGACGCTCGGGATGATGTAGTTCGCGTTCAGCTCGTCCTCGCTCACGACGTCCGCCAGGGCCTTCGCGGCTGCGAGCATCATCTCGGTGTTGACCGTCCGGGACTGCGCGTCCAGCAGGCCGCGGAAGACACCCGGGAAGACCAGCACGTTGTTGATCTGGTTCGGGAAGTCGGAGCGGCCGGTGGCCACCACGGCGGCCGTCTGGCGGGCGACCGCCGGGTCCACCTCGGGGTCCGGGTTCGCGAGCGCGAACACGATCGCACTGTCGGCCATGGCGGCCACGTCGGTGCCGTCGAGGACGTTGGGCGCCGAGACACCGATGAAGACGTCGGCCCCGCGCACGGCCTCCTTGAGGGTGCCGGTGAGGCCCTCGACGTTGGTGTTGTCGGCGATCCAGCGCAGCGGCGAGTCGGCGGAGGCGGCCACCAGGTCCTCGCGGCCGGCGTGCACCACGCCGTGGATGTCGGCGACGACCGCGGTCTTGACGCCCGCCGCGATCAGCAGCTTGAGGATGGCCGTACCGGCCGCGCCGGCGCCGGACATCACGACGCGGATGTTCTCGATGGACTTGCCCGCGACACGCAGGGCGTTCGTCAGGGCGGCCAGCACGACGATCGCGGTGCCGTGCTGGTCGTCGTGGAAGACGGGGATGTCGAGGGCCTCACGCAGCCGGGCCTCGATCTCGAAGCAGCGCGGCGCGGAGATGTCCTCGAGGTTGATGCCCGCGAAGCCGGGGGCGATGGCCTTGACGATCTCGACGATCGCGTCGGTGTCCTGGGTGTCGAGGCAGAGCGGCCAGGCGTCGATGCCGGCGAAGCGCTTGAAGAGGGCCGCCTTGCCCTCCATGACCGGGAGGGCGGCCTTGGGGCCGATGTTCCCGAGGCCCAGCACCGCCGAGCCGTCCGTCACGACCGCAACGGAGTTGCGCTTGATGGTGAGGCGGCGGGCGTCCTCGGGGTTCTCGGCGATCGCCATGCACACGCGGGCCACACCCGGCGTGTAGATCATCGAGAGGTCGTCACGGTTGCGGATGGGGTGCTTGGACTGCATCTCGATCTTGCCGCCGAGGTGCATCAGGAACGTACGGTCGGAGACCTTGCCGAGGGTGACGCCCTCGATGCCGCGCAGCTGCGCGACGATCTCGTCGGCGTGCGAGGTCGAGGTGGCGGCGATGGTGACGTCGATGCGGAGCTTCTCGTGCCCGGACGCGGTGACGTCGAGGCCGGTCACCGAGCCTCCGTGGGACTCCACGGCCGTGGTGATCTGGGAGACCGCCGTTCCGCTCGCGGGCACCTCCAGGCGGACCGTGATCGAGTAGGAGACGCTGGGCGCCGTTGCCATGGCCGACTTCCTCTGCACTGCTGGGTGGGTCGCGGGATTGCCGTCCGATCGTCGCACCTACTGATGAGTACGAGAAAGCCGCCCTCGATTGCGGTCGTTTTGTTCTCGCCCACGAACGCAGGAGAGGCCCACGTCACATTCGACGTGGGCCTCTCCGTACGTTCATGACACCGACCCGCCATGCTCGCCTCGCGGCAAGTGGTCGCTCGTAGCGACGAAGGTTGGGCCCGGGGGCTTGGATCGAGCCGGTGTCACACCCAGGCTAACAAACGGATCCCCGAAGACCATTCCCGTCCGGGCCAGTTCACAGGAAACGGTTCTCCGGGGCCGCTCCGCGTCAGTCCCTGAGCAGGTCGGGCACGCCGTGCGCGTCCGGTTCGTCGCGCTCGCCCGACACGACCGTGAGCTGCTGCGTGGCGCGGGTCAGGGCGACGTACAGCACGCGCAGGCCGGCCGGGGACTCGTCGGCGATCTCCGCGGGCGAGACGACGATCGTCGCGTCGTACTCCAGGCCCTTGGCCTCCAGGCTGCCGAGGGCCACCACCCGGTCACCGAGCCCGGTGAGCCAGCGGCGCGCCTCCTCACGGCGCTGCATGGCGACGACGACGCCGACGGTGCCGTCGACCTGGGCGAGGAGGCGTTCGGACTCGGCGCGGACGGTGGCGGCGAGGCTGTCCCCGACCGCCCGGAAGCGGGGTACGACGCCGGTCGAGCGGACCGCCCTCGGGGACTCGGCGCCGGGCATGGCCAGGGCCAGCACCTTGGCCGCGAGGTCGGCGATCTCGGCCGGGTTGCGGTAGTTCACCGTCAGCTCGAAGCGGCGGCGGGGGCGGGTGCCGAGCGCCTCGTCGCGGGCCTCGGCGGCCTCGTCGGGGTCGGACCAGGAGGACTGGGCGGGGTCGCCGACGACCGTCCAGGTGGCGTGCCGGCCTCGGCGGCCGACCATGCGCCACTGCATCGGGGTGAGGTCCTGGGCCTCGTCGACGATGACGTGCGCGTACTCGACGCGCTCGGCGGCCAGCCGCTCGGCGCGCTCGCGCTGCGACTCCTCGCGCACCGGCATCAGCTCCTCCAGCCCTGTGAGCTGGTCCAGCGGGTCGAGGTCGCGCCTCTTCCGGGGGCGGGCCGGGGTGCCGAGGATCGACTGGAGTTCGTCGAGCATCGCGATGTCGTGCACGGAGTGGCCGTCCCGTCTGAGGGAGCGGGCGACCTTGCGGATCTCGCCTGGGTTGAGGATCCGGCGCGCCCAGCGCCCGAGCCGGCGCTCGTCGGCCATCGCGCTCAGGACGTCTCCCGGGGTCAGCTCGGGCCACCACACGTCGAGGAACTCGATGAAGCTGTCCTCGCTGGTCACGTCCTCGTCGAAGGACGACCGCAGCTCGGCGGCGAGCTCGGGGTCGGTGTGCCGCCCGGCGGCCCCGGAGCGCTCCCACAACGCGTCGAGCAGCAGCTTCCGGGCCCGGGGCCGCAACAGGTTCACCGGCGCGGTCCCCCCGAGCGCGACCTGCCGAACCCGCTCCAGCTCGGGTCCCTCCAGCTCCAGCCGCCGCCCGAAGGCGACGACCCGCAGCCGCTGGGGCGTGCCACCGGACGAGGCCCCGGAGCCCCACCCGGACACGCCGTTCCTTTCACCGTGCTCGCCGGGATCGCCGTGCTCGTCGGGATCGACGAAGGCAAGCTGCCCCGCGCCCTCGCCGCGACGCCCGGAAGCGCTCCGCCTGCCGCTCCTAGAGCCCCCACGGCCTCCGTTCTCCAGACCTCCCGGACCGCCCCCACGACCGCTCTCCAGTGCGCCCCGGGCCGCCTTCCGCAGGACACCCAGCATGCGGTGGGAGCCCTTGGAGCGGGCCACCGACGGGGAGTCGTACAGGGTCGCTTCCGCGCCGTCGACGAGGGAGCCGATGGCGCGGATGGCGACCTGGCCCTCCTCGCCCAGGGAGGGGAGGACACCCTCCGTGTAGGAGACGAGGAGAGGGGTCGGGGAGACGATGAGGATGCCGCCGGCGTAACGGCGGCGGTCCTGGTAGAGGAGGTAGGCGGCGCGGTGCAGGGCGACGGCCGTCTTGCCGGTGCCGGGGCCGCCCTCGACGTACGTCACGGAGGCGGCCGGGGCGCGGATGACCAGGTCCTGCTCGGCCTGGATGGAGGCGACGATGTCGCGCATGGTGTGGCCGCGGGCCTGGCCGAGGGCGGCCATGAGGGCGCCGTCGCCGATCACGGGCAGCGAGTCGCCGTCGAGGAACGCCGTCAGCTCGGGGCGCATCAGGTCGTCCTCGACGCCGAGGACGCGGCGGCCCTTGGAGCGGATGACCCGGCGCCGGACGACCCGGCCGGGGTCGACCGGGGTCGAGCGGTAGAACGGGGCCGCGGCGGGCGCCCGCCAGTCGATGACCAGCGGGGCGTACTCGGAGTCCAGGACTCCGATGCGGCCGATGTGGAGGGTCTCCGCGATGTCGGCGGTGTCGTCCTCGCGGACCGCGCCGTCGGCGGGCTCCACGGCGGTGTACGCGCCGTCGGGGCCCTTCTTGCCGTCCTTGCCGAGGAGCAGGTCGATCCGGCCGAACAGGAAGTCCTCGAACTCGTTGTTGAGCCGGTTGAGATGGACGCCGGCCCGGAAGACCTGCGCGTCCCGCTCGGCGAGTGCGCCGGGCGTCCCGACCTGTCCGCGCTTGGCCGCGTCGTTCATCAGGAACTCCGCCTCGTGGATCTTTTCCTCGAGTCGCCGGTACACCCGGTCGAGATGTTCCTGTTCGACGCTGATCTCGCGCTCGCGGACCGAGTCCGCTGCGGCGTCGACCGCGGTTTCCTGCTGAGCCTGTGCGGCCACCGGGCCCCCTTCTGACGTGCTGGGCAGCCGTCAACCGTACGCGAAGGGGGCCGGTGGAAGCGAGAGGCTGAGCGCTACACGTCGACTACGCGTCGACTCTGCGACGACTACGCGTCGACCTGGACGAGCTTCTTGCCGTCGAAGGTCATGACCTCGAAGTGGTCGATCTCGTTCGGCTTGAAGGCCGCGCCGCCTTCGACGTAGAGCGGGTTCTTGGCCTGTTCGGTCTTGGCGTTCGGGAGGCCGTAGCCCCACTCCGGGACCGACCAGGAGGACACGGTCTCGCGCTCGCCGTTCTTGCCGACGGCGATCAGCGAGCACTTCTCCGGCCCGGCGACGTTCTTCAGTTCGACGATGGTCTCGGTGCCCCAGGCCTTCTCGTTCATGGCGACGGTCGCCGTGACCTTGGAGGAGGAGTCGGTCGCCGTGACCTTGTTGGAGGCCGAGAGGGTGTCGAAGGTGTTCTTGGCCGCGTTGCTGGTGGCGCTCGCCACGGGCGCCTTGGTGCCCGAGTCGCCGCCGGTGACCGCCATGACGCCCACCGGGCCGCCGACGATCAGCGCGGCCGCGGCCGCCACCAGGTAGAAGGAGCGGCGGCGCTTGTTGGCGCGGCGCTCGGACACCTCGTCGACCAGCTTCTCCACGAGCCGCGGGCTGGGCCGGGCGGACAGGGAGTCGCCGATCGCCGGTGTGCCGGTGCCGGGCAGGTCCGCGAGCGCGGCCAGCATCGGCTCCATCCCGGCGAGCTCGTCGAGCTGCTGGGCGCACCACTCGCACCCGGCGAGATGCGCTTCGAAGGCGGTCGCCTCGGCGTCGTCGAGGATGCCCAGGGCGTACGCGCCCACGGTCTCGTGTTCGCTCGGACTCGGAGATCCCTGCATAGATCCCTGCATGGGGCCAGACATACCCGCACCACCTGCTCCGAATCCCCCGTAAATGCTCATCACGCCGTCACCCCCCGCTCCTCAAGAGCCAGCTTCATCGACCGCAGGGCATAGAACACCCGAGAACGGACGGTGCCACTGGGAATGCCCAGGGTCTCGGCCGCCTCGTTGACGGTACGCCCCTTGAAATACGTCTCGACGAGCACCTCCCGGTGGGCCGGGGTCAGGTCGTCGAGCGCATCGGACAGCGTCATCAGCCACAGCGCCTTGTCGATCTCGTCCTCCGCAGGAATGACCTCCAGCGGCGACGGGTCGACCTCCTGCGGCCGGGCCTGCCGGCTGCGGTGGCCGTCGATGACGATGCGGCGAGCGACCGTCACCAGCCAGGGGCGTACCGATCCGGTCGCTCGATTGAGCTGACCGGCGTTCTTCCAGGCACGGATGAGTGTCTCCTGCACTACGTCCTCGGCACGCTGCCGGTCTCCGGCAACCAGGCGCAGGACATACGCAAGCAGGGGTCCGGCATGCTCCCGATACAGAGCACGCATCAGCTCCTCGTCAGGTTCCGAGGGCTGGGACATGCGATGTCGGGCCCTCGATCCACGTTCATTGGCCACGGCCGCATCCTTGCGCACGCCCACCTCCGGTGTCCGGGGGTTCCCCCAGTCGGTCGCTCGCAGACAGGTACGCAAGCGACTCGGGAGGTGTTCAAACCGAGCGGACACTTTTCTTCGGGGTGTCATGACGAGGGGGACATGGCGGCACATTCCCACCGCTTCTTCTTCACAATTTCGCCACATCTACAAGATCACGCGGACTGCCCCTGCTCAGCGATGGGCAAACATGCTGTTGTCGAAATCACTTCAACAATTCTGCACCAGAACCCTGTCAACACCCTTCGCAATTCCTGTCTGTTCATCAAAGAACGCGCATACCGGGCAGTTGGCCGCGGGCCAGCGCGGCCCGCTTCCGATGCCGCGCGACCCGTTCCCGGTTGCCGCAGACCTCGCTCGAACACCACCGCCTGCGCCGCCCCCGGGACGTGTCGACATACACGATCGGGCAGTTGTCCCCCTCGCACTGCCGCAGCCCCGCCCGCGCGACGGGATCCGTGAGCAGTTCCACGGCGTCCCGCGCGACCGCGGCGAGCAGCGCGGCGCACTCCGGCGGCCCGGCCAACTCCTGTACGAGGCTGCCGTCGTCGGCGTGTACGGCGCGCGGGACGGGCGGCGCGGCGCAGGCGGCCTCGTTCACGCGGGCGAGCGCGACGTCGTAGGCGCCGGGGTGGGTGCGGGTGAGCCAGTCGCTCACCAACCGGCCGACGCTGGTGCGCAGTTCGCGGAAGGCGGCCGGCCAGGAGTCGTCGGCGTGCGGCAGCGGGGTGTCCGGCGGCACGAGTCCGGCGCCCCGGATCCAGGCGCACAACGGGCCGACGGCGTCGAGGTGTTCATGGGGATGGCTGGTCGCGAGGAGGTCGAGCGAGCTGCGTCCGGAGTCGAAGCGCAGCTCGTACGCGTACTTGTAGGGGTTCATGGCCGTGTCCAGATCCAGTCCCATGCGCCACCGCCCAGGGCGTCCCGCCGGAGAAAACCGTTCCCCACACAGTGCCCTGCCGGGTCCGTCGCTGGAACCCCCTCCTCGTCAACTCCAGGACAGCGAAGGGCCTTCCGCCGACCCGTAGGGGACGGGCAGTCCGGTGAACGCGTCCAGCAGCATCCGGTCCCCGAGCGGCGCCGCCGGCCGCACCGTCACCTTCTCCGCGTGCAACGAGGCGTCGCACGGACCGTCGTCGACACCCGTGACCGACGCCGACAGCACCACGCTGCCGTCGGTCTCCAGGACGTCCACCCTGGCCCCGTCGTCGCAGGACCCGTGCATGACGATCACGGTGACGGACCGCCCTTCGTCGGACACCTCGACCAGCCGGTCGACCTGCGACAGCACACCGTTCGCCTGGAACTCCTCGGCGGCCGGTCCGATCGGCCGCTCGGGCGGGGCCGAGGGGGCCACCGCGGCCCGCTTCAGCGGTGTGTCGTACCCCTCCACGGTGAACAGCCAGGCCGGGACGGTGGCGGGGCCGCGGCTGGTGAGCTGGGTCATCGTGCCGAGCCGGGCGCCCGTCACGGTGCGGGCGGCGCCCGGGTCGCCCAGGTCGAGCGCGTCGTACGCCGTACGGGCCGGCAGCAGGGGGAGGGGGAGGGAGCCGCCGCCGGACCAGGCGACCCGTCCGGACTCGCGCGGCAGGGCGGGGAGTTCGCCGCGCAGGGTGAGCTTCTGCGGTGTCCCGTCGGGCCACTGGGAGGAGTCCGCCATCGGGTGGTAGCCCTCGCGCCAGGCCTCGGCGGCCGGCGAGCCGTCCCAGGCGGCGGCGACCTGGCGGGCGCGGACTTCAGGGTCGGGGGTGGCGGGGCCGTAGTCGACGATGGAGTGCGAGTCGCTGCCGCAGGCGGCCAGCAGGGCGGCGAGGGCGGCGATCAGACAGGCACGGTGAACACGGTGAACACGGACGGCACGCATGGGGTCTCCAGGACGGGCGTCGGGAAGGATCGTCCGTCCTGTGACGCCCGGACCCCGTCCGACGTTCGCACCGGGCCGAAGACGTTCGTACCGAGCCGAAGCAGAGACTCACGCCGCCGGACAGGGCCTCACACGTCCGCGTACTTGGTGTCCGCCGCCGGGTCCAGTGCCAGGCGGTAGCCGCGTTTCACCACCGTCTGGATCAGCTTCGGCGCGCCGAGGGCCGTGCGGAGGCGGGCCATGGCGGTCTCGACGGCGTGCTCGTCACGGCCCGCGCCCGGCAGGGCCCGCAGGAGGTCGGAGCGGGGCACCACCCAGCCCGGCCGCCGGGACAGCGCCCGCAGCAGGGACATCCCGGCCGGCGGCACCGGCCTGAGGGTGCCGTCCACCAGGACGGCGTGACCGCGGATCTCCACCCGGTGCCCGGCGACCGGCAACGACCGCGCCCGGGACGGCAGCTCCTTGCAGAGCAGCTGCACCAGCGGCCCGAGCCGGAACCGCTCCGGCTGCACGGTGTCCACGCCCCGCGCCTGGAGCGGCAGGGCGGTGACCGGGCCGACGCAGGTCGGCAGGACGTCGTGGTGGAGGGCGGTGAGCAGCTCGGGCAGCAGACCGCGCGCCTCCGCCCTGGAGAGGAGGGAGGCCGCGGCCGGCGCGCTGGTGAAGGTGATCGCGTCCAGGCCGCGCGAGACGGCCGCGTCGATCAGCCGGTCGAGGGGCGCGATGTCCTCCGGGGGCATCCACCGGTACACCGGTACGCCGACGACCTCCGCGCCCGCGGCCCGCAGCGCCTCCACGAACCCCGGCAGCGGCTCGCCGTGCAGCTGTACGGCGAGCCGGCGCCCTTCGACGCCCTCCTCCAGGAGCCGGTCGAGGACCTCGGCCATGGACTCGGACGACGGCGACCAGTCCTCGGTCAGCCCGGCCGCCCGGATGGAGCCCTTGACCTTGGGCCCGCGGGCCAGCAGCTCGGACTCGCCCAGCCGGGCGAGCAGCGGCTCGCCGAGCCCCCACCCCTCCGCGGCCTCGATCCAGCCGCGGAAGCCGATCGCCGTGGTGGCGACCACGACGTCCGGCGCCTGGTCGATGAGGTCCTTGGTCGCGGCGAGCAGTTCGCCGTCGTCGGAGAGCGGCACGATCCGCAGCGCGGGGGCGTGCAGTACCGCCGCCCCGCGCCGCTGGAGCAGCGCGCCGAGCTCCTCGGCCCGACGCGCGGCCGTCACACCCACGGTGAAGCCCGCGAGGGGCCCGTGGTCCGGTCGCTGCTGTGCTTCGTAGATGGACATGACTCTCCTAGCTGGCGCGCATGCCGACCGAGCCTGTCAACGGCTCGTGACAGGCTCGGTTCGGCTTCATGTCGCCGGTGTTACGTCACACCTCGGCGTAGCTGAGCTGCGGCTCAGCTTCCGGGGCGGTGCCGGCGGCGGTCACCCGGCCGGCGGCCGGGCGTCGAAGGTATACGGCCCAGGTGACCACGAAGCACAGGCCGTAGAAGGCGAGGAAGGCGACGAAAGCGCCGGTCCCGGAGCCGTAGGACAGGAAGGACTGCCGGAAGGCGAGGTTGATACCGACACCGCCGAGCGCGCCGACCGCGCCGATCAGCCCCATGGAGGCCCCGGAGAGCCGTCGCCCGTAGGCGGCGGCCTCTTCGCCCGCCAGCCCCTTGGCCACGGCCTTCGCCTGGAAGATGCCGGGGATCATCTTGTACGTCGACCCGTTGCCGAGGCCGCTGAGCACGAACAGCACCACGAAGACGCTGACGAACAGGGGCAGCGACTTCGCCATGCTCGCGAAGATCAGTACGGCGGTGGCGGCGCCCATGCCGATGTAGTTGTAGAGGGTGATGCGGGCGCCGCCGTACTTGTCGGCGAGCCAGCCGCCCACCGGCCGGATCAGCGAGCCGAGCAGCGGGCCGATGAAGGTGAGGTAGGCCGCCTGGAGCGGCGTACGGCCGAACTGGACCTGGAGCACCTGGCCGAAGGCGAAGGCGTAGCCGATGAACGACCCGAAGGTGCCGACGTAGAGGAAGGACATGATCCAGGTGTGCGCGTCCCTGGCGGCGTCCTTCGCCGCGCCGGTGTCGTTCTTCACGGACGAGAGGTTGTCCATGTAGAGCGCGGCGAGGGTCGCGGCGATCACGATGAGCGGGATGTAGATCCCGAGCAGCACACGCGGTCCGCCGCTCGCGCCGATGACGGCGAGGGCGATCAGCTGGATGACCGGTACGCCGATGTTGCCGCCGCCCGCGTTGAGCCCGAGCGCCCACCCCTTCTTCCTGAGCGGGAAGAAGGCGTTGATGTTGGTCATCGAGGAGGCGAAGTTGCCGCCGCCGATGCCGGCGATCAGGCCGACCAGGAGGAAGGTGGAGAAGGAGGTGCCGGGCTTCATCACCGTGAACGCGGCGATGGTGGGGATCAGCAGCAGGCCGGCGGAGACGATCGTCCAGTTCCGGCCGCCGAAGATCGCGACAGCGAAGGTGTAGGGCACCCGGACGACCGCTCCGACCAGCGTCACCATCGACGTCAGCAGGAACTTGTCGGCCGGGGTGAGGCCGTACTCGGGGCCCATGAAGAGCACCAGTACCGACCACATCGTCCAGATCGAGAAGCCGATGTGCTCGGACAGGACGGAGAAGACGAGGTTGCGCCGGGCGATCTTCTCGCCCTTCTCCGCCCAGAAGGTCTCGTCCTCCGGATCCCAGTGCTCGATCCACTTACTCGGGGCTGTCATGACGCCTCCACGGGGCATTCCGGGGCTCGGGTATGTCCCGAAGGTAGGGAGGGCGCATTTCCGGGCTGTGGCTATGAGTGACCGGAAGGGAACGTTGCTCTCACCTCCGGCGGGAGCCGGGTGAGAGGTTTTGGGCAAGGGTACGTGACCCGTCCGGCCACAGCCTTGGCCTGCGCTTGGCCGCGAGGTCCTCCACCCAGCCGAAGCAGACCACGCAGAGCGCGGTGAGCAGCCAGACCGCCGGGAGCTGCGGCCAGGGGCTGTTCAGCAGCCCGGGAGCGTGCTCTTCCAGCCAGCCGACTCCCCACAGCCGGTCCCACAGCGCCTCCACCACGTCGATGCAGACGTTGTGCCAGAGGTAGATCGTCACGGCCCGCGCGTTGAGCAGGGTGACCAGCCGGTCGAAGCGGCGCAGCGGGCGCGGCCACTCCGACCAGGACGGGCTGAGGTGCAGGAGCAGCAGGACCGCCGCGAAGGACCACAGGGACTGCGCGAACGGCATGTCGTCCAGGTCGTGCCCCTCCCGGAAGCCGTCGCCGAGCGCGTACCAGAGGGCGAATCCGGCCACCGCCGGGGCGAGCGACGGCACCACGTAGCGGGGCAGCCGGCTCAGGACGCCCTCCTGGTGCGCCATGCCCAGCAGCCAGCACGCGCCGAACGTGGCGAAGTCGGCGATCCCCGCCTCCAGCCGCCAGAAGGGCACGGACACCGCGCCGAACTCCAGGGCGGCGGCGAGCGCGAGCGGCGAGAGGATCGTCGGCCAGGGCGCGGCCCGCAGCGCGCGCAGGAGGAGCGGCGAGAGGAGGACGAACCAGAGGTAGGCGCGGAGGTACCAGAGGGGGACGCCCAGGTCGACCGCCCAGCCGTCCGCGATCAGCCCGTGGATCCCGGGCAGCGGATCGCCGTACGGCGGATCGCTCAGCGGGAGGATCCAGTAGGTGAGGTGGAGCCACCACCAGCCGGGGTGCCCCTCGTCGTCCGGACTCCACCCGGCAAGGAGCATGCCGGACACGCCGACCGCGCCCAGCAGCCACAGCGGGGGCAGCAGCCTGCGCAGTCGTCCGCGTACGACCTCCAGGGCGGGGCGCCGGTCGAGGGAGCGGGCCATGAGGTTGCCGGCGAGGGCGAACATCACGCCCATGGAGGGGAAGACGACGGGCAGCCAGGCCCAGCCCATGAGGTGGTAGAGGACGACGCGGAAGAGGGCGACGGCCCGCAGGAGGTCGAAGTAGCGGTCGCGGCCCCCCGGCGCGGGCGTGGGGACCGCGGCCTCCATCGGCTGGGTGGTGGCGGTCATGCCGCACCCCCGCCGACCGCCGCGGGTGCCTCGCCCGGAGGCGCCGCGACCTGGCCCTTCCTGCGCAGTTTCTGCCAGCGCAGCCGGCCGCCGGTGAGGGCGGTGATCCAGGACTGGAGCAGCACGATGTACATCAGCTGGCGGTAGAGGAGCTGCTGGAGCGGGAGGGAGATGAGCGGGGTGAGGCGTTCACGGTCGAGGACGAAGGCGTACGCCGCACAGCCCGCCTGTACCGCGAGGACCCCGAACCAGGCCGCGATCGTCTTGTCGGTGGGCCCGAAGACCAGCCCGTAGACGAGGAACAGGTCGATGAGCGGGGCGAGGAGCGGCGCGACGACCATGAAGAGGGAGACGAGCGGCAGTCCGACCCGCCCGAACCGCCCGGAGGGGCCCTTCTCCACGATCGCCCGGCGGTGTTTCCAGATCGCCTGCATGGTGCCGTAGCACCAGCGGTAGCGCTGGGACCACAGCTGCTGGACGGACTCCGGCGCCTCGGTCCAGGCCCGCGCCTTCTCCGCGTACACCACCTTCCATCCGTCGCGGTGGATGGCCATGGTGATGTCGGTGTCCTCGGCGAGGGTGTCGTCGCTCATGCCGCCGACCCGGTCCAGGGCGGAGCGCCGGAACGCGCCGACGGCGCCGGGGATGGTGGGCATGCAGCGCAGGACGTCGTACATACGGCGGTCGAGGTTGAAGCCCATCACGTACTCGATGTGCTGCCAGGCGCCGATGAGGGTGTCCTTGTTGCCGACCTTGGCGTTGCCCGCGACGGCGCCGACCTTCGGGTCCGCGAAGGGCTGGACGAGCTCGCGGACGGTGGCCGGTTCGAAGACGGTGTCGCCGTCCATCATCACGATCAGGTCGTGCCGGGCGTTGGCGATGCCCCGGTTGAGCGCGGCGGGCTTGCCCGCGTTCTCCTGCCGTACGACGCGTACGCCGGGCAGCGCGAGGTTCTCGACGATCCGGGCGGTGCCGTCGCTGGAGCCGTCGTCGACGACGAGGATCTCGATCGGGTGCTCGCTCTTCATCAGCGAACGCACGGTGTTCTCGATGCACTTGGCCTCGTTGTACGCCGGCACGAGCACCGAGACCGGTTCGGTGACCGGCGCGTCCGGACCCCAGCGGAAGCCGCGCCTGCGGGTACGGCGGGTGTGCAGGGCGGACAGGAGCAGCATCAGACCGAAGCGGCCGAAGACGAGGAAGCCGATGACGGCGAGACCGACGACGAGGACGGAGGTGAGGTCGTCGGACGCGGCGACCAGCGCCACCCACGCCCTGCCCTTCCACAGCTCGAGACCGCCGACCGGGGTGTGCGCGCTGGGTGCGTTGAGCGCCTCGGTCAGGCTCTGGAAGGAGTAGCCCTTGTTCTGGAGCTCCGGCAGGTAGGCGTCGAGGGCCTGGACCGTCTGCTGGCGGTCGCCGCCGGAGTCGTGCATGAGGACGATCGCGCCCTGGCCGCCCTTGGGCGTGGCGTTGCGGATGATCTCCTCGACACCCGGCCTGCGCCAGTCCTCGCTGTCGGCGGTGGTGAACACGGTGAGATAGCCGCGCGTGCCGACGAACCGCGTGACCGGCCAGGACGCGTTGTCGAGGGCGTCGGCGGAGGAGGAGTACGGCGGCCGGAAGAGGGAGGTCCGGATGCCGGCCGCCCCCGCGAGGGCGAGCTGGTTCTGGGTCAGCTCCCAGTCGACGCGCTTGTCGGTCTGGTAGGAGAGGTCGGGATGGTTGAAGGTGTGCAGCCCGATCTCATGGCCCTCCCTGACCATCCGCTCGACCAGGTCCGGGTAGCGGGACGCCATGGTGCCGGTGATGAAGAAGACGGCGTGCGCCCGGTGCTTCTTCAGGACGTCGAGGACCTCGGGGGTCCACCTCGGGTCGGGGCCGTCGTCGAAGGTGAGCACGATCTTCCGCTTCGGCACGTCCAGGCTGGTGGCCTGCCCGTTGCGGGTGTCGACGACCGGGCCGCCGTCGAGGATCTTCTCCGGCACCTTGTCGGCGGCGGCCTCGGGGCGGATGCGGTAGTCCGCGAGGATCTCGCTGTGCACATAGCCGCGCAGCATCAGCATCGCCATCATCGCGAAGAGGACGAGCAGCGGGAGCAGATGGCGCAGCCGGAGCGGTATCAGCCGGCGTCCGGCGGGGCCGGGGCCGGGGCCGTCGGAGGCGGGCGCGGATATCCGCCCCCGGGAGGAGCGGGACGCGGTGCGCCGGGCGGCCCGGTGCCCCGGGGGAACGGCGGCCCCCTCACTCTCCGACGCGGACGGGGAATGCGCGTGCTGGCCGACGGCGGACCTTCGGGTCGAGCGCCGGCTGGTGCGTGGTGCCATGAGGGTCGAACTCCGGGGACGAGGATCAGAGAAGCGGAATCAGAAAACGGGACCGCGTGGAGCGCGCGACGCGGCCGGAGGGCTGAGAGGACGGAGAGAGCGCGAAGGGCGGGACGGGCGGGAAGCGCTGAGAGGGCGGGGAGAGCGGAGGGAGCAGGGCGGCCGGGACGCGTGGCCCGAGCGGGACGGGTCGGACCAGGCCGGGCCAGGCCAGCCCAGGTCGGTCCAGCCAGGTCAGGCCGGGTCGGGCCAGGCTGGGTCGGTCCGGGTCGGTCCGGCCAGGCCGGGTCGGCCCGGTCGGTTCCGGCCCGGTCAGGCCGGGCCAGGCCAGCCAGGTCGGTCCAGACCGGGTCGGACCAGTCAGGTCAGGCCGGGCCGGCCAGGCCAGGCCAGGCCGGGTCGGGTCGGGTCGGCCCGGTCGGTTCCGGCCCGGCCGGCCGGGTCAGGCCGGGTAGGCCCGGTCCGGGCCGGTCCAGTGCGGGCGGACCAAACGCCGCCCGTTCTGGCCGAGTTGACGCCGGGCCGGATCAAGTCGGCCTCAGGCTCCTGGAGTTGGCGTCGTACGGAGCGCGCGGGTCGACCCCCACGAACCGACCCACGCCCACCCCTCGCCCGGGACCTCGCCCGGCCTCCCTGGCTCCGGCCTCCCTGCCCCCGGACTCCACGGCCCCGGACTCCAGGAACCCCGGACTCCACGCCCCAGGCTCCACGGCCCCAGACTCCAGGAACCCCGGACTCCCCGGACCCCCGGAACCTTCCCGGCTCCCGGACCCCCGCCCCCGGAACTCCCCCGCTCCCGCGTTACGCGGCCGGGCCCGCCGTGGTCATCGGGTCTGCCGTGGGCGGGCTCGAAGTGGCCGGGCCGGAGGCCACCGGGGCCGGTTGGGGCGCGCCGTCGGCCACCGTGTTGGAGGCTCCGCCGGCCGGGGACGGTGAGGACCCGGTGGACGGGGTGGCGGCGGACGAGGACGCCGCCGGTGGCGGGGTGGACGCCTGACCGCCGACAGCGGGGTTGCCGGGCCCGGACGAGGACGAGGCGGACGCACTGGGCGCCGGGCTGGACCCGGAGCGGGCCGAGCCGCTGGGCGAGGGGCGGGCCGAGGCCGACCCGTTCTGCGCCGCCGCGCTCTTCGACGCGCCGGGCTTCTTGCTCGCGTTCGGTGCCACCGGCGCACCCGCCGAGGCGGAGATCCCCGGACTGCCGGACGCGGCGGCACCGGGCGCCCCGGTGCCGCCGGCGCCCTCACGACTGGCGGCGGCGCTCGGCGCGCGGCTGGCCTCGACACGCCCGGCGGGCGGATCGTCGTCGTCCTGGCCGGGCACCGGCAGCCAGGGCGCGCCGGCGTTGCCGGACAGCAGCGTGGCGACGATGACGACGGCGTAGGCGCCGCATACGAGCGCCACGAGGATGCCGAGGCGGCGGAAGGTACGGCTGCGGCGGCCCGACTCGTCGACGAAGACGGGAACATCGGAGGCCGCCCGGGCCCCTCCCCCTTCGCCCGCGTGCGGGGTGTCGAGCTGGACGGTCACCTCGGCCGGTCCCGCATCGCCGGGCCGTTCCGTCCAGGGGTCCTGGAGTCCGCTCGACCGTTCGTTTTCGGAAAATCTGTTCGACGCGGCAGTTTGCCTGCCGTCAGGCGGAACATCCAGAAGTAACCGATATCGGTCACTCCCGGTCGGAGGAGCGGCATCAGGCCACTTCGCACCCTCCGGTTGGGCGTCTTCTTGCCATTTTTCCACGTGCGCACTTCCCCCCACGGACTGTTCAGGTGCGCCAACGACCCCGAGCACACGTCGACGGAACCAGGCCCCCACCCGGCTCCAGCGCCCCTTTTATCCCACTGCGCTCGGATCTATGAATCTAGCGCAGGTGTGGTGTCCGTGTTTGCGATGTGTGTTTTATGTGCAGAAGTCATGTGCATGTCTATGTCTGGAATCCATCCATCGACAGGGCGCCGAAGCCACCCTTCCGCATCGGCGATCTCGGCAGCAGACCGCCGAAGCGCATCGATCCCAGGATGGACCAGCCCCTTTCGCCACACCAGTGACACCGGGGACAAAGGGACCGGGTCGATCAAGGGCCGCGAGACCGTTCCAGGCATGGCTTGAAAACCCACCACCGCAAGGACCGGGTTGCCCGTCTTTGTGGTAATGCGGTGAAACTCCTCGTCCCCGACGGCGAGCGGCGCGGGGGGCGCGAGGGCGATCCCGCGCCCCTCGAACAGCCGTCGCGCGAGGTCGGTCCACTCGGGCGTACGCGGGTTGCCGTCACCCGCGTACACGTTCTCCCCCGCCAGTTCGCCCAGCGGTACCGCCGCCAGGGCCGCCAGCCGATGCCCCTCGGGCAGGACGACCGTCATCGGCTCGTAGCGCACCAACTGCTGCTCCAGCCGGCCCCGCAACGCCGGCGCCAGCCCCGCGTACCGCCCGAAGGACGCGTCGAGCCGACCCGCGAGGATCTCGGCCGCCGCTCCCGTGAGCCCGCTCTCGTAGCGGGCCATCAGCTCCAGTCCGGGGGCGAGTTCACGGGCCCGGTGCAGCACGCGCCGCCCGGTGGCCAGGCCCGGCGAGTTGAGGTCCACAAGGAGCGGGCGGGGCGGCCCGAACGCGGCGAGCAGTTCCTCCTGCGCCCGCAGCACCCGGCGCGCGTAGGGCACCAGCCGCTCCCCGTCGGCCGTCGGCGTCACCTGCCGGGTGGTCCGTACGAACAGCTCGGTCCCCAACTCCCGCTCCAGCCGCCGGACATCCCGGCTGAGCGCCTGCTGGGCGACGTACAGCCGGGCGGCGGCCCGGGTGAAGTGCAACTCCTCGGCGACGGCGAGAAAGGCGCGCAGGAGTCGGGGGTCGAGGTCGGCAGACATGGCCGCAACTTACAACCAGGACGCGTGAATCGGCCCCGAACAGGTGTTGGACCCCCTGATCACCCCCGGGGGACGGTTTCCCCCATGCCGTCCCGCCGCCCACCCGGCCCCTACCGCCGCATCCTCGCCCTCCCCGGCGCCCGCGCCTTCGCCGCCGGCAGCCTCCTGGCCCGCCTCCCCGCGGGCATGTTCGGCGTGAGCGCGGTCATGATGATCGCCGGTACCCGGGGGTCGTACGCCCTCGCCGGCGCCGTCACCGCGACCGGACTCGCGGCGACCGCCCTGGTCGCGCCCTGGACGGCCCGCCTCGTGGACCGGTACGGCCAGGCCCGGGTCGCCGTACCGGCGACGTTGCTCGCCGCGCTCGGCGGTCTCGCCCTGGTGCTCTGCGTCCGCCGGGGCGCCCCGGACTGGACCCTGTTCGCCGCCTACGCCGCCACCGCGACGACCCCCAACACCGGCGGGATGTCGCGCGCCCGCTGGAACCACCTCCTGCACGGCGCCCCGGCCGCCCTGCACACCGCGAACTCCCTCGAACAGGCCGCCGACGAACTGTGCTTCATGGTGGGTCCCGCCCTCGCGGCCTTCCTGTGCGGCGCGTTCTTCCCGGAGGCGGGCACCCTGGCCGGCGTGACACTGCTGGTGACCGGCATGCTCCTGTTCACCGCCCAGCGCGCGACCGAACCGCCCCCGCGCCCGGGCACCCACACGGGATCCCCGCTGCGCGCCCCCGGCTTCCCTCCCCTCCTCGTCTGCTGTCTCGCCCTGGGGGCCGTGTTCGGCGCGACGGAGATCGCCACGATCGCCTTCGCCGACGAGCACGGACACCGCACCGCCGCCGGAGTCGTCCTCGCGCTCCAGGCGGCCGGTTCCTGCGCGGCCGGTCTGGTGTACGGGGCGAGAAGGCCGTCGGGCCCGGCGGCGCGCCGGCACCCGTGGTGCGTGGCCGCGATGACCGCCCTGCTCACCCTCCCCCTCCTCGCCGCGACCGCCCTCGGCTCGCTCCCCCTCCTGGCCGGCGCGCTGCTGGTGGCCGGCACGGCGACCGCCCCGACCATGGTCACCACCATGGCCCTGGTCCAGGAACGCACCCCCGGGGGCCGCCTCAACGAGGGCATGACGCTGGCGGTGACGGGCCTGCTCGGCGGCATCGCGGCCGGCAGCGCGACGGCCGGACGGGTCGTGGAGCACCTCTCCCCCGGGGCCGGATTCACCGTGCCGCTCGCGGCCTCGGCCATCGCCCTGCTCCTGGCCGCCGTTTCCCGCACGCCCCATTGACGCGGTCACAGCAGCCACATACCTTCCCCCGTCGAAGCGCTTCGACGTCACGCATCGAATCGATTCGACGGCCACCCGCCGGCCGAGTCGCCGAACCCGCGTGACGACCGTTCCTGCCCGAAGAACCATCCGAACTCCCCCGGAGGCAAAGGATGTTGACGGCAAGAAAGCGCGCGGTGGCGAGTGCGGCGGCGGCCCTGACGGGCGCCCTGCTACTGGCCTCCTGCGGTGGCTCGGACGGCGGCGGCTCGTCCGATGCCAAGACCCTGCGGCTGTGGCACTACGAGGCCCCGAACAGCGCGATGGGCGTGGCCTGGGCGGCGGCGATCAAGGAGTTCGAGGCCACGCACCCGGGTGTGGAGGTGAAGTTCGAGGAGAAGAGCTTCGAGCAGATCCAGAAGACCGCCCCGATGGTCCTGAACTCCTCCGACGCCCCCGACCTCATGGAGTACAACAAGGGCAACGCGACGGCCGGACTGCTCTCCAAGCAGGGCCTGCTGACCGACCTGACCGCCGAGGCGACGAAACGCGGCTGGGACAAACTGACCGGGGCGGGCGTACGCACCACGAGCCAGTACGACGACAACGGTGTCATGGGCTCCGGCAAGTGGTACGGCGTGACCGACTACGCCGAGTACACGATGGTCTACTTCAACAAGGATCTCTTCGCGAAGTACAAGATCGCCGAGCCGAAGACGTTCGACGACCTGGTCGCCGCGATGGACACGTTCACCGAGAACGACATCACCCCGCTGGCCAGCTCCGGCGCCGAGTACCTCGCCCACCAGTACCTCTACCAGCTCGCCCTCTCGAAGGCCGACCGCGCCTGGGTCGACTCCTACGAGCTGTACCAGGGGAAGACCGACTTCCACGACACGGCCTGGACCTACGCGGCGGACACCTTCGCCGACTGGGTGAAGAAGGGGTACATCGCCAAGAGCACCAGCGGCGCCACCGCCGAGCAGGCCGGTCTCTCCTTCCTCCAGGGCAAGGCGCCGATCCTGTTCTCCGGCAGCTGGTGGTACGGCCGTTTCCAGGACGAGGCGGCGTTCGACTGGGGCACCACCCTGTGGCCCGGCTCCGACCTCACCCTCGGCTCCGGCGGCAACCTCTGGGTCGTCCCCAAGAGCGCCGGCAACAAGGAGCTCGCGTACGACTTCATCGACATCACCCTGTCGAAGAAGATCCAGAACCTGCTCGGCGACAAGGGCGGGGTCCCGGTCGCGGCCGACCCGAGCGCCATCACCGACCCCAAGGCGAAGAAACTGATCACCGACTTCAACACGGTGTCCGGCCGCGACGGTCTCGCCTTCTACCCGGACTGGCCTGTCCCCGGCTTCTACGACGTCCTCGTCTCCGAGACCCAGAAGCTGATCACCGGCAGCGAGAAGACCGACGCCTACCTCGACCATCTCCAGGAGGCGTACGACAAGGGCGTACCGAAGTCATGAGGGTGCGCGGCACCCGAGACTCGTACGCCCTGTTCCTGCTCCCGGGCGCCCTGGCCTTCCTCGCCGTGGTCGTCGTCCCGTTCCTGATGAACACGTATGTGAGCTTCACCGACTGGCAGGGGGTGGGCGGCCCGGAGTGGTCCGGGCTCGCCAACTACCGTGAGCTGCTGGACGATGCGGAGTTCTGGGAGTCGTTCCGGCACAGCCTGTTCATGGTCGTCGCGATGGCGGCCGTCCCGACGGCGCTCGGACTGGTCCTGGCCGCCGCCCTGTTCGACCACGTCGGCAGGCACTTCGGCGCCCGGATCACCGCCGTGCTGCGGGCCTGCTTCTACCTCCCCCAGGTGCTGCCGATCGCGGTCGCCGGCATCGTCTGGAGCTGGATCCTCGCCCCCGACAACGGCTCCCTGAACGCGTTCCTCAAGGCGATCGGGCTCGGCGGATGGCGGCAGGACTGGCTCGGCGACCCCGACTTCGCCCTCTACAGCGTGATGGGCGTGATGGTGTGGGTGCAGCTCGGCTTCCCGCTCGTCGTCTTCATGGCGGGGCTCCAGCGCGTCGACCCGCAGCTGCACGAGGCGGCCGAACTGGACGGCGCCGGCTGGTGGCGCCGCTTCCGGCACATCACGCTGCCGCAGCTCCGCCCGGAGATCCAGGTCGTCCTGACCTGGTGCACGATCGCCGCGCTGAAGGTGTTCGGCGCGGTGTACGTCCTGACGAAGGGCGGTCCCGGCGGCGCGACGGACGTCCCCTCCTATTTCTCCTTCACCACCTTCTTCGAGAAGACCCAGGTCGGCTACGGCGCGGCGATCTCCACGGTGCTCACCGTGCTCATCCTCGCCCTGTCCGTCGTAGGACTGCGACTCCAGGCCCGCGCGCAGGACGGAGAGCGGACATGACCGCCCTACGCCGTTACCCGGTCCTGATCGCCCTCTGTCTCGCCGCCCTCTTCATGGTCGTACCGTTCCTGATCGTCGCGGTGAACGCGGTCAAGTCCCCGGCCGAGTACGCGCGCAGCGGCCCCCTCAGCCTCCCCGACGGCCTCTACCTGGAGGGCCTGAAGGACTTCTGGCAACGCGTCGACTACACGCAGAAGCTGCTCAACTCGGTGCTGATCAGCGGCTCGGTGGCGGTCGGCGCCGTGGTCCTCTCCGTCCTGAACGCCTACGCGATCGGCATCGGAAGGATCAGGGGACGCACCTGGGTCCTGGCGTTCTTCGTCCTCGCGAACATGCTCCCGCAGGAGGCGCTGGTCTACCCCGTCTACTACCTCAGCAAGGAAGCCGGCCTCTACGACACCCGGCTCAGCGTGATCATCGTCTTCACGGTGATCCAGACGGCCTTCGGCACGTATCTGCTCTCGTCCGTGCTCGGCCACTTCCCCAGGGAGATCATCGAGGCGGCCCGCGTCGACGGTGCGAACAAGTGGCAGGTGCTGTGGCGGATCGTCGTCCCGGTCAGCCGCCCCACGATCGGCGTGCTCCTCGTCTTCTTCTTCGTCTGGACCTGGAACGAGTTCCTGCTCCCGCTGGTCATGCTGATCTCCAACGACAACCAGACGGTGTCGGTGGCCCTCGGCGTCCTCCAGGGCCAGCGGCTGATGGACGCCACCATGACCAACGCGGCGGCCCTGCTCGGTGTGCTCCCCGCCCTCGTCTTCTTCCTCGTCTTCCAGCGCACGCTCACCCGCGGCATCGCCGTGGGCGCGGTGAAGTAAGGAGACCCCTTGAAGTTCTCAGACGGTTACTGGCTGCTGCGCGAAGGAGTCACCGCCGCCCACCCGGCCCAGGCCCTCGACGTCACCGGGACGGACGGCGGCGCGCTGGAGATCCACGCGCCGACCCGCCCGGTCCGCCACCGCGGCGACCTGCTGAGGGGACCGGTCATGACGATCACCGCGCACACCCCGATGCCCGACGTCATCGGCGTGCCCCTCACCCACTTCACGGGCGACCGCCCGCGCGAGCCGGTTTTCGAGCTGACCGGGCAGGAGTGCTCCGCCCAGCTCTCCCACGACGACCGTCACGCGACCCTCACCTCCGGCGCGCTGTCTCTCCGGGTGAGCCGCTCCGGCCCCTGGCAGGTGGACTTCCTCGCCCACGGCCGCACCCTCACCACCTCGGGCCCCAAGGGCATGGGCATCATGACCGACGCGACGACCGGCGGCCACTACCTGCGCGAGCAGCTGGGCCTCGGGGTGGGGACCGCCGTCTACGGCCTCGGCGAACGCTTCGGCCCGCTGGTCAGGAACGGCCAGGTCGTCGACATCTGGAACGCCGACGGCGGCACGGCCACCGAACAGGCTTACAAGAACGTCCCGTTCTACCTCACCGACGCGGGCTACGGCGTCTTCGTCGACCACCCCGGCAAGGTCAGCTTCGAGGTCGGCTCCGAGACCGTGTCCCGGGTGCAGTTCAGCGCGGAGACACAGCAGTTGACGTACTACGTCATCCACGGCCCGACCCCGAAGGAGATCCTCCGCAGATACACGGCCCTCACCGGCCGCCCGGCGCTCCCGCCCGCCTGGTCCTTCGGCCTGTGGCTGTCGACGTCCTTCACCACCTCCTACGACGAGGAGACGGTCACCTCCTTCATCGAGGGCATGCGGGAGCGCGAACTGCCGCTGTCCGTCCTGCACTTCGACTGCTTCTGGATGCGCGAGCACAACTGGTGCGACTTCCGCTGGGATCCGCGTGTCTTCCCCGACCCGGAGGGCATGCTGGCCCGGCTGAAGGCCAAGGGCCTGCACGTCTGCGTCTGGATCAACCCGTACATCGCGCAACGCTCCCCCCTCTTCGCGGAGGGCAGGGAACTCGGCCATCTCCTGCGCCGCCCCGACGGCAGCGTCTGGCAGTGGGACCTGTGGCAACCCGGCATGGCCCTGGTCGACTTCACCAGCCCCGCGGCCCGCGACTGGTACGCCGGCAAACTGGAGGCGCTGCTGGCCCAGGGCGTCGACTGCTTCAAGACCGACTTCGGCGAGCGCGTCCCCCTCGACGTGGAGTGGTCCGACGGCTCCGACCCGGAGCGGATGCACAACTACTACACCTACCTCTACAACCGCACGGTCTTCGACGTGCTGCGCAAACACCGCGGCGAGGGCGAGGCCGTGCTCTTCGCCCGCTCGGCGACGACCGGCAGCCAGAAGTTCCCCGTCCACTGGGGCGGCGACTGCGAGGCGACCTACGAGTCGATGGCGGAGTCCCTGCGCGGCGGCCTCTCCCTCGGCCTGTCCGGCTTCGGCTTCTGGAGCCACGACATGGGCGGCTTCGAAGGCACCCCGACACCCGCGCTGTTCAAACGCTGGATGGCCTTCGGCCTGCTGTCCTCCCACAGCCGTCTGCACGGCAGCTCCTCCTACCGCGTGCCCTGGCTGTTCGACGACGAGTCCGTGGACGTCCTGCGCCACTTCACCCGACTGAAGCTGCGCCTCATGCCCTACCTCTACGAGGCCGCGCGCATCGCCCACGAGGAGGGGGTGCCGATGATGCGGGCGATGGTCCTGGAGTTCCCGGACGACCCCGGGTGCGCGTACCTGGAACGCCAGTACCTGCTGGGCCCCGACCTCCTGGTCGCGCCGGTCTTCAGCGACTCGGGCGAGGTCACGTACTACGTCCCCGAGGGCACCTGGACCCACTACCTCACCGGCCGTACGGTCACCGGGCCGCGCTGGGTGCGCGAACGGCACGGGTTCCTCAGTGTGCCGCTGCTGGTGCGGCCGGGCGCGGTGCTCCCGGTGGGCGCGCACGCCGACCGGCCCGACTACGAGCACGCCGACGGCGTCACCCTGCGGACGTACGGCCTGGAGCGTGGCGCGCAGGTCACGGTACGGGTCGGCGACACGCTCTTCACGGTCGTACGGGAAGGGGACACGCTGCGGGCGTCGGCGAGCGAGCCGGCGGCCCCGTGGGCGCTGGCGGCCGGGGACCGGCTCGCGCGGGCCGCGGCGGGCACCGGGTTCCTGACGCTGGACGTCCCGGAGCCGGTGTGATGGTGAAGATCACGGATGTGGCGCGGCGGGCCGGGGTCTCCCCCAGCACGGTGTCGTACGCGCTCAGCGGCAAGCGGCCGATCTCCGCGGCGACCCGGCAGCGGGTCGAGGCGGCCGCCCGCGAGCTGGGCTACCGCCCGCACGCGGGCGCCCGCGCCCTGGCCAGCAGCCGCTCCAACGTCCTGGCCCTTGTGGTCCCCCTACGGGCCGGCATCCACGTCCCGGTCGTCATGCAGTTCGCGGTGTCGGTGGTGACGGCCGCCCGCCGCCACGACCACGACGTACTGCTCCTCACCCAGGAGGAGGGCGAGGACGGCCTGCGACGGGTCACGGACGCGGCCCTGGTCGACGCCCTGATCCTGATGGACGTCCAGCTCCACGACCCCCGCCTCCCCCTCCTCCGCTCCCTCGGCCGGCCGTCCGTGATGATCGGCTTCCCGCGCGACTCCACCGGTCTGACCTGCATCGACCTCGACTTCCGGGCGGCGGGAGAGCGCTGCGTGGAGCATCTGGCGGGGCTCGGACACCGGGTGGTGGCGCTGGTGGGCTCACCGCCGGAGGTCTACGTCCGGGGGACCGCCTTCGCCCAGCGCGTGGTCCAGGGCTTCACGGCCGCCGCCGACCGCGCCGGACTCGCCTCCGCGGTCCACCCCTGCGAGGCGACACCCGCGGCGGCACGCCAGGTCGCGGAAAAACTCCTGCACGAGCAACCGGCGTTGACCGGCGTGGTCGTCCACAACGAGGCAGTCCTGGAACCCCTGATCGACGCCTTCGAGCACCTGGGGTTACGCGTCCCGGACGACCTGTCGGTCACCGCGATCTGCCCGGACGAACTGGCCGAGTCCCTCGACGTCACCTCCGTCGCCCTGCCGTCGGCGGAGGTGGGCGAGCGGGCGGTGGAACTGCTGATGTCGAAGCTGGCGGGGGATGTCGTACCGGAGACGACACTGCTGCCGCCGGAGCTTACGGGGCGGGCGAGCACGGCGCCGCGTCCCGCCTGACGCGCGGCGGGGTTCAGCCGAGCCGGACGAGGCGCTCGACCTCACCGACGAGGTCGGCGCCGAGTCCGAGCCGTTCGCCGAGCGCGATGTAGCGTGCGTAGCGCTCCCCGGTGAGGGGCACCGAGCAGGCCCGCAGAATGCGGAGGACGAGCCTGAAGCCGAGGTCGGGGTCGACCCGCGCGCACACCTCCTCCAGGGCGGGCACGACACCGGGCACGGCGTCCAGGGCGGGCGCGAGGTCGTGCAGTTCCCGGAGCACCGCGTCCGCCTCCCCCATCGGGGCCTCGGCCGGCGGGGCCGGTGTGAAGCCCGGCCGCAGCGTGCGCAGCCGCTCGACGCACGCGTCCCCGATCCGGCGCAACCAGTCCCGGCCGTCGACGCCGTCCGGGCCGAGGTCATGGTCACGGCCGGTCGCCGCCCGCCACAGCGCGGCGGCCGCCTCGCCGGAAAGCGCCGAGTCCAGCAGCCGCGACACGTCCTGGAGCAGCAGGAAGGCCTGGGCGCCCGGCACGTCCGGGTCGGCGGCGACGGCTCGGCGCACGACGTCCCAGGAAGTCTCCTCCTCTCCGTAGGCCCGCTCCACGACGGCGGTGAGGGCGGAGAACCCGAAGTCGTCGTCGAACCGCGGCCGGGTGGCGACCGGGTCGTCGAAGGGCGGCCAGCGGACGTTCAGGCCGTCGACGACGAGTGGCCAGCTGTAGCCCAGGCCGTCGCCGAGGGCCCACAGACGGTCGTACTGCCCCAGGGAGACCGGTACGGAGTACACCTTGAGGACCCTGAGCAGGAGCCTGAGCCCGAGGTCCGCGTCGGCCTCGGCGACTACCTGTGCGAGAGCGGGCACCAGGTCGGACACGGGCGCGTCGCTCGTGTCCACGGTGTGTGCCAGGTCGTCCGCCGCCGTCCGCAGTTCGGCCAGGACGGCGGCACGGAGCTCGTCCCGGCCGGTGCCGGGATCCCCGGTGCGAGTGGTGCCGGCCTGCGGGCGTTCCCCGCGCGCGTCGCACACCTCCGCGACGCGCCGCAGCCAGTCGCGGGCGCCGGACCCGTGCCCGACGGGGTCGAAGGTCCGCCGGGTCGCGGCCAGCAACAGGGCGCGGAGCCGGTCGTCGGACAGCGGCGAGTCGCACAGCGCCCGCACCTCCCGGCCCAGGTCGCGCGCGTACTCCCCGCCGGCCTCCGCCGCTCGTGCCGCTACCACGTCGAGCGGCGGCGCGGCCCCCGGGGCCGTGAGGCACTCGGTGACTCCGCTCAGGCCGAAGTCCCCGTCGTACAGCTCGATGTAACGGTCACGTCGTCGGGTCATGGTGACTGTCTCGTTCCGTCCGTCGATCGGAGCGGCCCGCCCCTCCCCGTCGGGGGAGGAGCGGGCCGTGGGTGTGGAAAGGAGTCGGCGGACTAGACCGGGTAGGCCGTGTAGATGAGGAAGCCTCCGTGTCCGCTCTTGCCGGGGTTCCGCTTGAGCAGGATGACCACGTCGTTCCCGACGGCGGC
The DNA here is from genome assembly GCF_042653945.1 of Streptomyces vulcanius. Classification (NCBI taxonomy): domain Bacteria; kingdom Bacillati; phylum Actinomycetota; class Actinomycetes; order Kitasatosporales; family Streptomycetaceae; genus Streptomyces; species Streptomyces vulcanius. The sequence goes on along the minus strand of NZ_JBHSFK010000007.1, from coordinate 69,829 downwards.
GGGCGTCGAGCGGTCCGCCTTGTACATCGTGCCCAGCGAAGGGTACTTGTCCCAGCTCCCGGTGATCTTGAAGTAGGGCTCGTTCCTCCACTTGCCCTTCTTGTTGATCCAGTTGATGAGCTTGTCGAACTCCTTCGCGCTGCGCTTGCCTCCCGGGTAGAACCAGTCGGAGACCACCCGGTCGATGGCCTGCTGCGCGATGTCGTCGCTTGCCCAGACCGTGTTGGTGCGGCTGTCCTTGGACGCGGCGATCCGCTCCGCCTCGTCGCGCGTCTTGCCGATGTGGTCCCTGCGCGTGTGGGCTCCCGTTTCCGGGAACAGCGCCTCGTCCGACAGGTTGTAGCAGTTGTGGACGAGCACGTCCCGGGAGCCGGCGCCCTGGGTGCCCACGTAGAACGTGTGCGTCTCGCCGACGGTCAGGTCGTACACCGTGCGCGCCTCGTCGCCGCCCTGGATCCGCAGCCCGGCCACGATGCGCGGGGGCCCGTCCGCGGCGCGGACCGCGTCACCGGGGCGCAGCGCGGACACGAACGTCCAGCCCTGGTTCTCGGTGTACACCCGGTGTCCCGGAGTGCTGGTCACTGTCGTGCCGTCGGTGAACCCGACGACGTTCAGGTGCGGCGCGTCGTGCCGGAAGGTGGCCGTGACCCGCTGCCCGCTCCGCCGGTCCGTCCCGGGGTCGGTGGCCAGCACGAGGTCGCCCACGCGCACGTCACGGATCGCCTTGTGGGAGCCGTCCGCCATCAGCACCACGGTGTCGCCGGGGAAACTGTTGATCTTGCAGGAGGCGGCGACGTCCTCGAACGCGTTGACCGTGCGCTCCAGGTCGGCGAGCGTGTCGGCCGACAGGTCCAGCGCCTTCAGCGCCTTGTACGCGTCGGTGACCCCTACCCCGGTCTTCAGGGCGGCGTCGAGGGCTCGGATCCCCTCGGCGACCTTCTCGAAGGCCTTGCCCGGGATGAAGTTGGACGCGAACCAGGCGCAGCCGGCCGCGTCGCCGTGGTAGCAGCGGACCGCGTCGCCCAGCACGACCTCGTACAGGACCGCGCCGAGCGTGTCGCCGAAGAGGGCCTGCCAGCCGAGCCGGGTGATGTCACCCGCGCTGAAGTGGTGGGTCCACTCCTGCTTCTGGTTCCTGAGGACCTCGGTCTTGAGGAAGACCGTGTCCTCCTGCGGGCAGCCGGACTCCGTGGCGGGAACGTCCGGGTTGACACAGAAGTAGTAGCTGACCGTGACGTCGAGGTGAAGCTCGTAGGTCACCGTGCAGCCCTGCAGCGTGTACGTGCACTCGTTGAGCTGCTTGGCCGGTGCCGCGTCGGTCATCTTGTCGATGATGTAGAAGACACCGCCGACACCGGTTCCGGCGCCCGCCTGTACCTGCCCGTTCGCTTCCTTCCGCTCGGCCGAGTCGGCCGCCTGCTGTGCGGAATCCGCGTACTTCTGGGCGTCCTTGGCCGCTTGTTCGGCCGCGGTGGCTTCGGCGTCGGCTCGGTCGGCCGCGGCGCGGGCGTCCTTGGCGGCCTGTTCTGCCTCGGAGGCCGCCGTGCGGGCGGCTTCGGCGTCCAGGGCCGCCTGGTCGGCGGAGGAGCGGGCGTCGGCGGCGTAGCCCTCGGCACGGCCGGCGGCCTTGTCGGCGGCGGCCGCGTCCTCGGTGGCCTGCTGGTCGTAGCCGATGGTGCGGGCCAGCGACGCCTGCGCGTCGGCCGCGTAGGTTGCCGCCTCGGCGGCGTAACCCAGCGCCTCCTTCGCCGACTTACGGGCGGCAGCCGCGAACCCGGCAGCCTCGGCGGCCAGCGTGTAGGCCGCCTTCGCGTCACCGGTCGCCGCGGCGGCGAGGCTGGCCGCCTGGTCGGCGTTCTTCTGCGCGTTGACGGCATGCGCCTCCGCCACGGCCCGCTGCTGCTCGGCGATCGTCTTCGACGACTGCCCCGTCAGGACGACGAGACCGGCCGCCGAGTCGGTGGTGACATACGGCGAGCCGAGCTGGATCGCGTCGTTCGCCGGAGCGGCCACCTGCTGGGCCGCGTTGCCGGCGTCCTCGGCCGCCTGCGCGGTGGTGTAGGCGTGCCCGGCGGCGTCGGCCGCACCGGCGATCGCCTTGGCCGCCTCGGCCTTGGCCGCGTCGGCCTGGGCCTTGGCGTTCGCCGCGTCCTTCTCCGCGTCGTCCGCCAGCTTCACGGCGGTCTGGGCGGCGGAGGCGGCGGCCTGGGAGGCCTTGATGGCATCCGCTGCCGCGCTGGTCGCCGTGCGTACGGCGGCGTCCGCCTTCAGCTTCGCGGCCTGCGCCTCGTCGGAGGCGGAGCGGGCCCGCTTGGCGGCGGCCTCCGCGCGCGTGGCGGCGGCGTCCGCGTCGGCCGCGGCCTGCGTCGCCGCGTTCGCCTCGGCGCGCGCCGAGGCCGCCGCGGATTCCGCGGCGTCGGCCGCCGCGTCGGCCTCGTTCGCCGCGGCACGGGAGTCCTGCGCGTCGGCGTCGGAGTTGTGGGCCTCGGCGTAGGCGTCCTTGGCGTCGGCCTTGGCGCGGGCGGCGTTGGCCTTGCTCTCGGCGTCCCAGGCGTCGTCCCGCTTGCCCTTGGCCCGGTCCCGGGCGGCCTCGGCGTCCTGCCGCTTGGAGCGGGCGGTGCCTTCGGCGGTCTCCGCCCGGCCCTTGGCCTCGGTGGCGGCACTCGCGTAGCCCTGGGCGTTCTGCTTGTGCTGCGCGGCCTCGGCCTGCTTCGCGGCGGCGGTCTCCTTCTCCGCCTTCGCCGTGGCCTCCTCCGCCTCCGCCTCCAGCCGCTTGGCGTGCGCGGTGGCGGCGGCGGCCTTCGCGGCGGCCTCCGCCTTCTGCGTCTCGGCCAGCTTCGTCTTCGCCAGGTCGCGGGCGGCCTTCGCCGTCTGCGCCTGTACGGCGGCGGCATCCGCGGCGGCCTTCGCCTGCGCACGCGCCTCGTTCGCGGCAGCCGTACGGAACGCCGCCTTCGACTGCGCCGCCTGCGTCACCGCACGCGCCGCGATCGTCGCGCTGTCCCCGGCAGCGGCCTTGGTCGCCGCGTACGCCGTGTCACCGGCCTTGGCCAGCGCCTCCAGGGCAGCGGACGACGCCTTCGTGACCTGCGCCTTCTGCTGGCCGACGAGCAGCGCGCGGCCCCGCGGGGCACCCGCCTTGTCGGCGATGGCGTAGGCGGCCTGCGTGGCGGTGTCCGTGTCGGTCGCCGCCTTCTTCGCGGCGGCGGCCTGCGCCTTCAGCAGGTCCAGCTGCTTCTTCGCCTCGGCCTGGGCGTCCGTGACGCCCTTCTTCGCCTTGTCGAACTGCGCCTTGGTCGGGTAGTCGAGGTCGTCGGTGCCGTTGTGACCGGAGGGCACGACGTCGAACTGCTGCGGGGCCTTGCCCGTGCAGTCCCACATCCGCCCGTCACGGCTGTTGGTGTAGTCCGCCAGGTCGAGGCAGTTGCCGGTGGCCGGGTTGTACAGCCGGCTCGTGCCGTGCGTGCCGTACTCCCAGTTCTGGGAGACGAAGCTGCCGCAGGTGGCGATCTGCACGGCCGTGCCGTTGGCGCTCGCACCGCCCTTGACCGTCAGGCACTTGCCCGAGTTGGTGTTGACCAGGTGGTCGCCGGAGATCTGCCACTTCTGGCCGACGCCGCCGTTGCAGGTGTAGAGCTGCACGGCCGTGCCGTTGACCTTGCTGGCGCCGCCCACCTCCAGGCACTTGTCCGTGGCCCCGTGGGCGTGCACCACGAACGGGCTGTCACCGATCCAGCCGGGGCCGCCGGCGGACCAGTAGTCCTGCCAGCGGGTGAGGTGATCGGCGATCCACGACTGCCCGAGCATCTCGCCGAGCGCCGTGGCACCGGTGGTCAGCGCCTTCACCGTGTCACGGTTGGCGTTGAGGATCTGGTTGCGCTGGGCCGCCTGACCGGCGACCTCCTGCTGCCACTCCGCCGAGGCGGCGGCGACCTCCTTGCCGAGGACCTTGTTCGGGTCGATCGGCCCACGCCAGGCGCAGGACGCGAACCGGGACTTCAGGTCCTCCACGGCCAGCCGGTACTCCAGGCTGCCGGGTTCGGGCGCGCTGCGCGGGAACCCGCCGTACGACAGGAACAGCCGGGCGTTGTCCGCGGACGTCGGCTGGAGGCTCCGGTTCACCAGGCGGTCGTAGTCCTGGTGCTCGGCGTACTGCTGCTGCCACTGGGTCGAGGGCAGGCTCGGGTCCGGGACCTCGCCGTAGAGCGGGTAGCCGAGATCCTTGACGGCCTTGAGCGTGGCGGCATCGGCCTCCGGGGTCGGGTCCTCGTAGAAGTCGCCCTCCGCCCGCCACCACTGGGCGCCGGACCACTGGGGCAGACCGGTCCGGCTGAAGAAGTCCTCGCCGTCGTCCCCGCTGGTTCCCGGGGGCCAGGTGAAGTCGGTGACGCTCTTGAAGACAGGGGGGTAGGACAGGCCGGTGAGCGGCTTCTGCCAGGAACTGCGGCGCACCCCGCGCGCGTCAGCCTCCGCGTCCAGGAGGTCCCTGTCCTGCTCGAACGCCTGGGAGAGCGGAGTCGTCTCCCAGTACTCGCGGTTCGCCGCCGTGTGCAGTTTCTCCGGGGTCTGGTTGAGGCCGTCCTGCGCGACGCCGAACATGGTCCGGCCGCCCAGCCGCAGCACGTCGGCCATAAGGCACTGGTCCTGCCGAAGCTGCTCGGCCGCCGTCGCGTCGAAGCCGTCGTAACTGTCGCCGCTGTCGGCCGCCGTGGCCATGTCGGCGGCGGCGTACCGGCCGAGCAGGTCCGGCTGTACGGCCAGTCCGCCGAGCAGGGCCGCTGCCACGGCGGTGGTCAAGGCGGTGGTGAGTGGCCCGGACCGTGCTGATCCAGGCCTGATGAACCCTCGTCTGGGGCGCAAGGAGGCATCCCTTTCATCGCATGTGGGCAACCCGGGGGCGCCCGCGCTGAAGGGCATGCGTGAAGAGCCGGCTCGCGGCATGACAAACGGTCTGTCTCTCCCCGTGGCGACGGAATCCCCCCGGTCGCCTGTCGTCGCGCCCGATCGCGGAGTGGTCGGCTCCGCCGGGTGCGGCGCTCACCATACGCACACCTGACGGGTTCAGGACAATAGTTTTCGTAGCGATCGTGAAGAAACCGTGATCGCAACCGGACCGGGGCCGCGGACAGCACGAAGGCCCCGCCGCAGTTCGCGACGGGGCCTTCGCCCACATGGGGTGAGTGGAGATGGCGGGAATCGAACCCGCGTCCAACGGTGCAGAATCAGGGCTTCTCCGTGTGCAGTTCGCTGTGATTTTCTCGGCCCCGGCGATCACGCGAACAAGTCGCCGACGGGCCCAGCCACTGTTTGGTTTCCCATCGAACCCCGTGACCGGGCTCGATGGTTTAGTCCCCTAGATTATGCCAGGATCCGGATCGGGAACACTTCCGGGCTGACACCCATATGGGTCCTACACTCACTGCTTATTAGGCAGCGAGGGCGTAGGACTGGGAATCGCTCTTGGTATTGGCGATTATTTTTTGCGACATATGGTTTACGAGATCATTGCCGCTTCCTCGACACGCTTCCCCTGCTTCGACAGCCGCTGTCGAAACCGATCATCCCCATGTTTTGTTTTCAAGCATTGCACCCCTGCGTGGGGTGCAAGTGCCATCGTACGTGACCAACGCCCGCCGATGCCACCGCATTCCCGCTGGGCCGCACGGCCGGGCTACACGGCCCGCTGTTTACGCTTCGCCGCCGCGATCACGCGGTCCGACTCCCGGCGGTCCTGCTGCTCGCGCAGGGTCTGCCGCTTGTCGTACTCCTTCTTTCCTCGCGCGAGCGCGATCTCGGCCTTCGCCCGGCCGTCCCTGAAGTACAGGGCGAGCGGCACGATCGTGTGCCCCGTCTCCTGCGAGGTGGCCGCCAGCTTGTCGATCTCCTCGCGGTGCAGCAGCAGCTTGCGCTTGCGGCGCGCGGAGTGGTTGGTCCAGCTGCCCTGGTGGTACTCGGGGATGTGGGCGTTGTGCAGCCACGCCTCACCGCCGTCGATCTGGACGAAGCCGTCGGTCAGCGACGTCCGCCCCTCGCGCAGCGACTTCACCTCGGTGCCCATCAGCACGATCCCGGCCTCGTAGGTGTCGACGATCGCGTAGTCGTGCCGGGCCTTCTTGTTCTGCGCGACGATCTTGCGCTTGCCGCCCTTCTCGCCATCCCTGGCCTTGGCGGCCGTCCCGCCCTGCTTGGGCTGGGACTCCTTCGGTACGTACATTCCCTTACTCATAGTCCCGCCATTTTCGCACCTGGAGGGGCCCGGTGGGAAAGCCGATTACACACCGGCGGACGAGAGGCAGGTCAGGACGCGTCGCCCAGGCCGCCCAGTACCGTCTCCGCCCGCTCCAGCACCTCGTCCGTGGTCTCCAGGTCCGGGGTGATGCCCTTGCCGTCGACCGTGCGGCCGGAGGGGGTGCGGTAGTGGCCGACGGTGAGTTCGGCGACGGAGCCGTCGGGGAGGCGGGTCGGCATCTGGACCGAGCCCTTGCCGAAGGTGCGGGAGCCCACGACGACCGCCCTGCCGCGGTCCTGGAGGGCACCGGTGAGCAGCTCGGCCGCGCTCATCGTGCCGCCGTCGACGAGCGCGACGAGGGGCCGGGTGGTGTCGCCGCCGGGCTCGGCGTGCAGGGCGCGTTCGGCGCCGTCGACGTCGTAGGTGGCGACCAGGCCGCCGTCGAGGAAGACGGAGGCGGTGGCGGTGGCCTCGGTGACCAGTCCGCCGGAGTTGCCGCGCAGGTCGAGGACGATCCCGGCGCCGGCCGGAGCCTGCTCGACGGCGGTGCGGACGTCGTCCCCGACGCCCTTGGTGAACGCGGCGATCCGGATGACGGTCGCGCCGTCGGCGAGCCGGCGGACGGTGACGGAGTCCGTGGACAGCTCGGCCCGCCGCAGGGTCTCGGTCCACGCGCGCGTGCCACGTTCCAGGCCGAGGGTGACGGTCGTACCGGCGGGCGCGTCCGTGGCGTCGCCGCGCAGTAAGGAGACGACCTCGGTGACCGGACGTCCGTCGACCCGGTGCCCGTCGACGCTGTGCAGCAGGTCGCCCGCTCGAATCCCGGCGGCGGCGGCCGGCGACCCGGACCGTACGTCGGTCACCTCGATGCTGCCGTCCCGCTCGCGCCGCGCCACCAGGCCGACGCCGGTGTACCGGCCGTCGAGGGACTCCTCGAACTCCGCGTACTCGCCCGCGGAGTAGACGGCCGCCCAGCGGTCCCCGCTGCGGCTGACCGCGCGTTCGGCGGCCTCCAGGGGCGACTTGCCGACCGCGGCGGCCTCTTGGGCGGCCCGGGTCACCGCCTCGGAGCGCCCGGCCTCGCGTGTCTCACCGGCGGCGGTACGACGCCCGTCACCGGGCAGCGCCCCGGTGGCCGCACCGGCGACGAGCACGCTCGCGAACACCAATGTCAGGGCGGCCCCGCGGCCGAAACGGCGGGGCTGACAGAACAGGTCACGGCCTGACATGGCGGTGAGTCTAGGGGAACGCGAAGGGCCGTACGGTCGGTTGACCGTACGGCCCTCGGGGCGTGCGTCACACCTTCAGGTACTTGCGCAACGCGAAAAACGCCGCCAACGCGGGCATCAGAAGGCTGGTCGCCAGGATGAGGGGGAGCTTTGTCAGTACGGCTTCCCAGCCGATGAAGTTGATCAGGTTCAGCTTCTCGGACAGGGCGAGGCCGTGGTCGATGATGAAGTACCGGGCGATGACCAGGAATCCGCAGGCGACCGTGCCGCCGATGAACCCGGCGACCGCGGCCTCGGCGATGAACGGGGCCTGGATGTAGAAGCCGGACGCGCCGACCAGCCGCATGATCCCGGTCTCACGCCGACGGCTGAAGGCCGAGACGCGCACGGTGTTGACGATCAGCATCAGCGCGACCACGAGCATCAGCGCCATCACCGCCCGCGCCGCCCAGTTCATGCCGTTCAGCAGCCCGAACAGGTTGTCCAGGATGCCTTTTTGGTCCTGCACCGACTGCACGCCGTCCCGGCCGTCGAAGGCGGTCGCGATGACCTGGTACTTCTCCGGGTCCTTGAGCTTGATCCGGTACGACTCCTGCATCTGGTCCGGCGTGAGGGACGCGGCCAGCGGGGAGTCGCCGAACTGCTCCTTGTAGTGCTTGTACGCCTCGTCCTGCGACTCGTACGTGACCCCCTGGACGACGTCCATCTTGCCGAGGTCGGACTTGATCTGCTTCTTCTGGTCGTCGGTGACCGCACCCTTGGCGCAGTTGGGGTCCGACTCGGCGTCGCTCTTGTTGCAGAGGAAGATCGAGACGTTGACCTTGTCGTACCAGTAGCCCTTCATGGTGCTGACCTGGTCGCTCATCAGCAGCGACCCGCCGAACAGGGCGAGCGACAGGGCTACGGAGACGATGACGGCGAAGGTCATCGTCAGGTTGCGGCGGAGACCGACACCGATCTCCGACAGTACGAACTGGGCGCGCATGGCGTTCTCTTCAGGCCTTTCCGTGGACGGTCGCGGTCAGTGCTGGTAGCCGTAGACGCCGCGGGCCTGGTCCCGGACGAGGCGGCCCTTCTCCAGCTCGATGACGCGCTTGCGCATCTGGTCCACGATGTTCTGGTCGTGCGTGGCCATCACGACGGTCGTACCGGTCCGGTTGATCCGGTCGAGCAGCTTCATGATGCCGACGGAGGTCTGCGGGTCGAGGTTGCCGGTGGGCTCGTCCGCGATCAGCAGCTTGGGCCGGTTGACGAAGGCGCGCGCGATGGCCACCCGCTGCTGCTCACCACCGGAGAGCTCACCGGGTCTGCGGTCCTCCTTGCCGCCGAGCCCGACGAGGTCGAGCACCTGCGGCACGGACTTGCGGATCTCGCCCTTCGACTTGCCGATGACCTCCTGCGCGAAGGCGACGTTCTCCGCCACCGTCTTGTTGGGCAGCAGCCGGAAGTCCTGGAAGACCGTCCCCAACTGGCGGCGCATCTGTGGCACCTTCCAGTTGGAGAGGCGCGCGAGGTCCTTGCCCAGGACGTGCACCTGGCCATGGCTGCACCGCTCCTCGCGGAGGACGAGCCGCAGGAAGGTGGACTTTCCGGAGCCGGAGGAGCCCACGAGAAAGACGAACTCGCCCTTCTCCACTTCCAGGGAGACATCCCTGAGAGCGGGATGGCTCTGTTTTGGGTAGACCTTGGAGACGTTGTCGAATCGGATCACGGATGCACCACGGGTCGCCGGGGGTAGATGAGCGTGACCATACGCGAACCGGGCACGCAAGCGCAGGCGCCAGGAGTGGTTGAGGGCCGCTTGTGCGCTTTTGTACGGGACTTTGCGTGTCCCCGCTCTCCGGACGAGCCGCGCGGGCCCCGGATGAACCTGGCACAGTGGAGGGGGAACGTTCGCGTTGCCGGAGGCGTTGAGTACCCGGGGGCGTTGTGTCCGTAGAACAGTGCAAGGAGGGCGAGCGCATGACGTACGACCGGCTGGTGTGCGCTAACTGCGCGGCGCCCGTGAGCGAGGGCCGGTGCCCCGTGTGCCGCGCGAACCGCGAACGGCTGCAGCAGGAGTCCAACAACTTCTTCGCGGGGCTGAACCCGATGGCGCTGATCGCGCTGCTGGCGGTCCTGGTGGCGGCGGTGGCGCTGCTCGCCCACCAGACCGCGTAACCGCGCACCCGGCGCCCGCCTGCGGCCTGCGCCGCCGTACGACGCCGAAGGGGCCCGGAGCTGTGAGCTCCGGGCCCCTTCCTGGCATACGTCGCGCACGCGGCGTACGGGTACGGCTACCGTCAGGCAGCGGCCCCGCCCCGGCCACTGACGAGACGCGGCAGCACGCGGAAGGCGACACCGCCGGCGATCATCGTGGCAGCGCCGATGATCAGGAAGGTGGTCTCCCCGGCACCGGTCTCGGCCAGCTCCTCGCCACCGCCCTGGGCGGAGGTGTCCGTGGAGTCCGAGGTGTCGGTCAGCGCGGAGGTGCCTTCCTCCTGGGTGGAGGTGCCGTCGGTGTCGGTGCCACCGCTGGTGGAACCGCCGTCGCTGGACCCACCGGAGGTGGAGCTGCCCGAGGTGGAGCCACCGTCGGTGGAACCGCCCGAGGTGGAGCTGCTGCCGCCGGTCGTGGTGGAACCGCCGGTGGTCGTGCTGCCGCCGGTGGTCGTCGTACCGCCGTCGGTGGTGGTGCCACCGTCCGTGGTCGTACCGCCGTCGGTCGTGGTGCCACCGTCGGTCGTCGTGCCACCGTCCGTGGTGGTGCCGCCGTCCGTGGTCGTACCGCCGTCGGTCGTGGTGCCGCCGTCCGTGGTGGTGCCACCGTCCGTGGTGGTGCCGCCGTCGGTGGTGGTGCCACCGTCCGTGGTCGTACCGCCGTCGGTGGTGGTGCCGCCGTCCGTGGTGGTACCGCCGTCGGTGGTGGTACCACCGTCCGTCGTGGTGCCACCGTCGGTGCAGACCCCGATCGGGCAGGGGTCGTCCTCGCCGTCCTGCGTGGTGACCCCGCCGTCCGAGGTCGAGACAAGCCCGCTGAGGCCACCGTCGTTGCCGGCGGCCGAGGCGACCCCGGCGACCGTCAGCGAGGCACCCGCCGCGATCACGGCGCCCGCGGCGATGCGCGCGACCCGGATCCGCGTCTTCTTGGTCATATGGTTGCTACCCCCAGTAGCTGATCGTCGATAGGCCGCGCTCGGGGCGGTGATCGACGGAGGTAGCTGAGAAGTAGCTGAAGCCCCCGGTTCACATGCGCCCCAGAGTTACGCATGCCACACCGCACCCTCCCGATTTTTCAAGTGCACGTCAAGGCCGTTGCGTACGCAATGTCCAAGTCGGGGGTCTTTGTGCGGCGTTGGAGCTGTGAATGTGACGTAAAAGGCAATCGCCCCTGCGCGAGGAGCGATTTCCTTGTCGACAAACCTACTTCTCCTGCTGCTTGCGCCAGCGAATTCCGGCCTCGAGAAATCCGTCGATCTCACCGTTGAACACGGCCTCGGGATTGCCGACCTCGAACTCGGTGCGGAGGTCCTTGACCATCTGGTACGGGTGCAGGACGTAGGACCGCATCTGGTTGCCCCAGGAGTTGCCGCCGTCGCCCTTGAGCGCGTCCATCTTGGCCTGCTCCTCCTGCCGGCGCCGGTCGAGCAGCTTGGCCTGGAGGACGTTCATCGCAGAGGCCTTGTTCTGGATCTGCGACCGCTCGTTCTGGCAGGAGACGACGATGCCGGTGGGGAGGTGAGTGAGGCGCACCGCCGAGTCGGTGGTGTTGACGCCCTGGCCGCCGGGGCCGGAGGACCGGTAGACGTCCACCCGCAGCTCGGACTCGTCGATCTCGATGTGGTCGGTGGTCTCCACCACGGGAAGGATCTCGACACCCGCGAAGGAGGTCTGCCGACGCCCCTGGTTGTCGAAGGGGGAGATGCGCACGAGCCGGTGCGTGCCCTGCTCCACGGAGAGCGTGCCGTAGGCGTAGGGCACCTGGACCGCGAAGGTGGTCGACTTGATGCCGGCCTCTTCCGCGTACGACGTCTCGTAGATCTCGGTCTTGTAGCCCTTCTGCTCGGCCCACCGCAGGTACATCCGCTGGAGCTTCTCGGCGAAGTCGGCGGCGTCGACGCCGCCCGCCTCGGCGCGGATGTTCACGAGCGCCTCGCGGGAGTCGTACTCCCCGCTGAGCAGCGTCCGGACCTCCATCTCGTCCAGCGCCTTGCGGACGGCGGTGAGCTCGGACTCGGCCTCGGCGCGGGTGTCCGGGTCGTCCTCCTCCTCGGCCATCTCGAACAGCACGGCGAGATCGTCGATCCGACCGCGCAGCGTGTCCGCCTTCCGCACCTCGGCCTGGAGGTGGGACAGCTTGCTGGTGATCTTCTGCGCCTCATCCGGGTTGTCCCACAGGGACGGCGCGGCCGCCTGCTCCTCGAGCACGGCGATGTCTGCCCTCAGCTTGTCGAGGTCCAGAACGGCCTCGATCGACTCCATGGTCGAGGAGAGGGACTTGAGCTCTTCGGATACATCGACGACTGCCACGCCTCCAGCGTAACGGCTCCGCCAACGGAGCAGCGCCGGAGCGGGGTCCCGGGGGCCGCGCGGCCCCCGGGGCGGGCAGGAGGGAGGGTCAGGGGGATTCCGGGGCCGAGGTGCTGGACTCGCGCGGAGTGGCCGCTTCGTCGCCCGAGGTCGCCGCCCAGGCACCGATGCCCACCGCCGCGGCCACGGCCACGGCAGCCGCGCCCAGCGTGATCCGGCGCCGGCGCGCGGCGGACCGGTTCCGTGCGGATCCCGGCCTCGGGGCGCCCGCCGCCCTCGGCACCCGCGCCGTACCGTGCGCACCGCCCGCGAGCTCGTCCGGCGCCGGCACCCTCATCGACGTATGGGTGTCACGGTTGGAGTCGGGTTTCGCGCCGGGGACGAGCGGGACGGAGCCCCGTCGCACCCTCCCCGAGGGGGCCGATCCGGCCGACGGGGCGGGGGACGCCGTACCGGACTCGGCCGGCTCTCCGCCGCCCGCCTCCGGCGCGGACTCCGTGTCGGGTTCGTCCACGTCCAGCGGCGGCATTCCGGCCAGCGAGGGCAGCTGTTCCCGCAGCCGCGCCGCCAGCTCGGACGCCCTCAGCCGGGACGCGGGCCCCTTGGCCAGGCACTGCACGATCAGCTGCCACAGTTCGTCGGGGATGCCGGGCAGTGGGGCGACGCTCTCCGTGACGTGCCGGCGCAGCACCGCGCCGGGGTGTCCGCCGCCGAACGGCGTGAAGCCGGCCAGCAGCTCGTACAGGACGGTCGCCAGCGCGTAGATGTCCACGGAGGCGCGCGGCGGCAGGCCCTCGACGATCTCGGGGGCGAGGTAGTCCGGCGTGCCGATGATCTTCGTGGCGCGGGTCCGCTTCGGGGTGTCGATGAGTTTCGCGATGCCGAAGTCGGTCAGCAGGGCGCGGTGCGAGCCGCCGGGGCCGAGCGGGCCCTGCATGTCGAGGAGCACGTTCTCCGGCTTGACGTCCCGGTGGACGACCCCGGCCGCGTGCGCCGCCGCCAGCCCCTCCGCGATGTCCGCGACGATCGCCACGGCGGCCTCGGGGGCGAGCCTGCGGTCGCGTTCGAGGCGGGTGCGCAGATCGGTGCCGCGGACCAGGTCCATGACCAGCGCGAGGTCGTTGCCGTCGACCACGAGGTCCCGTACGGAGACCACGTTCGGGTGTTCGAGGCCGAGCAGGGCCGTGCGCTCCTGTACGAAGCGGCCCACGAGCTCCTCGTCGGAGGCGAGGTCCTCGCGCAGCAGCTTGACGGCGACGGGCCCCTCGGGTCCCTCGCCCAGCCACACCGTGCCGGCGCTGCCCCGACCGAGGATCTGGTGGGCGGTGTACCGGCTGCCGATCTTCCGTGCCAAGACTGCTCCTACAGACGCGTGTTGCCGACAAAAGTACGCGTCCCAAGAGCCAACCTTCACCGCGGAGACGGAAATCACCCGCCAGATGTCGACAAGTCCACAGACAAACGCGGAGTCGTGATCAGGGCTTGTTGCCGCTGCCCAGGTCGCCGACGAAGTCGGTGAACTCGTTGAACCAGTGGCTGAGCTCGCCCCACCAGGTGCGGCCCGTGCCGATCCATCCCTGCAGCGGGCTGAACTCCCAGATCAGCCACCCGGCCACGATGAAGATGACGATCGTGAACAGACAGCCCTTGAGGCAGCCGAGCCCGGGGATCTTCATCGGGTTGGCGCCGCGCTGCCTCGGCTCACGCGGCTCGCGGGGCTCCCGGGTCGGCCGCGGCTCCGGCGCCGGCCGCTGCTGGGGCTGATGGCGCTGGGGCTGGGGCTGCTGCCGCCGGGGCTGCTGCGGCTGGGGCGGCGGCTGCGGAGGCGCGTACTGCTGCTGGGGCTGTTGCGGGTAGCCGTACCCGGGCGGTGGCCCCTGCTGGGGCTGCTGCCGGCGCTGCGGCGGCTGCTGCGGGCGGGCGACCTGCCGCTGGGGGCGGTGGCGCAGCGGGTCCTGGCCGGGGTCGAGGTATTGGACCTGCGTCGGTTCGTTGCGGTCGCGGGCGGCCCGCATCTGGCTCTGCCAGGGGTGCGGCTGCTCCGGCTGCTGGCCCTGCTGCCCCGGCTGACCGGGCGGCATCGGCGGCATGACGGCCGTCGGGTCCGCCGCACCCGGGTGCCCGGCGGCGTGCGGCAGCACGGCCGTGGGGTCGGCCGCCCCCGCCGGACCCCCGGCGTGCGGCAGCACGGCCGTCGGGTCGGCCGCTCCCGCGGGCCCGCTGGTGTGCTGCAGCACACTGGTCGCGGCGTTCGGGTCGTACCCGCCCGCGCCCGCCGGGGCGCCCGGCACCTGCGCGGGCGCCGGGTCGGGGGCGAGGAGGTGCGCGACGCCCTCGGCGGCGGCGATCTGCATCGAGTTGGCGTGTACCCCGACGCCCTCGGCGACGATCCGCAGACCGCGCGCGAGGTTCTCGGCACTGGGCCGGACGTCGGGGTTCTTGCTCAGGCAGCGCTCGATCACCGTCCACAGCGGGTCGGGGACCGTGGAGGGCCGGCGCGGCTCGGCGCTCAGGTGCTGGTGGAGCACCTCCAGGGCGGAGCCGCCGGAGAACGGCGGACGCCCGGTGATCAGCTCGTACAGCAGGATGCCGGCGCCGTAGATGTCGACGGCGGAGGTCTGCGGGCGGCCCTCGGCGGACTCCGGCGCCACGTACGCGGGCGTGCCGACGAACTCGCTGGTGCGGGTCAGCCCCGGGGAGTCGGCCAGCCGGGCGATGCCGAAGTCGGTGAGCATCGGGTGCATCTGCCCGCCGTCCTGCCGCAGCAGCACGTTGGCCGGCTTGAGGTCGCGGTGCACGACGCCGTCCGCGTGGCTGGCGGCCAGCGCGTCGGCGACCTGGGCGGTGAGCAGGGCGGCGGCGACCGGCGTCAGAGGGCCGTTCTCGCGCAGGAAGCGGTGCAGGTCGGGACCCTCGACGAGATCCATGACCAGGGCCAGCAGATCGCCCTCGACGACCAGGTCGCGCACCCGGACGATGTTCGGGTGGGTCAGCCGCAGCAGCACGGAGCGCTCACGCAGGAAGCGCATCACGATGTCGGGGTCGCTCGCGAGCTCTTCCTTGAGGACCTTGATCGCGACGGTCTCGCCCGGCTGGCCCGCAACGGCCGCCTCGGCGCCCGCGGTCTCGCGCTGGCGGGCTCGCCACACGGTGCCCGTGGCGCCGCGTCCGAGCGGCTCCTCGAGCAGGTACTTGCTGCCGACTGGCCGCACGTCACGCGCTCCCTGCTGCTTGCTTGCGTCTTGTTCTGTCTGTGTTCCGACCCACTGTAGTGCCGGGGTACCCGAACCGGGCTGCCGTCTTCCGCGGGGCCTTACGTACGGTTACGTACCGATCCTCGCCCCTGTTCGATGGAAAGACGTACGGCGCGATCCCATGGTTGCCGGAGCGGGGCGTGACCGATCTCAACTGATCGCCGATGACGCACGGGTCAGGCACTTTTACGGGCAGAGCCGACCAATCAAGATCACTTGCCTCCGGGGGGCGGGCGCGTTGTCGGTGGCAGGTGCGAGGATGCTTTCAATACTGGCTCTTCGTACTGGAAGGGACCGCTGACGGCGATGCAGATCCGGCTGACCGTCATAGACCCGCTGGGCTCGCACGCCGACGCGCGCGGCCGGGCGGCGAGCTGTGACGTACTGGTCACGGCGCCCGCCGGCACCGCACTGGCGGCGGTGGCCTCGGCGCTGGCCGCGGCGGTCACCGGGGAGGGCGCGGGCGGTTCCGGCGGCTCGGCCGTCATCACCCTCTACGCGGGCGCGGAGCGGCTCGACGCGCAGCGCTGCACGCTGGGCGAGCCCCCGCTGATCGACGGCGCCGTCCTGGCGGTGGGCGCCCCGGCCGACCCCGAGCCGCATCCCGAGGTCGACGACGCCCCGGCCCGGCTGCACGTCGTCGCGGGCCCGGACGCGGGCGGGGTCCATCTGCTGCACGGCGGCCAGGTCCGCGTCGGCCGCTCCGCCGACGCCGATGTCCCGCTGGACGACCCGGACGTCTCCCGGCTGCACTGCGCGGTGACGCTCGCCCCCGACGGCCGGGTCACGGTCGCCGACCTCGGCTCCACCAACGGCACCACCCTGGACGGCGTCCGGATCCAGACGCGCCCCGTCCGGCTCGCTCCCGGCGCGCTGCTCCGGGTCGGCGAATCCGCCCTGCGGCTTGCTCCACCCGGGGGACCGGGAGCGCGCGTGGCGACCACGCCGGACGGCGAGGGACACGTACGCGTGCCGTGCGGCGAGCCCGACCCGGCCCCTTCCTCCTCCCCCCCACGCGTGGCCACCGACGCCGTCGGCCCCGCCGGGTCCACCACGCACGCGTACGGCACGGTCGACTGGTCCGGCGCGTCCGACGCCGGCGCCGGACGGCGCACCCGCGTCTCCGAGGGCGCCCGCACGGTCCCGGGCCAGGGCACGGCCCCGCGCATCGAGAGCCACGACACGCCCCGGCGCACTCCGGGCACTCCGGGCACCTTGAACAGCCCAGGCACCCTCGACGAGCCCCGGCGCGCTCCCGGTTCTCCGGACGAGCCCCTGCGGGCCCCGGGGAACCCGCGTACCCCTGACGAGCCCCGGCAGGCCCAAGGCGCTCCGGCCCCCCAGGACGAGCCCAGGCGAGCCCCGGTCCTCGGCCGACCGGCCCCGCGCCGGGAGCCGGCTCCGGGCGCGCCCACGGCGCACGACGGCACCGGCGGGCCCACCGCGTACGGCACTCACGGAGCCGGCACGCCCACCCATGGGGGCCGCTCCGGCCTCGGTACCTTCACCACCACCCCGGGCGACACCCCACCGGACGACGCCGTCCGCGGCCCGCACACCACCCCGGACGCGGCCCCCGCCCCCGATCCCGCCACCCGCAAGGGCACCCCCCTGCGCGGCACCGACGTCCCGCCCGGCGTGCGCAAACGCGGCGGTCTCTCCGCGTGGGCGCGCCGGCTGGCCGGCGCACGCGGCGGCACCCAGGACGACCCGGAGGCCGGGCCCTACGACGAGGACACACCCGTAGCCGGCGCCCAGCCCGCCCCGCACCCGGCCGCCCCCGCGCCGGAGACCTGGCCGGACCCGGCGGCACTGCTGCTGACGGCCCTCGCCCCGGGCCCCCGTCTGTGGGAGCGCGGCCAGGGTCACCCGGAGGCGCTCACGGTGCGGCTCGGCACCGCCGACCGGACGGCGCCCGACGGCTCGGGCCTGCTGCCCGCCGTACCGGTGACGGCGGACCTGCGCGAGGCCGGGGCGCTGGGCCTGGCCGGGCCGCGCCCGCGCCTCGCGGGGCTGGCGCGCGCGGTGCTGGCCCAGCTGGCCGCGCTGCACTCCCCCGACACCCTGGAAATCGTCCTGATCAGTACGGACCGCGCGCGTTCCGAGCGGGAGCGCACCGCCGAGTGGTCCTGGCTGGGCTGGCTGCCCCATGTGCGCCCGGGCCACGGCCAGGACTGCCGTCTCCTGCTCGCCTACGACCACGACCAGGCCGCCGCCCGCACCGGCGAGCTGCTGCGCCGCCTGGAGGACCAGCCCGCACAGGGGTACCTGCCCGCGCAGGGTTCCGCGGCCGCCGCCCACCGCCCGTCCTGGGCCGTGTCCGACGACGCCGGCTTCCCGGGACCGCTCACGGTGCTCGTCGTGGACGGCGATCCCGGCGGCGCCGATCTGCGGGAGGCGGTGACCCGGCTGGCGGCGGCCGGTCCGCGCGCGGGCGTGCACGTCCTGTGCCTGGCGGAGACGGCCCCCGGGAGCGAGCCGCCCGAGACCTACGAGGCGGCCTGCGCGGTGTCGCCCGCGTTCCACGCGTGCGGGGCGGTCGCCCTGCTCGGCGGGGACGTGGCGACCGCGCTGCGGCTGCTGCGGGTCGCGCGGCGCGACGACGGCACCTCGGGGCCGGTCGGCAAGGGCACCGTCGCCTCGGTGGACGCGGTCTCCGCCGCCTGGGCCGAGCGCTTCGCCCGCGCCCTGGCGCCGCTGCGCCCGGAAGGCTCCGGTGGCGAGCGGCACACGCGTGTGTCCGCGCCGCTCCCCCAGTCGGCCCGTCTCCTCGACGAACTGGGCCTGGCCCGTGCCACGCCCGCCTCCCTGATGGCCCGCTGGGCGGACGCGGCGGACGACACCGAGGCGCTCGGCGGCCGGGCCTGGGCCGTGCTGGGAGCGGGCCCGCGCGGCCCGGTCGGCGTGGACCTCGCCGCCGAAGGCCCCCATCTGCTCATCGAGGGCCCGCCCGGCAGCGGCCGTACGGAACTGCTGCGGGCGGTGGTCGCCTCGCTCGCCGCAGCCGAGCGCCCGGACCGCCTCTCCGTCATACTCCTGGACGGCCGCGACACCGTCGGCAAGGGCAACGGCGGCCACGGCGACGGCCTCGCGGTCTGTACGGACGTACCGCATGTGACGGCCCATCTCACCGCCAACGACCCGGTGCGGATGCGGGAGTTCGCGCAGTCGCTGAGCGCGGAGCTGAAGCGGCGGGCCGAGCTGCTGGGCCGTACGGACTTCGCGGAGTGGCACACGCACCGCACGGTTTCCGGCCGTCTCGTCGCCCAGCGCGGCCCGAGCGCCCCCGCCGGGGCCGGAGCCGCCGACCTGGACGCCCCGCCGAGTTCCACCATCCGGCTGCGCCCCTCGGCGGCGGCCCGGCAGCAGCCCGAGCCGGCGCCCCCGCTGCCCCGGCTGGTCCTGGTGGTCGACGACCTGGACGCGCTGGTCTCCCCCGCGTTGGGCTCCCCGGGCCGGCCCGCCGCGGGCTCCGTCATGCGGGCGCTGGAGGCGGTGGCCCGTGAGGGCGAGCGGCTCGGCGTGCACCTGGTGGCCGCCGGCTGTCCCGGGGGCCGTACGGCGGAGTCGGAGGCGGTCCGTCTGGCCACCGTACGGATCACCCTGGAGCCGCCGGGTTCGGGTGCGGACGAACCGTCCCCGGGCCGGGGCCGGTTGAGGGGCGCCGACGGGCGGCTCACCCCGTTCCAGGGCGGCCGGGTCACGGGCCGTATCCCCCGCACGGCGACGCTGCGCCCGACCGTGGTGCCCCTGGAGTGGAACCGTATGGGCGACCCGCCGACCCGCCGCCCGGTCCGCGAGTTGGGCAACGGCCCGACGGATCTGGCCCTGCTGGCGAGCGCCCTGGAACGGGCGGTGAGCCAGCTGAGCCCGACGGGCGTGCACTGACCCACCCCGTTACGACGCGGTCACGATCTCCCTCTTGACAGCACAGGCGTACTTGCCGACCCCAGGCACCCGGCGTAGACCAGTGCTCACGGCACAGCGCTCGACGTTCGACGAGGAACGAAGAACGGGGAAGTGTGATGCGCAGGACGAGCAGCACCACCAACCGCAACCGCAGGACCGTGAAAGCAGCCGCCGGCCTTCTGGCGGGAGCCCTCGCGCTCTCGCTCACCGCGTGCGGCGGCGACGACGACAAGAGCGACACCAACGGAAGCACACCGACCACGGGGTCCGGCAGCGCCCTCTCCCTCCCCAAGCTGGACGGCACCTCGCTGGAGGTCGCCGCGGTCTGGACCGGCCCGGAACAGGCCAACTTCAAGAAGGTCCTGGCCGAGTTCGAGAAGCGCACCGGCGCGAAGGTGACCTTCGTGCCCGCGCAGGACCCGATCATCAACTTCCTCGGGTCGAAGATCGCGGGCGGCCAGCCCCCGGACGTGGCGATGCTCCCGCAGCCGGGCGCGATCAAACAGGCGGTGGACAAGAAGTGGGCGACGCCGCTGGGCGACGCCGCGCTCGCGGAGCTGAAGAAGAACTACTCGCAGGGCTGGCAGGACATCGGCGCGGTGAACGGCAAGCCGTACGGCGTCTACTACAAGGCCGCCAACAAGTCGCTGGTCTGGTACAACGCGCAGGTCTTCGAGAACGCGGGCGCGAGCGAACCCAAGACGTGGGACGAGCTGCTGACGACCGCGCAGACGGTGTACGACTCCGGCGTCACCCCGTTCTCGATCCCGGGCGCGGACGGCTG
Organism: Streptomyces vulcanius; assembly: GCF_042653945.1. Classification (NCBI taxonomy): domain Bacteria; kingdom Bacillati; phylum Actinomycetota; class Actinomycetes; order Kitasatosporales; family Streptomycetaceae; genus Streptomyces; species Streptomyces vulcanius. The sequence goes on along the minus strand of NZ_JBHSFK010000007.1, from coordinate 49,915 downwards.
GCCGCTGACCGACTGGTTCGAGAACGTGTACCTCTCGCAGGCGGGCCCGGAGAAGTACGACCAGTTGGCCAAGCACGAGATCAAGTGGACGGATCCGTCGGTGAAGCAGGCGCTCACCACGCTCGCCCAGGTCTGGGGCAAGAAGGACTATGTGGCGGGCGGCGCCGACGGTGCCCTCCAGACGCAGTTCCCGAACTCGGTGACGCAGGTCTTCACCGGCGGCGACCAGCCCAAGGCGGCGATGGTCTACGAGGGCGACTTCGTGCAGGTCAACATCGGCCAGACGGACGCGAAGATCGGCACGGACGCCAAGGTGTTCCCGTTCCCGAAGGTCGGCAGCGCCGCGCCCGTGGTCTCCGGCGGCGACGCGGCCGTCATCCTGAAGGACTCCGAGGGCGCGCAGGCCCTGGCGACCTTCCTGGCCTCGCCGGACGCGGCGGAGATCCAGGCGAAGCTCGGCGGCTATCTCTCGCCGAACAAGAACGTGGACCTCGCCGCGTATCCGAACGACGTCCAGCGCAAGATCGCCCAGTCGCTGGTCGCGGCGGGCGACGACTTCCGCTTCGACATGTCCGACCAGGCCCCGCAGGCCTTCGGCGGCACGCCGGGCAAGGGTGAGTGGAAGGATCTCCAGGACTTCCTGAAGAACCCGACGGACGTGGCGGGCATCCAGAAGAAACTGGAGTCGGACGCGGCCGCGGCCTACGGGAACTGACCCGGCGATGAAACGGTCCGTGACCGGCACGCGCAAAACCGTGGCGGCGCTGTTCCTGCTGCCCGCCTTCGTGCTGCTGGGCGCGCTCGTGGTCTACCCCATCGGGTACTCGCTCGTGCGCAGCTTCTACGACCAGTCCGGCGACGGCTTCGCCGGAGTCGACAACTACAAGACCCTCTTCACGGACGACGGCATCCGCACCGCGCTGAAGAACAACGTGATCTGGGTGGTGTTCGCGCCGACGGTCGCGACCGCCCTCGGACTGATCTTCGCGGTGCTGACCGAACGGGTGCGCTGGGGCACGGCGTTCAAGCTGGTCGTCTTCATGCCGATGGCGATCTCGATGCTCGCCGCCGGCATCATCTTCCGGCTGGTCTACGACCAGGACCCGGACAAGGGCGTCGCGAACGCGGTGTGGGTGGGCGTGCACGACACGTTCGCCCAGGCGTCCGCGTTCCCGAAGGCCCACCCGGGCCGTGAGTCGCCGCTCGTCGCCCAGAGCGGCGGCTTCGTCACCAGGGAGACCGTGCGCATGGGCGACTTCGTCGCCCTCCCGCTCGTAGGTGTCGCCCCCGACCAGCTGCCCGACAGCGCGAAGGACGCCGTGAAGGCGCTGCCGGAGCTGGGGAAGGTCACCGGCACCACCTGGCAGGACTTCACCCGCGGCAAGGGCGTCGGCACCCTCGGCGCCCCCGACCCCACCGAACTCGGATACGCCGGGATGAGGATCGAGGCGGTCAAGGACGGCAGGGTCGTCGCGTCCACGAAAGCCGCCGACGACGGCACCTTCACCCTGCCCGCCGCCGCGGACGGCGCCCAACTCCGGCTGCCCGCAAGCAACTTCAAGGAGCCCTACAACGGTCTGGACTGGCTCGGCCCGTCCCTGGTCACGCCGTCGATCATCGGCTCGTACATCTGGATGTGGGCCGGTTTCGCGATGGTGCTGATCGCGGCGGGGCTGGCCGGGATGCCGCGTGAACTCCTCGAAGCGGCGCGGGTGGACGGCGCGAACGAGTGGCAGGTGTTCCGCCGGGTCACCGTGCCGATGCTGGCGCCGGTCCTCGCGGTCGTCGTCGTCACCCTGATGATCAATGTGCTGAAGGTCTTCGACCTGGTGTTCATCATCGCGCCGGGTTCCTCCCAGGACGACGCGAACGTGCTCGCCCTGGAGCTGTACCGCAAGGGCTTCTCCGAGGACCAGCCGGGCGTCGCCAGCGCGATCGCGGTGTTCCTGCTGCTCCTGGTGATCCCGGTGATGTGGTTCAACGTGCGCAGGCTGCGGCGGGAGGTGCGGCGATGAAGCGACTGGTCGAGTGGGTCAACAGCGGCGCGGTCCGGGTCTTCCTGATCCTCGTCGGCCTGTTCTGGCTGGTGCCGACCATCGGGCTGCTCATCTCCTCGCTCCGCCCGCCGGAGGAGATGAGCGCGAGCGGCTGGTGGAAGGTGTTCAGCCAGCCCTCCCAACTCACCCTCGACAGCTACCAGAAGCTCCTCGAGAACGGCGACATCACCGACTCCCTCCTGAACACCGTGCTGATCACCGTCCCGGCGACGCTGCTGGTCGTGGTCATCGGCTCGCTCGCCGGATACGCCTTCGCGTGGATGGAGTTCCCGGGCCGGGACTGGTGGTTCCTCGGTGTGGTGGGGCTGTTGGTGGTGCCGGTGCAGGTGGCGCTGATCCCGATCGCCGAACTCTTCGGCAAGCTCGGCCTGTTCGGGTCGGTCTTCGGGGTGGTGCTGTTCCACACCGGCTTCGGGCTGCCCTTCGCGGTGTTCCTGCTGCGGAACTTCTTCGCGGAGATCCCGCGCGAACTGCTGGAGGCCGCCCGCCTTGACGGCGCGGGTGAACTGCGGCTGTTCTTCCGGGTGGTGATGCCGCTGGGCGCTCCGGCGATCGCGAGTCTGGGCATCTTCCAGTTCCTGTGGGTGTGGAACGACATGCTGGTGGCGCTGGTGTTCACCGACGCCGGCAGCCAGCCGATCACGGTCGCGCTGCAGACGCAGGTACGGCAGTTCGGCAACAACATCGACGTGCTGGCGCCCGGCGCGTTCATCTCGATGGTGATCCCGCTGGCCGTGTTCTTCGCGTTCCAGCGGCAGTTCGTGTCCGGCGTGATGGCGGGCGCGGTCAAGTGACCTGCGACGGCTGAGGGGGTGGGGTGGATCCGGTCCGGGTCCACCCCTTCCCGTTCACCCGCCGTCCCCCGAATGTCGTAAGAACCGTTACCTGTGCATCCCGTCGGCCGTTCCCGGGCAAGGCCACCGCCCTCTGCCGACCCATGGATGTCCCTTGCCCAGGTTCAGTGTCATCGTCCCCGCGTACAAGGTTCAGGCGTATCTGCACGAGTGCCTCGAATCGGTGCTGTCCCAGTCGTTCACCGATCTCGAACTCATCGCGGTCGACGACCGCTCGCCGGACGCCTGCGGCGAGATCATCGACGAGTTCACCGCCCGCGACACGCGCGTGCGTGCCGTGCACCTGCCGGAGAACGTCGGCCCGGGCCGCGCCCGCAACGCCGGGATCGAGCGGGCCACCGGCGACTACCTGCTGTTCCTGGACTCCGACGACACGCTCGCCCCGGAGGCGCTGCGGGCGATCGCCGACCGGCTGAAGGAGACCGGCGAGCCGGACGTGCTGGTCTACGACTACGCGCGCACCTTCTGGGACGGCCGCACGGAACGCGACAAGGTCGCCGCCCGGCTGACCGAGCAGGGCCCGGCGCCGTTCCGCCTGGAGGACCGCCCGGAGCTGCTGCGGGTGCTGATGGTGGCCTGGAACAAGGCGTGCCGGCGGGAGTTCGTGCAGCGTGAGGGCCTGACGTTCCCGCCGGGCCACTACGAGGACACGCCGTGGACGTACCCGATGCTGATGGCGGCGGACTCGATCGCGACCCTGGACCGGGTCTGTGTGCACTACCGTCGGCGCCGGCGCGGGAACATCCTCTCCACCACCGGCCCGCGGCACTTCGACGTCTTCGAGCAGTACGACCGGGTCTTCGCGTTCGTCGAGGAGCGGCCCGAACTCGCCCGGTGGCGGCCGGTGTTGTTCAGCCGCATGGTCGACCACCTCACGACGGTCTTCACCAGGCGGGACCGGCTTCCGCGCCGGGCGCGCGCCGAGTTCCTGCGCAACGCCCGTGCCCACTACCGCCGTTACCGCACCCCGGGCACCCCGGTCCCCCTGCGCGCGCGGCTGCGGCACGCCTTGGTCCACCTGGGCCTGCACCGCACCTACCGGACGCTCCAGGCGGGCGTGACCCTGCGCCGCCGGGTGCTGAAACTGGGCGTGAAACTGGCGCGCGCACTGCGGTCGGCCCTGCTCCAGGCGCACTACCGCGTCCAGCTGCGGCTGCCGGTGCGCGCCGACCGCGCGGTCTTCGCGGCGTACTGGGGGCGCGGGCACGCGTGCAACCCGGGCGCGCTGGAGGAGGCGTTCCGCACCTACGCGCCCGGTGTGCGCACCGCGTGGATCGCGCGCCCCGAGCACCAGCACGCCGTACCGCCGGGCCCGCGCCCGGTCGCGCCCGGCACGGCCGCCTACTGGACGGCGCTGGCCCGCTCCAAGTACCTCGTCAACAACGTCAACTTCGACCGCAGGCTGGTCAAGCGGCCCGGACAGGTCTTCGTGCAGACCCAGCACGGCACGCCCCTCAAGCACATGGGCCTCGACCTCCAGGAGCACCCGGCCGCCGCCCGTGACACGGACTTCGCCGAGCTCCTCAGGGGCGTCGACCAGTGGGACTACGTCCTGTCCGCCAACCGCCACACCACTCTGACCTGGGAACGCGTCTACCCGGGCGGCTACGAGACCCTCGCCTACGGCTATCCGCGCAACGACGTCTTCCAGCGCGCGAGCCCGGCGGACGTGGCGCGTCTGCGTGAGTCCCTCGGCGTCCCGCGCGACACCGTCGCGATCCTGTACGCCCCCACCCACCGCGACTACCGCCGCACCCAGCGCACCCCGCTCGACCTGGAGCGGGTGCTGCGCCGGCTCGGCCCGCGGTTCGTGATCCTGGCCCGCGCCCACTACTGGCAGGGCGCCCCGCTCGCGCGCCGGGCGCCCGGCATCATCGACGTGGCCGACCACCCGAGCGTCGAGTCCCTCTGTCTGGCCTCTGACGCCCTGGTCACCGACTACTCGTCGATCATGTTCGACTACGCCAACCTGGACCGCCCGATCGTCGTCCACGCCCCCGACGACGACTGGGCGGCCTACCGCGCGGCCCGCGGCACCTACTTCGACCTGCGGGCCTTCCCGCCCGGCGCCCTCGCCCGCAGCGAGGACGAACTGGTCGACATCTTCACCACCGGCCACTGGCGCGGCTCCCGCTCGGCCCAGCTGCGCACCGCGTTCCGCGAGCGGTTCTGCCCGTACGACGACGGACGCGCCGCCGAGCGGGTCGTACGGCGGATCGTGCTGGGCGAGACGGAGCTGCCGCCGGTGGTGCCGCTGAGGGAACGGCGGCCGGTGCCGTCACCGGCGGCGCCTTCCCAGTTGGCCACCATTCCGCAACCTTCCGGCCATCTCCCCGTCACCGAAGGGCGCTGAACGCCGTTCTCTGAACGACACCGCCGCAGCACGACAGAGGGAGCACCCACCATGCCCCGCTTCAGCATCATCGTCCCGTCCCATGGGGTCGCGGGGCGGCTGTCCCTGGCGCTGGACTCCGTCCTCGCCCAGTCCTTCGGCGACTTCGAGCTGCTCCCGGTCTGCGACGCGCCCGGCGCCCCGGCCGCCGAGTACGCCGGGCGGGACTCACGGGTGAGGCCGGTGCACTCGCCGCCGTCGGCGGGCCTGGCGGGCGCGCGCAACACCGGGACACGGGAGGCGACCGGGGCGTATCTGCTGTTCCTCGACGGCGACGACACGCTCGCCCCGGGCGCCCTGGCGGCGCTGGACGCCCGTCTCACCGGGACCGGTGACGTGGACGTCCTGTACTTCGAGCACGAGCGGGTCCCGTGGTGGGAGGGCGCGCCGGCCGACCCGTCCGCCGCCCTGCTGCCGGCGAAGACCCCGAAGGACGCCTTCGCCCCCGTGGAGGCCCCCCGGCTGACCGGCGTGCGGCTCCCCGCCTGGAGCGCGGCCTACCGCCGGGCCTTCCTCGCCGAGCACGAACTGGTCTTCCCCCACGGTCACTTCACGGACGTCGGCTTCGGCGGTCTGGTCACCCTGCACGCCACCCGGATCGCGGTCCTGCGCTCGGTCGTCGTACGGCATCTGCTGCGCCGCCAGGGCAGCCGGCTCGACCTGCCGGGCGAGCATCACGCCGAACTCCTCGACCGGGTCGGGACGGTGCTGACGCGAGCGGCCGAACTCGGCCTTTCCACCGACCGGTCGGGGCCGCTGTTCGAGCAGCTCTTCTCCCTCGTGCTGAAGACGGCCGCGCACCCGGCCAGGCTGCCGGGCCGCCGTCGCCGGGCCTTCTTCCGGCGCGCGGGACGCCTGTACCGCGCCCATCGCCCGGCCGGTTACCACGCGCCGGGCGGGAGTCCCGGAGTGCAGCACCGGCTGCTGGCGGCGGGGGCGTACACCGCGTTCCGCGCGCTGCGCGGCGCCCACCAGCGCGCCTCGGCCGCCGCCGGGCTCGTCCCGCGCGGGCTGCGCACCCGGCTGCACTACCGGCGCCAGCTGTGCCGCCGTATCGACCCCGGCCTGGCGGTGTACTGCGCCTACTGGGGCCGCGGATACGCCTGCAACCCGGCCGCGATCCACGCCAGGGCCGCCGAACTCGCCCCGCACATCCGCTCGGTGTTCCTCGTCGCGCCCGACCGGGCGCACACGATGCCGGAAGGCGTCGAGTACGCGGTGATCGGCAGCCGCCGCTACTGGCAGGTGCTGGCCCGCGCCAAGTACCTGGTCAACAACGCCGACTTCGCGGAGGGCGTCGTCAAGCGGAAGGGCAGTGTGCATGTGCAGACCCAGCACGGCACCCCGCTGAAGAAGATGGGCGTCGACCAGTCGACGTACCCGGTGGTCGCCGCCGCGGCCGGCTCCTTCACCAGGCTCCTGGGCCGGGTGGACCGCTGGGACTACAACCTCTCCGCCAACGCCCACTCGACCGGGACGTGGGAGCGCGCCTTCCCGGGCCGCTACGAGCAGCTGGAGTACGGCTATCCGCGCAACGACGTGTTCTACCGGACGAGCGCGGAGGACGTGGCCCTCATCCGGCGGGAGCTGGGCGTCCCCGAGGGCAGCACGGCCGTCCTGTACGCCCCCACCCACCGCGACCACCGCGACGGCTTCGACCCCGGCCTGGACCTGGAGGCGTTCTGCGCGGCGGCCGGCGAGGACGTCGTCGTCCTGCTGCGCGCCCACTACTTCTACGACGGGGGCCCGGCGCGGGGCACCGGCCGGATCATCGACGTCACCGGCCACCGCTCCGCCGAGGACGTCTGTCTGGCCTCCGACGCGCTGGTCACCGACTACTCGTCGATCATGTTCGACTACGCCAACCTGGACCGCCCGATCGTCGTGTACGCCGACGACTGGGAGGTCTACACCGAGATCCGGGGCGTGTACTTCGACCTGATGGCGGCCCCGCCGGGAGTCGTCACCCGGACACCGCAGGAGCTGGCGCGGGCGTTCTGCGACGGCTCGTACGCCTCCCGCCGGGCGACGGCGCTGAGGGCCGCGTTCCGGTCCCGTTTCTGCCGGTTCGACGACGGCCGGGCCGCCGAGCGCGTGGTGCGCCGGGTGCTGCTCGGGGAGTCCCCGGAGACGATCCCGCCCGTACCGCCCCTCGCGGAGCGCGTTCCCGCCCCCGCGACCCTCGTGAGGAACTGACCGTGCCCCGCTTCAGCGTCATCGTCCCCTGTTTCAAGGTGCAGGGCTTCCTGCACGAGTGTCTGGACTCGCTCCTCGCGCAGTCGTACCGGGACTTCGAGGTGATCGCCGTCGACGACCGCTCGCCGGACGGCAGCGGCGCGATCCTCGACGAGTTCGCCGCACGCGACGAGCGGGTCCGGGTGCTGCACCTGCCGGAGAACGTCGGCCTCGGCCGCGCCCGCAACGCGGGAATGCGGTGCGCCACCGGCGACTACCTGTTCTTCCTGGACGGCGACGACACCGTCGCCCCGGGCGCGCTGCGCGCGATCGCCGACCGGCTGGCCGAGTCCGGCGACCCGGACGTGCTGGTCTTCGACCACGCGCGCACCTACTGGTGGGGCGGCACGCGCCGCAACGCCCTCGCGCACCTCCTCGCCGAGGCCGGCGCGGGCACCTTCACGGCCGCCGAACGCCCGGAGATCCTCGACCTGTTGATGGTCGTGTGGAACAAGGTCTACCGGCGGGACTTCGTCGAGCAACACGGCTTCGCCTTCCCGCCCGGCTACTACGAGGACACGCCCTGGACGTTCCCGGTGCTGCTGAGCGCGCGGACGATCGCCACGCTGGACCGGATCTGTCTGCACTACCGCCAGCGCCGCCAGGGCAACATCCTCTCCACCACCAGCCGTGAGCACTTCGACGTCCACGACCAGTACGAGCGGGTCTTCGCGTTCGTCGACTCCCGCCCGGAGCTGGCGGGTTGGCGGCCCCACCTGCACCGCAGGATGGGCGAGCACTGTCTGGACATCCTGGCCAGGCCGGACCGGCTGCCGCCGTCGGACAAGGGCGAGTTCTTCCGCCGTACGGCCGAGCTGTTCCGTGAGCACCAGCCCGCCGGCGCGGCGGTTCCCGCCGGACTCCGGGTGCTGGAAGGCGGTTGGGCGGCCTACCGGGCGCGGCTGCGGGCCGGGCGGGCGGGGCGTGAACTGGCCCGGCGCGGGGCGCTGGCGCGCAGGGCGGCCGGGGGGCGCGTACGCCGGATCACGGACGGGGTGAACGTGCGCCGGGCGCTGGATCCGCAGCTGGTGGTGTACTCGGCGTTCTCGCACCGGGGTGTGCTCGGCGACCCGGGGGCCGTCTACCGCAAGGCGCTGGAGATCGCGCCGCAGCTGCGCGGGGTGTGGGTGGTGCGCGACGAGGAGACGGCCGCGCGGCTGCCCGACGGCGTGGAACACGTCGTCCTCGGCTCCCCCGCGTACCGGAGGGTGACCGCGCGGGCGGGGTTCTTCGTCAACAACGTCAACTGGCCCGGCACGCTCGCCAAACGCCCCGGCAGCGTGCACATCCACACCCACCAGGGCACCCCGCTGAAGTACATGGCCGCCGACCTCCTCCACCGGCCCGGCGGCCGGTTCGGCGTGGACGTCCCGCAGATGCTGCGCCGCGCCGACCGCTGGGACTACAGCCTGGTCGCCAACCGGCACTCGGAGCTGGTGTGGGAGCGGGCCTACCCGTGCCACTTCACGTCGGTGCGGACCGGGAGCCCGCGCAACGACGTGCTGGTCGGCGCCGGCCCGCGGGCGTCCCTCGCGGCGCGCGCCCGGCTCGGCATCCCGGCCGGGCACACCGTCGTGCTGTACGCGCCGACCCGGCGGGAGTACGTCCGCGGCGGACACGTCGACCGGATCGACCTGGCCCGCTTCGCCGCCGACCTGGGCGCCGACCACACCCTCGTGGTACGGCTGCACCCGTCCCTGGCGACCGGGTACGCGCGCGGGACGGGCCTCGCCGATCTGCACCGGCGCGGAATCCTGGTCGACGCGACCGACGAACCGCACGTCGAGGACGTGCTGCTCGCCTCCGACGTCCTGGTCACCGACTACTCGGCCCTGATGTTCGACTACGCCAACCTGGACCGGCCGATCGTGGTGCACGCCGACGACTGGGCGGTGTACCGGGCCAGCCGGGGCACCTACTTCGACATCACCGCCGAGGCCCCGGGCCATGTCTCGGGCACCTACCGCGAACTGGCCTGGCTGCTGGCCTCCGGCAGCTGGCGCGACGACGACTCCACCCGGCTGCGGGCCCGGTTCCGGGCGCGGTTCTGCGCGTACGACGACGGACGCGCCGCCGAGCGGGTGGTACGGCGGCTGCTGCTGGGCGAGGAGTTTCCGGAGGGTGCCGCCGCGGCGAGGGTGCCCGCTCCGGCCGGGGCGCGGGAGCGGGAGCGGGCCGATCGGGGGACCCCGGTGCGGTGATGTCCGGTGGGGGCGTCGGGGCGGACGGTAGCGTTCGACGAATGCCCCTTGTGTTTGGATTTGCCCCTTTCATCCTCTTGCCGGTCGGCGTGATCGTCCTCGTGCCGGCCGGCGCGCGGTGAGCGCCGGTGTTCTGACCCGGCGGGGCGCGCGCGGTGCCACGGCGCTGCGCGGCGGGCGGGTGTGGCGGCCGAGCCCGTACCAGGTCTTCGGCTTCCTGTTCTGGCTGGTGATGTCGCTGGCGTACTGGCGGGTGCCGCTGTGCTGCGACGCCGGCCAGCACGCGGCGGTCGTCGAGCGGCTCAGGGACAGCCTCCTGCGCCCCCGGCACCCGATGGCCGATCTGCCGGGCGCGGGCAGCCCCTACTACTCGCCGTACGCGGTGGCGGAGGGCGCCTTCGCGCGGCTGACCGGGCTGACGGGGTGGGAGGTGCTGCGGGTCGCCGGGCCGGTGAACCTGGTGGTGCTGCTGACCGGTGTCGGCCGTTTTGTACGGGCGCTGACGCCTCGCGCGTGGGCGCCAGTGCTGGCGATGGCGGCGATGACGCTGCTGTGGGGCACGGAACGCGCCTGGTGGAGCGGCTATCTGGGCCTGATGTCGATGACCGGCAACCTCGGCTATCCGTCCACCTTCGCCATCGGACTCGCCTTCTGGGCGTGGGCCCTGACCGCCACGCGCGCGTGCGACGGGCGCCGGGTGCGGTTCGTGGGCCCCAGCGGGCTGCGCGGCTTCACCGGGTACGCGGGCCTCGGCGCGCTGTACGGGGTGATCCTGCTGGTGCATCCGATCACGTCGGTGGCGGCCGTGGCGGGCGGGGTCGCGATCGTCGCGGGGCTGCAGCGCGGGTGGGGGCGGGCGGCGGCGGCCCGGTGGGCGGTGACCGGCGCGGTGGCGCTCCTCGTGGCGCTCGCCTGGCCGTACTCCGATGTGTTCGCGCCGGCCGGGGACGGCAGCCTGGACGCCCTGTACCGACAGCTGTACGAGGATCTGACGGGCCGTTTCTGGCTGGCGCTGCTGGGGCTGCCGGCGCTGTGGGCGCGGGGGCGGCGCTCGGCGCGGGACCCGCTGGTGCTGATGTTCGCGGCGGACCTGCTGGTGGTGGCGTACGGGTACGTCAGCGGCCACTACACCTACGGGCGGATCCTCGGACTGGCGCTGGTGCCGCCGCAGTTCGCGCTGGCGGTGGAGCTGGCGGCGCCCCGGGCGTGGGGCACGGGGCGGAAGGTGCTGGGGGCGTTCGCGGCGGGCGGGGCCTGTCTGGGGCTGCTGACCGTGCAGGCGGGGGCGGTGGTGCCGCGCTCACTGGACCCGGTGGGCTTCGAGCAGCCGCCGCGCTGGTCGTCGTACGACTGGGCCGCGCGGCACATCGGGCGGGGGGACGTGGTGATCACCGACGGGTACTTCGCGGTGCACGCCATCGCGGGGTACGGGCCGAACCTCGTGGCGCCGCCCTGGCCGGACGCCTCGCTCGACGAGCGGGAGCGGCTGCGGCGGACGGCGGACGTGCGCGGGTATCTCGCGCCCGGCTCGACGCGGGCCGGGCGGGCGGCGGTCGTCCGCCGCCATCACGTCCGCTGGCTGCTGCTGACGCGCTGGCACACGGTGCCCGAGGAGGCGGTGGTGGTGGCGTGGAGCCGGCGGACGGGGGAGGTGCTGGCGCGGGTCGGGGGCCGCTGAGAACCCGCCTGCGGCCCCCGTGATTCCGCGGGTTACTCGATGACGAGGTCGACCTCGATGTTGCCGCGGGTGGCGTTGGAGTAGGGGCAGACCTGGTGGGCGGTCTCGACGAGCTTGCGGCCGGTGGCCTCGTCCACGCTGTCGGGCAGCTCGACGCGGAGCGTCACCTTCAGGCCGAAGCCCTCGCCCTGCTTGCCGATGCCGACCTCGGCGGTGACGGCGGCGTCGCTGACGTCCACCTTCGCCTGGCGGCCGACGAGGCCCAGCGCGCTGCCGAAGCAGGCCGCGTAACCGGCGGCGAACAGCTGCTCCGGGTTGGTGCCCTGACCGTTGCCGCCCATCTCCACCGGTATGCCGAGCTGGAGGTCGATCTTGCCGTCGGAGGAGACGGCGCGACCGTCACGGCCGTGGGTGGCGGTGGCGACTGCGGTGTAGAGCGCGTCCATGGATGAACCATCCCTCTCGGAAGTCTGTGTTCGGAGGAGTCTGTAGGGACTCTGCGTCCGGACACAAGTAGAGCACACAATTCAATTGTGCACAACTAAATGGCCCACTGGAGCTACTCTGGAGTCATGACCGAGAACTGGTTGCGTCTGGATCACCAGATCTGCTTCGCCCTGCACGCCGCCTCGCGCGCCTTCAACGGCGTGTACCGGGTGATCCTCAAGGACCTCGGGCTCACCTACCCGCAGTACCTGGTGATGCTGGTGCTGTGGGAGCACGGCGAGCTGCCCGTGAAGAAGCTCGGCGAACATCTGCGTCTGGACTCCGGCACACTCTCCCCGCTGCTCAAGCGGCTGGAGACGGCGGGCCTGGTGCGCCGGGAGCGCAGCGCGCGCGACGAACGCTCGGTGGTGATCCGGCCGACCGAGGAGGGTGCCGCGCTGCGGGAGCGGGCGCTTCAGGTGCCGCGCAGGATCGGGTCGGCGACCGGGTTCGGCCCCGACGAGATCGGCGACCTGCGGGAGCGCCTGGAGGAACTCACCACGGCGCTGGACGCTGCCGCCGCTCTGGAGAGCGGACTTCCAGGGCTTCCAGGGCTTCCAGTGCCTCCTGGGCTTCCCGGGCTTCCGGTGGAAGGCCTCGCGGAGGGCCTTGCTCCGGGCGGCGGGCGTACAGGCGCAGGGTGATGCCGTCCCGCACGAACTCGCGCCTCGGCTCGCTGGGCACGAACTCCTCCGTCACGACCGTCAGCTTGACCCGCTCGGTCGGGTTGCGCGGGTACCACGACGAGCGCAGGGCGTAGGGCTCGGCGACCACCCAGAGGCGGTCCAGGGCGAGCAGGTCGCGGCGCAGCCCGGCGGGGGACCGCTCCCGGCCGTAGAGCGTGCCGGAGGCGGGCCCCGGGGTCGCGAGGGCCACGTCCCGCACGCCCCGGAAACCGGCCGGGTACGTCACCGCCGCGCGGCGCCCGATGGTCGGCAGGAACACCACGGAGTCCCCCGGCCGCAGCTCGCGCGCGGCGAGCGCGGAGACGGCCGCCAGGCTGTCGGGGCGGGTGAGGAGGGTGCGGTCCTGGCGGTGGAGGGGCAGTTGCTGGGTGAACGCGAGGGCGACGGCGAGAGTTCCCGCGAGCGGGACCAGCGGTGACATCCCGATTCTCAGCATGGTGAGCACCCGGTCCGCGCCGAAGGCCACCAGCAGCGGTGCCGCCCCGAACGCGTACAGCACATACCGGTCGTCGTAGATCGGCTGGAGCTGGGAGGCGGCGATGAGGGTCAGCGGGGGCAGCACGGCCCAGGGGAGGGCCACCGACGCGAGCGTGAGCCGGCGCGGACCCGGCACGGCCACGAGGGCGAGGACCAGGCAGGTCCAGAACACCGGCCCGCCCGTCCCCAGGGCGGCGTGCAGCAGCCGCTCGGCGCTGTCCGGTCCCGGCCGGGGCAGCCATGCCACCTGGCCCGCCTGCACCTTGGACACCAGGGCGAGCGGCAGCAGGACGACCACCGCCGCGCCCGCGGCCCCGGCCCACCCGCGCCAGGCCCGTCTGCCCACGCGCGCGTGGAGGAGGGTCACCGCGTGGGCGAGCAGCAGGAGCACCGCGAGTTCGTGCAGCACACAGGTGAGGGCGACGACGACGCCGTACGGCCGCCAGGAGCCGCCCCGGACGGCCCGGACGAGCAGCAGGGTCGCCCCGGCCGCGCCGGCGCCGACGACGGCGTACGAGCGGCCCTCCTGGGCGTAGTGGCCCACCAGCGGCGTCGCGGCGTACAGCAGGCCCGCCCAGAGGCCGACACGCGGCCGGGCCAGCCGTACCCCGAGGACCGCGACCAGGCCCGCGGCGACGGCCGCGCCGCAGACGGACGGCAGGCGCAGGGCGAGTTCGCCGGGGCGGACGGCGAGCACGGCGTGCATGAGGAGGTAGTACAGGCCGTGCACCGCGTCCACACCGTGCAGCAGCCGCCAGATCTCCGGCACCGAGCGCCGTGCGACCTGGAAGGTGACCGCCTCGTCGCGCCACATGCCTCCCCGTTCGACCCCCCACAGACCGAGCACGAGCATGACGCCGGCGGGCACGGCGACCGCCGCCCTGTTTTCCCAGGACCTGTTCTCCATCCGCCCTATTTTGTGCGACTAAGTACTGATTCCTGGCTATTGACGGAGTATCTGAAGTAAAGAAGCATTATTGCGGATTACGATCCGCCGTCATGAGACGTCGTCACCTTCTTGTCGCCCTCGCCGCCGCCTGGCTGGCCTCCCGCGCCCTGATGCTGTGGCTGCTCGCCCACGACTCCGCCGGGATCCTGGGCGGCCGGGTGGGGCGGGAGGTGTGGCGCACGTACCACCACTGGTACGGCGTGCTGACCCAGGGCGCGTTCCCCGCGCACGACACGCTGTGGCAGTACCCGCCGGGCGCCGGGCTTGTCCTGCTGTCGCCCGGCGCGCTGCCCTGGTGGACGTACTTCCAGGCGTTCGTCGCCCTCACGGTCGTCTCGGACGGCGTGATCGCGTACGCGCTGGCCCGCGCGGGCACCCGCTCCGGCCGTCGGCTGGCGGGGGCCGCCGTATGGGTGTTCGGGCTGCCGCTCCTCGTCCGCGTCCCGTTCGCCCGCTACGACGTCCAGGTCACGGCACTGGCGGTCGTCTCCCTGCTGGCCCTGTCGCGCTCCACGCGTGTGTGCGGGGCGTTCGCGGCCCTGGGCGCGCTGGTGAAGGTGTGGCCGGCGCTGGCGCTGCTGGGGGCGCCGAGGGGCCGGGACACCCGCTCGGTGTGGGCGTCGGCGCTGCTGACCGGGGCCTCGCTGCTCCTGGTCCTGGTCTTCGCGTTCCGCAATCCGCTGGCCTTCCTGCGCCAGCAGGGCGGCCGGGGGGTGCAGATCGAGTCCCTGGGCGGCACGGTGCTGTCCCTGGCGCGTCACGTCGGCTGGCCGGGCAAGGTCCGCTACCAGTACGGCGCGATGGAGTTCACCGGTCCGTACGTCTCGTCCGTGGCGCACGCCTCGCTCGCCCTGACCGCGGTCGCCTTCGGTCTGCTGCTGCTGTGGCGGGTGCGCGCCCGCCACTGGACCGAGGCCGTGCCGTTCGACGCCGCGCTGAGCGCCGTGCTGCTGTTCACGGTCACCAGCAGGGTGATCAGCCCGCAGTACATGATCTGGCTGCTGGGCCTGGCCGCCGTGTGCCTGACCTCGCGGCACACCACCCAGCGCCCGGTGGCGGTCTTGATCCTGCTGTCCACGGCGGTCAGCTCGGCGATCTTCCCCGTGCTCTACGGCGACGTCATCGCCTGCACCCGGACCGGGACCGGTCTGCTGGTGCTGCGCAACGGCATGCTGCTGCTGGCGGCCGTGCTGTCCTTCGCGCGCCTGTGGCGGTCGACCACACTTCGCGCATCATCGGACACGGAAAGTTATCCACAGGCTCGGCGGGAGAGCCCGGCGCCTGCTTCACTGTGAGTCGAACCGACTGTCACGAGGGGGAGGGACGGCATGACCTGGCTGATCACGGGCGGCGCCGGATACATCGGCGCGCACGTCGTACGGGCGATGACCCGGGCGGGCGAGCGGTCGGTGGTGTACGACGACCTGTCGACCGGCGTCGAGGCGCGGGTCCCGGCGGGGGTGCCGCTGGAGGTGGGCTCGACCCTGGACGGGGACCGGGTGGCCCGCGTCCTGGCCGAGCACCGGGTGACGGGAGTCGTCCACCTGGCGGCGAAGAAGCAGGTCGGGGAGTCGGTGGAGCGGCCCCTGCACTACTACCGGGAGAACGTGGAGGGCCTCAGGGTCCTCCTGGAGGCGGTCACCGCGGCCGGCGTCCCGTCCTTCGTGTTCTCCTCCTCGGCCGCCGTGTACGGCATGCCGGACGTCGACCTGGTCACCGAGGACACGCCCTGTGTGCCGATGTCCCCCTACGGCGAGACGAAGCTGGCGGGCGAGTGGCTGGTCCGCGCGACGAACCGTGCCACGGGCCTGTCCACGGCCTCCCTGCGCTACTTCAACGTGGCCGGCGCGGCCTCCCCCGACCTCGCCGACACCGGCGTCTTCAACCTCGTCCCGATGGTCTTCGAGAAGCTCACCGCGGACGAGCCGCCGCGTATCTTCGGCGACGACTACGCCACCCCCGACGGCACCTGCGTACGGGACTACATCCACGTCGTCGACCTCGCCGAGGCCCATGTCGCCGCCGCGCACGCCCTGCGGTCCTCCCCGGGCCGCGACCTCACCCTCAACATCGGCCGCGGCGAGGGCGTCTCCGTGCGCGAGATGATCGACCGCGTCAACACCGTCACCGGCCACGACCGCCCCCCGGTCGTCGTCCCCCGGCGCCCCGGCGACCCCGCCCGCGTCGTCGCCTCCGCCGACCGCATCGCCACGGAACTGGCCTGGAAGGCCAGACACGACGTCCAGGACATGATCACCACGGCCTGGCAGGGCTGGCTCCACCACCACCCGGACGCGGCGCGCGAGTAGCCACCCGCGCGAACCGGGAGGGGGCACCCCGGTGGCGTCTCGTAGGCTGCCGCGATGACCGCTCCCCCGGTGACCGTTCTCGCGCGTGCCGTCGGCTGTGTCGTCCCGGTCCGCCGTGGGGGACGCTCTGGGCGCGCCCTTCGAGTTCGGCCCGGAGGGTGCCTTCACGGCGCGGTTCCCGGCGCCCGGGCACGGCGGCGAGATGTGCGGGGGCGGCGGCTGGGACCCGGGCGAGGCGACCGACGACACGCAGATGGCCGTACTCGTCGGGGAGTCGCTGCTGGAGTGCGGCGGGCTGGATCCGGCGGACGTCTTCCGGCGGTTCCGGCGCTGGGCGGGGGCCGACCCCAAGGACATCGGCCTGCAGACCGAGGCGGTGCTGGGCAGCGGCGACCCGTGGGACACGGCCGCCGCGCTGCACTTCCAGGTCAGCCAACGCGCGGCGGGCAACGGCGCCTTGATGCGGGCGGCGACCTCCGCCGTGTACTTCGCCCCGCACGGCCGTGCCGTCACCATGGACGCGGCACGTCGTCTCGCCGCGCTCACCCACGGGGACCGCGCCGCCTGGGAGGGCACGGCCGTCTTCCACGAGCTGGTCCGGGTCGCCCTGACCGGCGCCGACCCGCTGGCCGCGCTCCCGGACACGCTCGCCGAGATCCCTCCCGGCCACCGCGAGCGCTACCGCGCCGTCCTGGCGCCCGACTGGCACCCCGACCTGGCCACCGAGTTCAACGGGGCGGTCTGGCCCTGTCTGGGTTCAGCCGTCTGGGCGCTGCGGACGACGACCTCGTACGAGGAGGCCGTCCGCGCCGCCGTCGATCTCGGCGGCGACACCGACACCGTGGCGGCGGTCACCGGTGGGCTCGCGGGGGCCGTGTACGGCGTCGGCGGCGTCCCGGAGCGCTGGACGGCCGCCCTGCACGTGCCGCTGCCGGGCTTCGGGGAGCGTGTCCTGCGGGCGGCCGGACTCGGCGGCCTGGCCGGCCGGCTGGCGTCGGTCTAGGGCTGTCCCTGGGCGTTGTTGAGGTACGCCAGTACCGCCAGCACCCGGCGGTGGCCGCTGTCGCTCGGCGGCAGGCTCAGCTTCAGGAACACGTTGCCGATGTGCTTGCTGACCGAGCGTTCGGTGATGACGAGCATGGTGGCGATGGTCGTGTTGTCACGGCCCTCGGCCATCAGCTTGAGGACTTCGCGCTCGCGCGGGGTGAGCTGGTCGAGCGGCGAGTCCTTGCGGCGGGTGAGCAGTTCGGTGACGACCTCGGGGTCCAGGGCGGTACCGCCGGAGGCGACCCGCTCCAGGGCGTCGAGGAACTCGTCGACCCGGCCGACGCGGTCCTTCAGCAGATAGCCGACGCCGCTCGCGCCACCACCGAGCAGTTCGGCCGCGTAGGACTCCTCGACGTACTGGGACAGCACCAGCACCGGCAGCCCGGGGATCTTCTCGCGGGCCTCCAGGGCGGCCCGCAGCCCCTCGTCGCGGAAACCGGGCGGCATCCGCACATCGAGCACGGCCACATCCGGGCGGTGCTCCAGCAGCGCGGGCAGGATCTCGGGACCGGAGCCGACGACGGCCACCATCTCGTGCCCGGCCGACGTCAGCAGCAGGACGAGGCCCTCCCTGAGCAGGGCGTTGTCCTCGGCCAGGACGATTCTCATACCGGCTCGACTCCCCTCGCAGCGCCTCGCACCATGCCGTTCACAGTGCCTTGATCGCCTCGGCGGTGGCCCGCGCCAACGCGCCCAGATAGCCCTTGGGCAGCTTCGGACTGCGGATCACCACCGAACGCCAGTAAAGCGGACCCGAAATGAGATCGAGCGCCAGGTCCCCGTCAAGACCGCCACGGATCTCCCCGCGCTCCTCCGCCGCCGCCACGATCTTCAGCGCGACCCCCTCCTGCCCCTCCCGCAGCGTCTTCTGCAGCGCCTCGGCGATCTCCGGATTGCGGGCCGCCTCCGCCTGCAGATCTGGGATGATCTGCGAGGCCGCGGGGTGCCGGAGTGCCCGGGACGTCACCTCGTACAGCATCCGCAGGTCCCCCTCCAGGCTGCCGGTCTCCGGCGCCGGCAGGCCCTGCACGGCGAGGGCCGAGACGAGGTCGAGAACCAGGTGGAGCTTGGAGCGCCAGCGGCGGTAGACCGCCGTCTTGCCGACGCCCGCGCGGCGCGCGATGCCCTCGATGGACATCCGCGCGTACCCGACGGTGGCGAGCTCCTCGAACACGGCCGCGCGAATGGCTTCCGTCACATCCTCCCGGAGCACGGCCGCGCCCGCGGGAGCCCTGCGGCGCGGTCGCGCCTGGGGTTCGTCGGCGTTCGTCGCGTTCGTCGTCATGCGCACCAGCATAGGGCGTTACGACGAAACGGTTGCGTTCCGACGTCGACTGGGCCTACTCTCACGTTGCGACGATACGGTCCCGTCCCGACGTAAGAAAACGTGAAGGAAAACGTAAGAGAACGCCGGGCGACGGCGGCACAACCGAACGGCCGCACCCCCACCCCCCGAGTGAAAGCAGCGGATGTGAGCCAGGTACTCCACACACCGCCCAAGACAGAGGCCGGGCCCCACGACGACGACCTCGCGGCCCTCGCCGCCCGTCACGGCCTCTCGGTCAGCGGCGCCCGCCCCTCCCTGCCCGAGTACGTCCGCCAGCTGTGGGCGCGCCGCCACTTCATCTCCGCGTTCGCCACCGCCAAGCTCACCTCGCAGTACAGCCAGGCGAAGCTCGGCCAGGTCTGGCAGGTGATGACCCCGCTGCTGAACGCGGCGGTCTACTACTTCATCTTCGGCGTGCTGCTGCAGACCAAGAAGGGCGTCCCGGACTACATCCCCTTCCTGGTGACGGGCGTGTTCGTGTGGACGTTCACCCAGAGCTCGATCATGTCGGGCACCCGGGCCATCGCCGGCAACATCGGCCTGGTGCGGGCCCTGCACTTCCCGCGGGCCGCGCTGCCGATCTCGTACTGTCTGCAACAGCTCCAGCAACTGCTGTTCTCGATGGCCGCGCTGCTGATCATCCTGTTCGTCATGGGCGTACCGCCGGCGCTGTCCTGGGTGCTGGTGATCCCGGCCCTGATCCTGCAGTTCGTCTTCAACGCGGGCGTCTCGATGATCCTGGCCCGGGCCGGGGCGAAGACCCCGGACATCGCCCAGCTGATGCCGTTCGTCCTGCGTACCTGGATGTACCTGTCCGGCGTGATGTGGAGCATCGACAAGCTGCTCAGCAAGCACAACGACCTGCCGTCCTGGGTGGTCGACGTGCTGCGCGCCAACCCGGCCGCCGTCTACATCGACCTGATGCGCTTCGCCCTGATCGACACCTTCCACGCCAGCCAGCTGCCGCCCCATGTGTGGGCGTGGGCGACCGGCTGGGCGCTGCTCGCGGGCGTCGGCGGTTTCATCTACTTCTGGAAGGCTGAGGAGACGTACGGCCGTGGCTGACAACATCCTGGGCATGGAGCCCACCGACGAGCGCGCCCCCACCGTCATCGCCGACGGCGTCGACATCGTCTACCGGGTCAACGGCACCGGCGGCGGCCGGGGCTCCGCGACGGCGGCCCTCAACCGCATCATGCGCCGCAAGCGTGCCGAGCAGGCCGCGGGCACCCGCCTGGTGCACGCCGTGCGGAACGTCTCCTTCGTCGCCTACAAGGGCGAGGCGATCGGTCTGATCGGCACCAACGGCTCCGGCAAGTCCACGCTGCTGAAGGCCGTCGCCGGCCTGCTCCCGGTGGAGAACGGCAGGATCTACACCGACGGCCAGCCCTCCCTCCTCGGCGTCAACGCGGCCCTCATGGGCGATCTGACCGGCGAGCGCAACGTCTACCTCGGCGGCCTCGCCATGGGCATGTCCCGGGAGCAGATCAAGGAGCGCTACCAGCAGATCGTCGAATTCTCCGGCATCAACGACAAGGGCGACTTCATCTCCCTGCCCATGCGCACCTACTCCTCCGGCATGGGATCCCGGCTGCGCTTCTCCATCGCCGCCGCCAAGGACCACGACGTCCTCCTCATCGACGAGGCGCTGGCCACCGGCGACGCCCTGTTCCGGCAGCGCTCGGCGGACCGGATCCGTGAGATGCGCGAGCACGCCGGCACCGTCTTCCTGGTCAGCCACAGCAACAGCACCATCCGCGAGACCTGCGAGCGGGTGCTCTGGCTGGAGCGCGGCGAACTGCGGATGGACGGCCCGACGGAAGAGGTCATGGAGGCCTACGAGAAGTTCAGCGGCGACGGCAAACCGAAGAAGCCCGCCGCCAAGCCCAAGCCCGCGGTCACCGCGACCGTCTGAGCCGTAGACAGACCAAGGGCGCCCCCGGAGGACCGGGGGCGCCCTTCGTTTCCCGCCTACGAATGCGCCCGCAGCAGCGTCCGCATCGTCCGCATGGCCACCGACAGATTCGCCAGGTCGAACGTCTCCGAGCTCTGGATCTCCTCCAGAGTCGTCCGCGCCCGGCCGAGGATCGCCGCGTTCTTCTCGTCCCACGCCTTGAACCGCTGCTCCGGCGTCGAGGCGCCGTTGCCGGAGGCCAGGACGTCCGAGGTCAGCGCCGCGTGGGCGGCGTACAGGTCCTCGCGGATGGAGGCGCGGGCCATGGACTGCCAGCGGTCTGCACGCGGCAGCTCGATGATCCGGTCCATCAGCTGCGTGATGTGCAGCCGGTCGGCGAGGTCGTAGTACACCTCGGCGACGGCCAGCGGATCCTTGCCCGTGCGGTCGGCCACCGAGACGATGTCCAGCGCCGGGAACGCCGAGGAGAACCCGGCGACCCGCGTCGCGACCTCGTCCGGGACACCGGCGCCGGTCAGCTCGTCGTAGATCTTCTGCCACCACTCCAGGTCCGCGCCGCGCAGCAGCTTGGTCAGCTGCGACCACACCTGCTCGACGCGCTCGGCGAAGAACTCGACGGTCTCGGCGAGCTGGAGCGGCTGCGGCCGGTTGTTGAGCAGCCAGCGCGTGCCGCGCTCGACCAGCCGCCGCGAGTGCAGCCGGATCCGGGTCTGTACGGCGGCCTCGACCCGGTTGTCGAGTGCCTCGACCGCGTCCCACACGGGCGCCGACCTGAAGATCGCCCGGGCCGCGGCCTGCGCCCGCACGATCTCCTCCAGCGAGGCCCCCGTCTCCTCCCGCAGCCGGTGCAGATACGTCGTACCGCCCGTGTTGACCGTGTCGTTGACCAGCACGGTCGTGGTGATCTCACGGCGCAGCGGGTGGCTGTCGATGTACTCGGGGAACTTCTCGCGCAGCGCGCTCGGGAAGTACGCGTACAGCAGACCGCGCAGGTAGGGGTCGTCCGGCAGCGAGGTGTGCAGCAGCTCGTCCGACACGGTGATCTTCGTGTACGCCAGCAGGACGGCCGTCTCCGCGCCGGTCAGGCCCTGCCCCGCGGCGAGCCGTTCGCGGATCTGCCGGTCGGCCGGCAGGAACTCCAGCGCCCGGTCGAGGTGCCCCTCGCGGACCAGGTGGCGGATGAAGCGCTGCTGGGCGTGGAGCATGTCCTGGGACTGGGCGAGGGCGTTGGCGATCGCCGTGTTCTGCGCGTAGTTGTTGCGCAGGACGAGCCGGCCGACCTCGTCGGTCATCTCCGCGAGCAGCTTGTTGCGCTGCTTGACGGTCATGTCGCCGTCCGTGACCAGCCCGTTGAGCAGGATCTTGATGTTCACCTCGTGGTCGGAGGTGTCCACCCCGGCGCTGTTGTCGATCGCGTCCGTGTTGATCTTGCCGCCGATGCGGGCGAACTCGATCCGGCCGAGCTGGGTCAGACCCAGGTTGCCGCCCTCGCCGACGACCTTGACCCGCAGGTCCTGGCCGTCGACGCGGATCGAGTCGTTGGCCTTGTCGCCGACGTCCGCGTTCGACTCCGTGCTCGCCTTGACGTACGTGCCGATACCGCCGTTCCACAGCAGGTCGACCGACGCGCCCAGGATCGCCTTCATCAGGTCGGCCGGGGTCATCTTGACGACACCCGCCGCGATACCGAGCGCCTCACGGATGTGCCCGTTGACGGGGATGGCCTTGGCGGTGCGCGGGAAGATCCCGCCGCCCGTCGAGAGCAGCCCGGTGTCGTAGTCGGCCCAGCTGGAGCGCGGCAGCTCGAACAGGCGGCGGCGCTCGGCGTAGGAGGTCGCGGCGTCCGGCTTGGGGTCGATGAAGATGTGCCGGTGGTCGAAGGCGGCGATCAGGCGGATGTGTTCGGACAGCAGCATGCCGTTGCCGAACACGTCGCCGGACATGTCGCCGATGCCGACGACCGTGAAGTCCTCGCTCTGGGTGTCCACGCCCAGCTCGCGGAAGTGCCGCTTGACGGACTCCCAGGCACCGCGGGCGGTGATGCCCATGCCCTTGTGGTCGTAGCCGGCCGAGCCGCCGGAGGCGAAGGCGTCCCCGAGCCAGAAGCCGTACGACCCGGCGACCTCGTTGGCGATGTCGGAGAACGTCGCCGTGCCCTTGTCGGCCGCGACCACCAGGTAGGTGTCGTCCCCGTCGTGCCGGACCACCTCGGCCGGCGGCACGACCTCCCCGGCGACCATGTTGTCGGTGATGTCGAGCAGCGCCGAGATGAACGTCTTGTAGCTGGCGATGCCCTCGGCGAGCCACGCGTCGCGGTCCGCGGCCGGGTCGGGCAGCTGCTTCGCGACGAAGCCGCCCTTGGCGCCGACCGGCACGATGACGGTGTTCTTCACCATCTGCGCCTTCACCAGGCCGAGGATCTCGGTCCGGAAGTCCTCCCGCCGGTCGGACCAGCGCAGACCGCCGCGCGCGACCTTCCCGAACCGCAGGTGCACACCCTCCACCCGGGGCGAGTACACCCAGATCTCGAACGCCGGCCGGGGCGCGGGCAGGTCCGGGATGGCCTGCGGGTCGAACTTCATCGACACGTACGCGTGCGGCGTGCCGTCGGCGGTCTTCTGGAAGACGTTGGTGCGCAGGGTCGCCTTGATGACGGTCAGGAAGGAACGCAGGATGCGGTCCTCGTCGAGCGAGGCCACCTGGTCGAGGGCCGCGTCCAGCTCCTCCAGGAGAGCGTCCACGATCTCGTGCCCGGCGCGCTGCCGGTCCGGCGACATCCGCGCCTCGAACAGGGAGACGAGGAGCCGGGTGGTGTGGACGTTCGTGCGGAGGGTGTCCTCCATGTAGTCCTGGCTGAACGTCGACCCGGCCTGGCGCAGGTACTTGGCGTACGCGCGCAGCACCATCGCCTGCCGCCAGCTCAGCCCGGCACCCAGCACCAGCGCGTTGAACCCGTCGTTCTCCGCGCCGCCGGTCCAGGTCGCGGCGAACGCCTCCTGGAACCGCTCGCGCCCGTCGTCCCCGAGCAGGTCGGTGGTGCCCCCGCCCAGCGCCGGCGGGATGCGCAGCCCGAAGTCGTAGATCCAGGACACGCTGCGGTCCGTGCAGCGCAGTTCGTACGGCCGCTCGTCGATGACCTCGACACCGAGCCGGCTGAGCACCGGCAGCACCGCGGACAGGGAGATCGCGTCGCCCTTGCGGTAGATCTTGAAGCGGCGCTCGTCGGGAGCGGCGCCGACGGGCTCGTACAGGCTGAGCGCGAAGCTCTGCTCCTCGGTGAGCCGTTCGAGATGGACCAGGTCGGCGACCGCGGCGCGCGGGGTGTGGTCGGCCTTGTAGCCCTCCGGGAAGGCGTTGCTGTAGCGGCGCAGCAGCTCGGCGGTCCGCTCCTCCCCGCACTCCACGTTCAGCGCCTCGCCGAAGGCGTCGGCCCAGGACCGGGCGGCCTCCACCAGACGGGCCTCGATACGGTCCTTGTCGGCGTCGCTGAGCTGCGGCAGCTCGGTGCCCTGCGGCACACGGACCACGAAGTGCAGCCGGGAGAGGATCGACTCGGTGTTCCAGGCGGTGAAGTCGACGCTGATGCCGCCGAGCTCCTCCTTCAGGATGTCGATGATCCGCAGCCGCACACCGGTCGTGTACCGGTCGCGGGGCAGGTAGACGAGCGCCGAGTAGTAGCGCCCGTACTCGTCCTGCCGCAGGTAGAGCCGCAGCCGGCGCCGTTCCTGCAGGTAGAGCACGGACGTGACGATGGTGCGCAGCTCGTCCACCGGGGTCTGGAAGAGCTCGTCGCGCGGGTAGGTCTCCATGATCTGGAGCAGGTCGCGCCCGTCGTGGCTGTTGGGCGAGAACCCGGCGCCCTTCAGCACGGCCTCGGCCTTGCGGCGCACCACGGGCACCCGCACCACGGACTCGGTGTAGGCGGCGGAGGAGAACAGACCGAGGAAGCGCCGCTCACCGATCACGTTCCCGTCGGCGTCGAACTTCTTCACACCCACGTAGTCGAGGTACGACGGCCGGTGCACGGTGGCCCGGCTGTTGGCCTTGGTCAGCACGAGCAGCTTGTGCTCGCGCGCCTTGGCACGCGCGTCGGCCGGAAGCCGCTCGAAGGACGGGCTGACCGGATGGGCGTCGACCTCGGAGTGGTGCGGATCGGACCGCAGGATCCCCAGCCCCGTACCGGGCACCGCCGCCAGGGCGTCGTCCCCGCGCAGCTGGTACTCCCGGTACCCCAGGAAGGTGAAGTGGTCGGCGGCGAGCCAGCGCAGCAGCTCACGGGCCTCCTCGACCTCGGGCGAGGCCAGATCACCGGGAACGGGCTCGGCGGGCAGGTCGTCGGCGATCCGCAGCGCCGCGTCCCGCATCTTCTCCCAGTCCTCGACGGCCTCACGGACGTCGGACAGCACCCGCAGCAGATCGGCGGTGATCTGCTTCAGATCGGCCCGGTCGCTCTCGCGGTCCGTCTCGACATGGATCCAGGACTCGACGTGCGCGTCGTGCGGGAGGTCCCCGGCGGCCGACGGCGCGCCCAGCACCTCGATCAGCCTGCCGGTCACATCACGCCGTACGACGACCTGCGGATGGATGACCAGATGGATCCCCCGGCCCTGCCGGGACAGCTCATTGGTGACGGAGTCGACGAGGAACGGCATGTCGTCGGTGACGACCTCGACCACGGAGTGGCTGCACGTCCACCCGTTCTCCTCGACGGTCGGCGTGTGGACCCGGACGTTGGCCGTGCCCTGTGGACGGTTCTCGGCCAACCGGTAGTGGGAGAGCGCGGCTCCGAAGATGTCGACCGGGTCGCGGTCGCCGAGGTCTTCCGGGGCGGTGTGGAGGTAGTAGCGCTGCAGAAAGGCGAACAGGGATTCTTGGTCCGGGGTGCCCGGAGCGGCCTCGCTCGTCGCCCCAGTCGGTAGGTGCCCCCCGACCGGGCTGTTCTCAGCGACCCGCGCCGCCCTCTCGAGCAGCTCGGCCTTGGCTTCGTCCAGCTTGGTCTGCATTGTCCTCTGGCTCCTGTCGCGCGCCGTTGCGTGACGTAGAAGGAAGTACGGTCTCTTCCCCTCCGACGTAACGCCGCGACGCGGGGTCTCCGGTCTGCTCCGACGCTATGCCGCAAGGTGAGATGAGCGGGGGGCAATCAGCCATTCTCGACACGACTCCGGGGTGTGACACTGCTCTCCGAGCCGCGCGCTTCCGGGGCGTGTACGGCGTCCTGGGGCCCCGTGTGCCCCGGTCCCGCCCGCGTGTACCAGCGTCCGCCACCCGGTCGCGGAACAGGTCCGTACGTACCGGGCGCAGGGCAGGGGCAGCAACACCCCCGCGAGCTATCGCGCTGATCACGCCACTAAGGCTATCGCTCCTTTCCGGGGGCCCGTCATGAGCCGTATGTGTACAAAACCGGGGCCGGATGTTTGACGTTCTGCACAGAGACAAAAGGGGGCGTGGTCGACTGTTCCGCGCGGGTGGGTCGACGTCGGCGCTGCCGCGCGCCACCCTGAAAGCGGGCCCACCGCTCTTTCGAGAGGAGCCGTCCGCCATGACCACGAAGATCCTCGTCGTCACCGGGGACGCAGCAGAGTCCCTGGAAGTCCTCTACCCCTACCAGCGCCTGTGCGAGGAGGGCTACGAGGTCCATATCGCCGCCCCCACCCGCAAGAAGCTCCGGTTCGTCGTCCACGACTTCGAGCCCGGCTTCGACACCTACACCGAGAAACCCGGCTACACCTGGCCCGCCGACCTCGCCTTCTCCGAGGTCGACCCCGGCCAGTACGCGGCCGTGGTCATCCCCGGCGGCCGCGCCCCCGAGTACCTGCGCAACGACCCCGAACTGCGCAAGATCCTCAAGTCGTTCTTCGACGCGGACAAGCCGGTCGCCCAGATCTGCCACGGCCCTCTGCTCACCGCGGCCGCCGACGCCCTGAGCGGCCGCCGCGTCACGGCCTACCCGGCCCTGGAACTCGACATGCAGTCGGCGGGCGCCACCTTCCAGGACGCCGAGGCCGTGGTCGACGGCACCCTCGTCTCCTCCCGCGCCTGGCCGGACCATCCGGCCTGGATGCGAGAGTTCCTGAAGGTACTGCGCACCAAGGCCCCGGCGACCTGAGCCGCATGCGACCTACCACCTGGGGCGGACCCCCTGCGACCGACCACCTGGGGCCGGTCGCCGGTCGCCCGGTGGGTCACGCGGCCAGTCTCCCCGCGACCTCCACCGCCTCCGTCAGCGAGTCCACCACCGGCACGCCCACCGCCTCCAGACTCGCCCGGCTGTGCGACCCGCCGGTGTACAGCACGGCCCGCGCCCCCGCGTGCAACGCCGCCACCGCGTCATCCGCCGCGTCCCCGATCACCACGGTCCGTGTCGGCTCCACCCGCCTCCCCAGCGCGGCGAGATGCCGCACCATGTGCTCCGCCTTGCTCCCGCCGGACGGCCCCACCCGCCCGTCCACCCGGACGAAGTGCGGCTCGATGCCGAAACCGCGCACCACCGGCACCAGTTCCTCGTGCACGTACATGCTCAGCAGGGACTGGCTGTGCCCCGCCGACCGCCACCCGGTGAGCAGTTCCACCGCCCCCTCGGTGAGCCCGCACCCCACCCGGTGCTGGGCGTAGTACCGGTGGAACACCTCGTCCATGGCCTCCCACTCGGCGTCCGTCGGCAGCCGCCCCATCAGCCGCTCGTAGAACTTCGGCACCGGCACGCAGTACAGCGCCCGGTACCGCTCCAGTGTCAGCGGCTCCAGCCCCAGTTCGGCGAAGGCCGCGTTCGTCGCCCCGATGATCGCGTCGTTGTCGTTGAGCAGCGTCCCGTTCCAGTCCCAGACGATGTGCGCCGCTTCCTGCTGCTGCATCCCCATACCCGAAAACGTACCCGCGGCCACTGACAACGAAGAGCCGACGCGGATTCCGCGGGGCCTCAGTCGCCCGTTCCCACCAGGCCCGGGATCTCCTGCGTGGCGAACCACAGCAGCTCGTGGTCCTCCGCCCCGTCCACGACGAACTGCGCGTCGTCGTCCCCGCCGTCCGCCGCCGCGAGCGCCGACGCCGCAGCCGCCACGTCCGTCTCCGCGTCCCCCGCGTCGACATGCACCGAGGCCGCCTTGACGAGCCGCACCGTCCCCGACACCCGCACCTCGCCGAGCGCCGCGGGATCCAGCCCCCGGTCGGGGTCGGCCACGGCCATCCGGTCGGGTACGTCGACGGCGACCACGACCCGCCGCCGCGGCGCACCCGGCTCCGTCGCCAGCAGGCGCAGCGAGCCCAGCGCGGCCCGACTGAGGGCGGCGTACTCCAGCTCCTCGATGTCGTCGGAGAGGTACCACTCGCGCAGCGCGGGCGTGACGGCGTACGCGACGAGCGGCCCGGACCCCAGCTCCCCCGTCTTGTGCGCCTCGGCGAGGCCGGGGAGGGTCAGGGGAACGTAGACGCGCATGACGGGCCGCTCGCTCTCAGGTCGGGGACGGTGCTCGAACCCGGCCCGGAGACCGTGCTCGAAGGACCTTCAGGATACGTGCGGGAGTCCCCTTTCGAGTCCCCGCCGACGCCTCTCCCGCCGTCCACTCCACGCCTCGGATTTCACCCCCGCCAAGCCGCCTCCCAGGCCTTTCCCCTCCCCCGGCCACCCTGATAGGTGAACCTCCCCCGACCCCTATCACGACTCTCCGCAACCTTGCCCTCACGATCCGCGACCCCGTACAAGATCGGCAACGGAAAGTTACCGCCCGGTACCACCCGGGTCGGCCGCACCCATCAAGTCGATCGAACGGGGACACGATGAACAAGGTCATGACGAGGATGCAGCACAGCCCCGGCACCCGCCCTCCGGGCCGCCGCGACCCCCGCCGCCCCGCCGGCAACACCCCACCCCGCACCCGCCAGACCCGCACCACACCCCCCACGACCCCACCAACACCCCCGTCCTCCCCTTCGGGCCCCCGGCCCACCGACCTCTTCGCCGACCGGCTCCTGGCGGTCCTGACCGGCCAACGCCCCGTCCACTTCATGCTCCGCCACACCGTGGGCCGCGCCTACGACGACCTCGCCCACCTCGCCGAACGCGGCCCCCTGCGCACCGCCCACGGCGTCCGCCCCACCGTCCGCGACATCGGCTACTTCGTGCCACGCCCCGGCGCGATCGAGGCCTTCGCCCGCATCGGCGCCGGCGACCGCCTGCGCGCCATGGCCTTCCGCCTGGAACTCGGCAACGACCACCGCTGGCGCTGCACAGCGGTAGAACTGGGCGGCCCCCGCAGGCAACACACCCCGGACGACTGACCACCGGAGCCCACGGGGCCGGCCACACCCAGGACGACCGACCACCGAAGGCCCCGGGGCCGGCCACACCCCATGAACCGACCCCTGAGGGCCCCGAGGCACCAGACCCGGGGAGACCCGGGGCAACTCGCCACAACCTCCCGCACACGCCACCCCAGGCCCCCCGACGCCCCGGAATCCCGCACACGCCACGCCGGGCCAGGCCGCTCAACGCCCCGGCATCCCGCACGCGCCGGGGGCTGGGCCGCTCCCAACGCCCCCCACACATGCCGAAGCCCGAGCCCTCAACGCCCCGGCCTCTCGCACACCCCGGGCCACGCCCCCCGACACCCCAACCCCCTCGCACCCCCGGGCCCATGCCCCCGACACCCCAACCCCTCGCACACGCCCAGCCAGGCCCCCGACACCCCGACCGGCCTCCCCACTCGCCAGCACCTGGACCCTGGACGCCCCTGTGGCCCACCGTGGGCTCTGGGCGCTCCCCACGGCCTCTCCCGTGTGGCCAACGGCCCTCAACTCCACCCGTGCGCCGAGACGGGGTCTCAACGCCTCACAGCGCCTCCCCCTCGCGGCACACACCGCACGGCGAAGGACCGCAGCCCGCACACCCCACAAGGCTGAAGGCGAGCCAACCCCACACGACACAGCCCCGCAGCCCGCCCCGGCCCCCGCCCCCGCCCCCTCACACAAACCCCCGCGCCGGACGCTCGACGTCCCCCGCCCCGCCATGCACCAGGGGCTGGGGGACCTGGGAGCTGCCTTCACCCCCTCACGAGCCCCCGCGCCGCACACACCAAAGGGCCGGGCCACCATCCAGGTGCCCCGGCCCCACCAACCACCGCCACGCCTCCCGCAGCACCGCCACCCCAGGCAGCGACCCGCAGACACACACGCCGTAGCCCACCACTCGCGGCGGCTACATTTCGCGGCGCCCGCCCCTCACGGCGGCTACCCCGCGCGGCGCCTACTTCTTGCGGCGCCGCCCCGCCTTCGCCTGCTTGCGGCGCTCCGCGCGCGTGAGGCCGTCGGCCTCGGACCGCACGGGCTCCTCGTCGTCATCGAACTCGCCCTCGATGGTGCCGCCCTCGCCGTCCACCGTCGGCGCGGAGAAGTGCAGGTTCCGCCGCTGCGGGGCGTCGAGCCCCTTGGCACGGATCTCCGGACGCGAGCCCGCCTGCGCCGGCACCACGTCCTGCTTCTCCATGTCGACCGGCGCCGAGTCCTCGACCGGCACCTCCTCGACCTGCTGCTCGACCTGGACCTCCAGGTTGAACAGGTAGCCGACGGACTCCTCCTTGATGCCGTCCATCATCGCGGAGAACATGTCGAAGCCCTCGCGCTGGTACTCGACCAGAGGGTCCTTCTGCGCCATCGCGCGCAGACCGATGCCCTCCTGGAGGTAGTCCATCTCGTAGAGGTGCTCACGCCACTTGCGGTCCAGGACCGACAGCACGACCCGCCGCTCCAGCTCACGCATGATCTCGGAGCCGAGCTGCGTCTCCCGCGCCTCGTACTGGTCGTGGATGTCGTCCTTGATGGACTCGGAGATGAACTCGGCGGTCAGACCGGCCCGGTCACCGGCCGCCTCCTCCAGCTCGTCCACGGTGATCTTCACCGGGTACAGCTGCTTGAACGCGCCCCACAGACGGTCCAGGTCCCAGTCCTCCGGGAAGCCCTCGGCGGTCTCCGCGGAGATGTACGCGTCGATCGTGTCGTCCATGAAGTGCACGACCTGCTCCTGCAGGTCCTCGCCCTCCAGGACGCGGCGCCGCTCGCCGTAGATGACCTCACGCTGCCGGTTGAGGACCTCGTCGTACTTCAGAACGTTCTTACGGGTCTCGAAGTTCTGCTGCTCGACCTGCGACTGCGCGGACGCGATCGCGCGCGTGACCATCTTGTTCTCGATCGGCACGTCGTCCGGGACGTTCGCCATCGACATCACACGCTCGACCATCTGCGCCTTGAACAGCCGCATCAGGTCGTCACCCAGCGACAGGTAGAACCGGGACTCGCCCGGGTCGCCCTGACGGCCGGAACGACCGCGCAGCTGGTTGTCGATACGCCGCGACTCGTGCCGCTCGGTACCGAGGACATAGAGCCCGCCGAGGTCCTTGACCTCCTCGAACTCCGCCTTGACCGCCTGCTCGGCCTTCTCCAGGGCGGCGGGCAGGGCCGCGGCCCACTCCTCGATGTGCTCGTCGGGGTCGAGGCCGCGCTGACGCAGCTCCGCCTCGGCGAGGTCGTCGGGGTTGCCGCCGAGCTTGATGTCCGTACCACGGCCGGCCATGTTGGTGGCGACCGTCACAGCGCCCTTGCGGCCGGCCTGGGCGATGATCGGCGCCTCACGGTCGTGCTGCTTCGCGTTCAGCACCTCGTGCTGGATGCCGCGCTTGGAGAGCTGCTGCGAGAGGTACTCCGACTTCTC
Source organism: Streptomyces vulcanius (assembly GCF_042653945.1). Lineage (NCBI taxonomy): Bacteria > Bacillati > Actinomycetota > Actinomycetes > Kitasatosporales > Streptomycetaceae > Streptomyces > Streptomyces vulcanius. The sequence continues at coordinate 18,603 of NZ_JBHSFK010000007.1, read as the reverse complement.
GACGGACGTCGTGCCGACGAGGATCGGCTGCCCCTTCTCGTGCTTCTCGGCGATGTCGTCGACGACCGCCTCGAACTTCGCGACCTCGGTGCGGTAGATCAGGTCCGACTGGTCCTTGCGGACCATCGGCCGGTTCGTCGGGATCGGGACCACGCCGAGCTTGTAGATCTGGTGGAACTCCGCGGCCTCGGTCATCGCCGTACCGGTCATCCCGGACAGCTTGCCGTAGAGGCGGAAGAAGTTCTGCAGGGTGATCGTGGCAAGGGTCTGGTTCTCGTCCTTGATGTCCACCCCTTCCTTCGCCTCGATCGCCTGGTGCATGCCCTCGTTGTAGCGGCGGCCGGCGAGGATACGGCCGGTGTGCTCGTCGACGATCATGACCTCGCCGTCGATGACGACGTAGTCCTTGTCCTTCTTGAAGAGCTCCTTCGCCTTGATGGCGTTGTTCAGGTAGCCCACCAGAGGCGTGTTCACCGACTCGTAGAGGTTGTCGATGCCCAGCCAGTCCTCGACCTTCGAGACACCCGACTCATGGATCGCGACCGTGCGCTTCTTCTCGTCGACGTCGTAGTCGCCGGTCTCCTCGAGACCCTTCAGCGGGTTGCCCACCTCGCCCCGCTTCAAGCGGGTCACCAGCTTGGCGAAGTCGCCGTACCACTTGGTGGCCTGGTCCGCCGGGCCGGAGATGATGAGCGGCGTACGGGCCTCGTCGACCAGGATGGAGTCGACCTCGTCGACGATGGCGAAGTTGTGGCCGCGCTGCACGAGCTCGTCCTGGGCCCACGCCATGTTGTCGCGCAGATAGTCGAAGCCGAACTCGTTGTTCGTGCCGTACGTGATGTCGCACAGATACTGCTCGCGGCGCTGGGCCGGCGTCATGTTGGCCAGGATGCAGCCGACGTCCAGCCCCAGGAACTTGTGGACGCGCCCCATCATCTCGGAGTCGCGCTCGGCCAGATAGTCGTTCACCGTGATCAGGTGCACGCCTTCGCCGGAAATCGCGTTCAGGTACGCGGGGAGCGTGCCGACGAGCGTCTTGCCCTCACCGGTCTTCATCTCGGCCACATAGCCGAGGTGCAGGGCGGCACCGCCCATGAGCTGCACGTCGTAGTGGCGCTGGCCCAGCACACGCTTGGCGGCCTCGCGCACAGTGGCGAACGCCTCGGGCAACAGGTCGTCCAGGCTCTCACCGTCAGCGTAACGCTGCTTGTACTCATCGGTGAGGGCCCGCAGCTCGGCGTCGGAGAGGTCGACGAAGTCCTCTTCGATGGAGTTGACCTGGTCCGCGATGCGGTGCAGCTTGCGCAGGATTTTGCCTTCGCCTGCACGCATGATCTTTGAGAGGACGGACACGGGGGTTGGTCTCCTTGCCGGTCGGGCCTGGCACGGTCGGTTTCCAAATGACTCACTGAGCAACGGCCATCGTATGCGAGGACCCCGCCACGCCGGGAGGCCTGCCGTGACGAGGACCGCGCACAGTCGCGCACACGCTCCAAAATCTTCTTCAAACAGGACAACGGCCGGGCCCCGCCGATGGTGCCGCGTCCGGCAGACGAATTGCACGAATTGTGATCACCCGCTCACACTCGGCAAAACATTGGCACCCGCCGGGCACCCCGCGCAGAATCGCCCGATGGAGCCCGTCACCCTCGCCACCCACCGCCTGGTCCTGCGCCCGGTCGGCCCCCAGGACGCCGACGCCGTGTACACGGCCGTCCAGGACCCCGACATCCAGCGCTGGACCACCATCCCCTCCCCCTACCTCCCCGAACACGCCCGCAGCTTCACCGAGCAACTCGCCCCCGAGGGCTGGGCCGACGGCTCGATGTTCACCTTCGGCGTCTTCCTCCCCGACGGCCCCCTCACCGGCATGCTCAGCCTCACCCTGCGCTCCCTCGGCACCGCCGAGATCGGCTTCTGGACCGCCAAGGAACACCGCGGCCACGGCTACACCACCGAGGCCGCCCTCACCGCCGCCCGCTGGGCCTTCACCCACCTCGCCATCGACCGCGTCGAATGGCGCGCCGAAGTCGGCAACACCCCCTCCCTCGCGGTCGCCGAACACGCCGGATTCACCCTGGAGGGCACCCTCCGCGCCGCCATCAACAACAAGGGCGTACGCCGCGACTGCTGGGTGGCCTCCCTGCTCCCCTCCGACCTGAGCCTCCCGTCGGCGGCCCCCTACCTGCCGCCCCCGTCCCGCACCTGACCTCAGCGCCTCCCGTCACCGCCAGCCGGCCCAAACCCCCAGCTCACCACCACTGTCAGACCCACCCTTTATCGTTCGGACCCATGACGACCCCGCGCCCCACCGCAGCGCTCTCCGCAGACGAGGCCCGCCGCATCGCCCTCAAGGCACAGGGATTCCTCGGCGCGCCCGACCGCAGGGCGGGCGTCCGCGGCACCCTCCGCCACCTCGGCGCGGTACAGCTCGACACCATCTCCGTCCTGGCCCGCTCCCACGAGCTGATCCCGTACGCCCGCCTGGGAGCCGTAGGCCGTAAGACCGTCGAAAACGCCTACTGGAAGCAGGACATCGGCACGCCCGCCGCACGCCCCCACGCCTTCGAGTACTGGTCGCACGCCGCCTGCATCCTCCCCATCGAGGAATGGCCCCACTTCGCCTTCCGCCGCCGCGCCTACCGGGGCCGCCCGCACTGGAACCACGACCTCCCCGACGGCACCTACGACCAGGTCGTCAAGCAGCTCCGCGTCGAAGGCCCCCTCACCGCCACCGAGCTGGGCGGCGCGAAGAAGACCAGCGAGTGGTGGGACTGGTCCGGCACCAAGGTCGCCGTGGAGCGCGCCCTGATGTACGGCGAGGTCGTCTGCGTCGAACGCCGGGGATGGAAACGCGTCTACGACCTCGCCGAACGCGCGATCCCCACCGACCTGCTGCACGACGAACTGGACGACACCGAGTGCCTGCGCCGCCTGGTCCGCCTGGCCGGCCGCTCCCTCGGCGTCGGCACCCGCGCGGACATCGCCGACTACCACCGCCTCAAGGGCGACCAGGTCGACGCGGTGATCGCCGACTCCGGCCTGGTCCCTGTCACGGTCGAGGGCTGGTCCAAGCCCGCCTGGGCCGACCCGGAGGCCCTGGAGACACCCCCGCGCGGCCGCCACCGCACCACGCTCCTGTCCCCCTTCGACTCACTCGTCTGGGAACGGGCCCGCACCGAGCGGATCTTCGGCTTCACCCACCGCCTGGAGGCGTACGTCCCCAAACCGAAGCGCGTGTACGGCTACTTCGCGATGCCGGTCCTGGCGGGCGGCCGGCTCGTCGGCCGCGTGGACCCGGCCCGCGAGGGCCGCACCCTGGTCGCCAAGCAGGTCACCCTGGACGGCCCGAAGGCCGTCCCCGCGGTGGCCGAAGCCCTGGTCGAGGCGGCGAGCTGGGTGGACTGCACGGACGTCCGCGTGGAACGGGTCGACACACCGGACCTGCGCGACGCCCTCACCCAGGAAGTGACCCGGGCCCTGATCACCGCACTGCGCTGACCGGACCGGCCTGACAGAACCGGCCGGCCTCAACGGATCTCGAGGATCTTCTCCCGCATCGCGTACACCACGGCCTCCATCCTGGAGTGCAGTTGCAGCTTCTCCAGGATGTTGCGCACATGGTTCTTCACGGTGTTCTCGGAGATGAACAACTCCTTGGCGATGTCACGGTTGTTCATCCCGGTGGCGACCAGCTTGAGCACTTCCAGCTCACGGTCCGTCAGCCGCGGCGCGGGCACGAGCCGGCGCTCGTCGGTCCGCTGGATCATCGACTTGAACTCGGTGAGCAGCTTCGACGCCATCGAGGGACTGATCTGCGACTGCCCGTCCGCGACCGCGCGGATCGCGGTGGCGACCTCGTCCGTCGAGATCTCCTTCAGGAGATAGCCGGTCGCGCCCGCCTTGATCGCGTCGTAGAGGTCCGCCTCCTCGTCGCTGATCGTCAGCATGATGATCTTCGCGCTGGGAGCCACCTCCTTGATGGAGGTGCACGCCTCGATACCGCCGCGCTTGGGCATCCGTACATCCATCAGCACGATGTCCGGCAGCAGGTCGGCCGCCTTGTCGACGGCCTCCGCGCCGTCCCCGGCCTCGCCGACGACCTGGATGTCCTCCTCGGCCGCGAGCACGATCTCCAGTCCGCGGCGGAACAGGGCATGGTCGTCCACGACAAGGACTCTGATCGGCTCCTTGCGTGAAGTGCCCCCGTCCGGGCCCATGCCGACGACGCCGTCGGTGGCATCCCCGTCATGCATCGGTCCGAAGCTGTCCGCCATCGTTCCTCCCCCTGAAGGCTGCGGCCGTGGTCGTGAGCCATCGCCAACCCAAGGTAACAACCCACCGGTTGAGCCGTTGCCGCCATGATTCCATGCCCGGGTGACAACGCGGGGACAGTACGGTGCCCGAAGGGGTCGCACGCGGGTGCCCCTGGGGGCGCACAAGCGCTCAGGGGCACACCGCTCGGCTGTCTCCGGCCCGCGTCAGCCGCCCAGCGCGCCGCCCGCCTCGGGGGCGTGCACCTGGGCGACCATCGGGTCCGTGTCGAGGTGGATCACGCCGTAGTCGTAGGCGTGCCGCCGGTAGACGACGCTGGGCTGCTTGGTCTCGGAGTCGACGAACAGATAGAAGTCGTGGCCGACCAGCTCCATCTCGTAGAGAGCCTGGTCGAGGGTCATCGGAGCGGCGACGTGGGTCTTCTCGCGCACCACGAGGGGGCCGTCGCCCTGCACCTCCAGCGAGCCGATCTTCTTGGTCGGCACGCTGTCCGACGCGTCGGAGGGAACGGGACGGCCGTTGCCGTTGAGCGTCGCCACGCCCGGGACGTGGTCGGGAACCTCTGCTGCCGTGAGCCGGCGCGAGCCACGGCGCGTGTAACGCTTGTCGTGCTGCTTGCGCAGCTGGGCATCCAGCTTCTCCGCCGCCAGGTCGAGTGCCGCATACGCGTCGCTGGCCGATGCCTCCGCCCGGATCACAGGACCGCGGGAGTGGAGCGTGATCTCCACTCGGTCACACCGGTCGGCCTGTCGCGGGTTGGGCTCCTTGGACACCTCGACGTCGAGGCTGATCACCTTGCCGTCGAGCTTCTGGATCTTCTCCAGCTTCAGCTTCTCGGCCACGTGCTTGCGGAACCGCTCGGGCACCTCGGTCTTGCGGCCCTTGACGACGATGTCCACGCAGAACTCCGTTCCCGGATCACTCCGCCTTCAGTGCGGAGCATCTCCCTTTGCACCAGGCTCCGGTGAGCACCGGAACCGCTGACTTGGTGACTTCCACCTCCTCCTCCCCCATGGACGAGATCTACTCCCCAGGGCGCTGCGCGGGATTACCGGAACCGCAGCGCGGCATTCGGATATGAGAGGTATGGCCTGCGGCTTTCCCTCACAACCGAACATATCTCGCCCGGACGGATGTCGTCACCCTCTACTGCGGCGTACCTCCGTTCAGGTGAATTGGCCCTGTCATTACCTGCAACGACGCAAGTTCTCAGTCAGTTCCGGTTTATTACGAAGGAATCCGGCGCCGCCGCGACCACGGCCGCGCAGAGCACGTCACCCGCACCGCCGCCGACCAGCGACCCTGCCGACACTCCCGCTTCACCTCCCCTCCTCGCGCCGGACAGCCGTACCCCCTTCCCTTCCCGGGTGGCACCCATGTACACAGCCGCAGCCCCTTCACCACCCCCGGCCCGCCCGTCACCCGCCCCCGCCACGGCCGCCCGCACGGCCCGCGCCGCCTCCGCGAGCGAAGCCCCGGTCGTCACCAGATCGTCGACCAGCACCACCACCCCCTCACGCAGCACCCGCACCCCACCGGGCACCACGGCCAGCGCCCCCACCAGGTTGTCCAGCCGCTCCCGCGAGTTCAGCCCCGACTGATCCGCCACCGCCCGCCGCTGCCGCAACACCGCCGCCACCCGCACCGGCACCCCGCCCCGACGCAGCTCACCGGCCGCAGCGAGCGCGATACGGCGTGCGGGGTCATGACCTCGGGCCCGGACGGCGGAGGGGGCGGAGGGGACAGGAACAAGCAGCACGCTTCCTCGCCGGGGGGGAGGGGGCCCCTCCCCCACCCCCACCCCCTCCTCCCCCAGCCCCACCCGCACCGCCCCCGCCAACGCCACCCCAAGAGGCCTCGCCAGCGCCAGCCCGCCGCGTTCCTTGTGGGCCAGCAGCACGGCCCGTACCTCGTCCGCGTACACCGCCGCCGCGTGCACGGCGCGCAGCCCGGCCGGCTCCGGATCCAGCCGGACGCGGTGTGTCCGGCTCCCGCCGAGCTCGGCACGGCACTCGGGGCAGAGCACCGTACGGGCCCGTCCGCAGCCCGCGCACTCGGCCGGCAGCACCAGGCCGGCGAGTTCCTGCCACCACCTGTGAACGCCTTCCACGGGGACCACTCTGCCGAGAGGCGGCGCGATCGACCACCCCTGTGGAAAACGTTCGGGGGCGGCCTGTGGAAAACGCGAGAGCCGACGAAGATCGCATAAACTGCCGTCGGCCGGGGAAGACAATATGAATGCCCCTATCCGGGGAATCACCCCGGATAAAACGCGACCGACGCGGTCTCCTTCAGCGTCCGCCACCCACTGCCCCCAGGCAGCCACAGCAGCCCGTCCTTGGAGGTCGCGAACATCGGGGCCTCGCTGTCCTCGGAGGCGGCGATGCTGTTGACCTCGGTGAGACCGGGCAGGGTGCCCGCCTCGGGCACGGATCCGTCGCACTGCACGTACTGCACCTGTTCCACGCCACCGGACTCGGTGCCGACCACCACGAGCCGGCTGTCACCGGCCCACGCCACGGTGGTGACCTGCTCCAGTTCCGGCGTCGCGGAGCGCAGCTCCTGTACGGACACGGACGGCTGGTCCCCGCTGCCGGTGCTCCGCTCGATCCGCCCGATGAGCAGGGACTGCTTGCCGTCCTTGTCCACGACGAGCGCGATCCGCGCCCCGTCGGCGGCCACCCGTACCGCGTTGATACGGCCGTCCAGACGCGGAGTGAGGACCTCCACGGGCTCGCCTCCGCCCTGCCGCAGCAGGAGCAGCCGGGGGGCGTCCGGGTTGCGGTCGGCGATCCACAGGTCGCCCTGGGCGTCCCAGGTGGGTGTGGTCAGCCGGTCGGCCGCGGTCTTTCCGGCGCTCTGCAGGACGGGATCGCCCAGCGAGCCGCTTGTCACCGTCGAGGTGACGTAGAGGCTCTTGCCGTCCAGGGTGACTCCGGCGGCGCTGTGCTCGTCGCGGGCCACGGCCACCGAGCGCAGCTCCTTGGTGCCGTCGCCGAGCTCGCCGGGGACCGGCTCGGCCTTGGTGGTGCTGCCGCCGGCGCCGCCGGTCATACGGAGAAGCCGGTGACGACCGTCGATGAAGTACAGGTATTCAGGGTCGTCGTTGGAGGCGCGTGCGGCGACGGCCTGCTCCTCGGTGAGGGAGCACAGTTGCCGGCCGCTCGCCCGCAGGGCGATCTCGTCGATGGTGGGGGCCAGGCTCTGCAGGGTGAACAGCAGTTGGGTGGCCATCTCCTCGCACTTGTGCTGTCCGACGCGGGCCGCCTTGTCGTTGAGCGGGACGGTGAGCTTGTTCTGGTCGTCGGGCGTGAGTGAGGTGACGCCCTTCTTCAGCGTGGTGCCGGTGGGGAAGCTCGACCGGACGACGGGGCGGAGCCAGCTGGTGGGCCCGTTGAGCACGGAGCGCACCATCTGTGTCATGGGGTCGACGCGTTCACGCACGTAGACGGGGTCGGCGACGGCCATGGGCTGCCCGGAGGAGGCGGACTTGGTGCTGGAGGCGAGGTAGTACTTGTTGACCGACATGTAGTTGCGCTGGAAGTCGGACTTGCCCATGACGACGCCCGGGGGGAGCGCGTCGATGCGCCACTGTTTGGTCTTCTTGTCGCGCGTGAGGTGCACGATCTGGTCGTAGCTGCCGGAGGCGGGTGCGTACGACTGCTGGGCGTCGACGGTGGCGACCTGGGTGCCGGTCAGGGTGAACGAGTAGTCGTCGCCGTCCTCCCGGCTGCCCGCGCGGCCCGCTTCGGTGCCCGGTCCGTCGGCGAGGACTGTCGTGGAGGCCTCCGGCTCCCACTGCTGCGCGGCTCTGGCGGTCAGGTACTGCCGCGCGGTCGCGTAGCCGGAGTCGTCGCTGGTGAGCGCCTCGAGGAAGCCCTGGACGATCTCCGAGGGCGGCGCGTCGTCCCGTGGTGGCATCGCGAACACCCGTACCTGGGTGTCCTGGCGCGGTGTCGACTCGACGTCGCGCAGATCGCCGCTGTCGGGCATGGAGGCGCATCCGGCCAGCAGTACGACGCCACAGACGGCGTACGTCACCACGCGCGCCGGTGTGCGCCGCTCGCCCGCCCCGCGGTCAGCGCCCACGGAATGCCTCCCCTTGCTGGTCCTCGCCCTGCCGGCCGGCGCCGTTCTGGTGCGGGGTCTCGTTCTGTGCCGTGTCGGTCCGCTCCGGGGCGTCGCCGCGGGCGGGCTCGTCGGGCCGTCGGGGACCCGAGGCGGGCCGGGAGACGACGCGTGCGCCGTTGCCGGGCAGCGCCGTCGGATCGGCCGTGGGGGCCACGCTCGCCATACGGGGGGTGAGCGGGGCCCGTGCGGACGAGAGCTGTTCGGTGGCCGGCTGCACCGGGACCGTGGCGCTCTTCTGCCCGCTGCGGCCGGACTGGCCGCTGTCGTCGATTCCGCGGTTGCGCCGCGAGTCCTTGGGTTCCAGGGGTATCGGCGAGCCGCGCAGCGGTTCGTCGGCCGTCCTGGGCAGGGTCAGGCGGAACTGCGAGCCGCCGCCGGGTTCGCCCCAGGCCTGCAGCCAGCCGCCGTGCAGCCGGGCGTCCTCCAGGGCGATGGACAGCCCCAGGCCGGTGCCTCCGGTGGTACGCGCGCGTGCCGGGTCGGCGCGCCAGAAGCGGCTGAAGACCCGGGTGGCCTCGCCGGGCTTGAGTCCGACGCCGTAGTCGCGCACCGCGATCGCGACCGCGCCACCCGCCGCGGCGAGCTTGACGACGACGTCCTTGCCCTCGCCGTGCTCCACTGCATTGACGACGAGGTTGCGCAGCACCCTTTCGACGCGCCTTGCGTCGGCCTCGGCGACGACGGGCTGCTGGTCGCCGAGGACGTGAATGGTGGTGGCCTTGCGGTCGGCGAGGGGTGCGGCCCCGCTGACGACCCGCCGTACGACCTCGCGGAGGTCGATCGGCTCGGCCTCCAGGGCGGCGGCTCCGGCGTCGAAGCGGCTGATCTCGAGCAGGTCCGCGAGCAGCGACTCGAACCTGTCGAGCTGGTCGGCGAGCAGCTCCGCCGACCGCGCGGTGATGGGGTCGAAGTCCTCGCGCGCCTCATGGATGACGTCGGCGGCCATCCGCACGGTCGTCAGGGGTGTGCGCAGTTCGTGCGAGACGTCGGAGACGAACCTTCGCTGCATCCGCGACAGGTCCTCCAGCTGCTGGATCTTCAGCTGCAGGTTCTGCGCCATCTTGTTGAAGGCTTCACCGAGCCGTGCGATGTCGTCCTCGCCGGTGACCTTCATACGTTCCTGGAGGCGCCCGGCGGACAGCCGTTCGGCGATCCCGGCAGCCATCCGCACCGGTGTGACGACCTGCCGCACCACAAGCCAGGCGATCGCGCCGAGGAGTACGACGACGAAGAGCCCGGCGGTCGCCAGGGTGCCCTTGACGAGGCTGAGCGACTTCTCCTCCTGGGTGAGCGGGAAGAGGTAGTACAGCTCGTAGGGGTCGCCGTTGGGGTCGTTGACCTGCTTGCCGATGACGAGAGCCGACTTGGACTCCGTGACCTTGCTGTACATGATGCGGGTGTAGCTCTGGGCCGCGCCGGTGCTGCTGTTGACGCGGGTGCGCAGGTCCTGGGGGACGCTCTTGTTGGGGTCGACGCCGCCGGAGGCGCGCGGTCCGCGTCCGCCGCCGCTGTCGTCGCCGGGGGGCAGGGTGACCACGTCGAAGGCGCCCTGGCCGCCGCTGGACAGCGACGAGACGAGCTCGCTCATCCACTGGATGACGTTCTGCGAGGAATGGCCGTCGACCGCGGTCCCGTCGGCGCTGCCCGTGCCGGCGCCGGCTGCCTCGTCGGCCTTCTGCTTGGCCACGGCGAACCCGCCGGTGGCCTGGCTCTGGGATGCCTTCACCTTGGCGTCGAGCAGGCCGTTGCGCACCTGCCCGATGACGACGAAGCCCAGCAGCAGCACGACGCCCAGGGACATCAGCAGGGTCGTGACGACGACCCTGAGCTGGATGTTGCGCCGCCACAGCCGCATGACGGGCAGCAGGGGCCGGCGTACCCAGCGCAGCAGCAGGCGCAGGACGGGGCTGCCCTGTATCCCGCCGTGCAGCAGCCCGCCCTCGAGGAGGCGTCCGAACCGTGAGCCCATCGTCTTCCGCCCGACAGGCCGCTCCGGCCGGGCCCCGGACCGGCCGGGGGCCTGAGCGGCACTGTCCCCGGACATGTCAGCTCGGTCCTGCCTTGTAACCGACGCCGCGGACGGTCACCACGATCTCCGGCCGCTCCGGGTCCTTCTCTACCTTGGAGCGCAGCCGCTGCACATGCACGTTGACCAGGCGGGTGTCGGCGGCATGCCGGTATCCCCACACCTGCTCGAGCAGCACCTCGCGGGTGAACACCTGCCACGGCTTGCGCGCCAGCGCGACCAGCAGGTCGAACTCCAGGGGCGTCAGCGCGATCGACTGCCCTTCCCGCTTCACGGAGTGACCGGCCACGTCGATGACGAGGTCACCTATGGCCAGCTGCTCCGGCGCCGGCTCCTCCGACCTGCGCAGCCGCGCCCGGATACGGGCGACGAGCTCCTTCGGCTTGAACGGCTTCACGATGTAGTCGTCGGCGCCGGACTCCAGCCCGACGACGACGTCGACGGTGTCGCTCTTTGCCGTGAGCATCACGATCGGCACCCCGGACTCCGCCCGGATCAGACGGCACACCTCGATGCCGTCCCGCCCGGGCAGCATCAGGTCCAGCAGCACCAGATCGGGTTTCGCCTCCCGGAAAGCGGCCAGCGCCTTGTCGCCGTCGGCTACGAAAGACGGCTCAAAACCTTCACCGCGCAGCACGATGCCGAGCATCTCGGCCAGTGCGCTGTCGTCGTCGACGACAAGGACTCGTCCCTTCATAAACGACATCATCCCATTCTCATAACGGTGAAGGTCACGCAGGTGAGCAGGGTCACCGACCAGTGACGATAGTCGTACCGACCCGTCACTGTCTGCCCGAGCCCGTGGACGCCGGTGTCAGCGCCGGTGTCAGCACTGCTGTCAGCTCTCTCCGAATCCGCCCGTCACGGGACGTGACCGCCCACAGAGTTCGGCCAGACCTTCCGCCGTCACGGGCGAGACGACGCCCTCCTCCGTGACGATCGCGGTCACCAGCTCGGGCGGCGTCACGTCGAACGCCGGGTTGTACGCCTGCGTCCCGAGTGGTGCCACCGGAATCCCGCCGCCCGCCCCCGTCACCGGCACCTGGGGCGCCGCGACCTCCGTCACCTCGAACCCGGGACGCTGCTCGACCTCGATCGACGCCCCGTTGGGGGTGTCCGGATCCACCGTCGTCACCGGCGCGACCACGATGAACGGCACATGGTGGTAGCGCGCGAGCACCGCGAGCGGATAGCTCCCCACCTTGTTTGCCACCGAGCCGTCGGCCGCGATCCGGTCCGCCCCGATCAGCACCGCGTCGACCTCCCCGGCAGCGAACAGCGAACCCGCCGCGCTGTCCGTGAGCAGGGTGTACGCCATATCGCTGCGCGCCGCCTCGTACGCCGTCAGCCGGGCGCCCTGCAGCAGCGGGCGCGTCTCGTCCACCCACAGCCGCCTCAGCCGCCCCGCCCGATGGGCGGCGAGCGCCACGGCGAACGCCGTGCCCTCGCCGCCGGACACCAGCGAGCCGGTGTTGCAGTGGGTGAGGATCCGCTGCCCGCCGCCGGGCAGCAGCTCGTCCAGGAGCGCCAGTCCGTGCCCGGCCATCCGGACACTGGCCTCGGCGTCCTCCTGGTGCAACTGCCGGGCAGCGGCCAGCGCGGCCCGCGCACCCTGCCCGGGCTCCCCGCTCCTGGCGAGTTCCGCCCGGTACGCGGACCGGGCCCGGCGCACGCCGACGGACAGGTTCACCGCGGTGGGCCGGGCGCCGGCCAGCGCGGTGGCGGCCTCGTCCACGTCGAATCCGCGTGCGGCGGCGAGCGCGACGCCGTACGCCCCGGCGATGCCGAGCAACGGCGCCCCGCGCACGGCGAGCGAACGGATCGCTTCCACCAGCACGGACGCGTCCGTACAGACCAGTTCGACCTCCTCGGCCGGCAGCCTCGTCTGGTCCAGCAGCACCAGGACGGGACCTTCGGGTGGCTCCTCCCAACGGATCGCAGGTATCCCGGCCGGCCGGTTGTCCCCGCCGGATTGCGCGTACTGATCAGCCATGCGGTCAGTGTGCCCGTTGTCCGGCGGACTATTGAAGGTGTGCAGCCCCTACCGCGGCCGGACTCCCGTTGGCCGCCCCATGGCACGATGGCTCCCAACCTGCCGCCGCGACCGCGGACGGGCACCGTGAAGGAGCGACGATGAAAGACACTCCGGGCTGGGCCTCGCCCGGATCCGCCCCGTCCGACGGGCAGGAACCCGGCACCTCCGACCGGCCCACCGGGTCGCAGCCCCCGGAGCAGTCGGAGCAGCCGGGTACGCAGCCGCAGAGCCCCGGCTCGAAGTGGTCCAAGGAACAGCCGCCACCCGGCCAGTGGTCCGCGCCCACAGGCCCGCAGGCACCCGGCCAGACCCCTCCGCCGCCACCGCCCGGCCCCGGCTGGGCCGGCCGGCCGCCCATGGGCCCCGGCGGCGGATACGGCGCTCCCACCGGCCCCGCCGCCCACCCCGGCTACGGCGCGCCCGGCGGCTGGGGCGCCGGCTGGGGCGGCCCCCCGCCCGCGGCAAAGCCCGGCGTGATCCCGCTGCGCCCGCTCGGCGTCGGCGAGATCCTCGACGGCGCCGTCTCCACCATGCGCGCCTACTGGCGCACGGTCCTCGGCATCTCCCTGACCGTCGCGATCGTCACCGAGACCGTCGTCGTCCTGCTGCAGGGCCTGGTCCTGGACGGCACCACCGACACCTCCGCCCTCAACGACCCGAGCGCCAGCCTCGACGAGCAGACGACCGCCATGCGCGACGTCATGGTCAACTCCGGTGTCGTGCTGCTGATCTCCCTGATCGGCACCATCATCGCGACCGCCCTGCTCACGGCCGTCACCAGCCGCGCCGTACTCGGCAAACCGGTCAACCTCAAGGACGCCTGGCGCGACGCCCGCCCCCAGGTGCCCAGACTGTTCGGCCTGATCTTCCTGCTGCTGCTCATCGCGGCTGTGGTCGGCACCGTCGGCGTACTGCCGGGCGCCCTGGTCAGTGCCGGCGGCAACGGAGCGGCAGGGGCCGCACTCGCGGTCCTGGGCACTCTCGGCGCGATCGTCGTCGCCCTGTGGCTGATGATCCGCTTCTCGCTCGCCTCCCCCGCGCTGATGCTGGAGAAGCAGGGAATCGGGAAGGCGATGGGCCGCTCCGCGAAGCTCGTCCGCGGCTCCTGGTGGCGGATCTTCGGCATCCAGCTGCTCGCCCTGATCATCGCGAACCTCCTCGCGGCGATCGTCGTCGTCCCCTTCGCTCTCGCCGGCGCGGCGATGAGCGACGGAGGCATTGGTGGCCTCATCGACGGCACCGGCAGCTACGGCTGGGCATACCTCGTCGTCAGCGGTATCGGCTCGGTGATCGGCTCCATGATCACGTACCCGATCGCGGCCGGTGTCGTCGTGCTCCTCTACATCGACCAGCGCATCCGCCGCGAGGCCCTCGACCTCGATCTGGCCCGCGCCGCAGGCGTGCAGGGCTTCGACTCGCCCACCCCCGGCAACACCCCCGGGAGCTGATGCGGTGCGTCGGACGGGGGGAGTTCTCACAGCACTGCCACTGCCCGGCGGCACGCCCCCACGGGTGCCGCCCGGCACGGCCGACGCGGCCTCCGCCACCCTGACACACGCCACCGAGGCCGCCCCGACGTCCGGCCCGGGCATCGCCGCCCCGGTCCCGAACACCTGGTCGCACACCATCGACGCCGCCCCGAACCTCGGGTCGCACACCATCGGCACGGCACCCGACTCCCTGCCCCGCGCCCTCAACAGAACCCTGCACGCCCTCCTACGGGCAGCCGACGGCTCGGTACTGTCGGCGGCCCGCTCCGACGGCGAGCCGCCGATCACCATCCCCCGCGATCCCGCCCAGGAAGCGGCCCGGCGTGAACTGTCCAAACGCCTGTACCACGAGAACGACCCCAGCCTGTTCCAGCGTGCCCTGAACACCCTCTGGGACTGGATCGGCGACCTCTTCGACACCGCGTCCACCGTCACCCCCGGAGGCACGCTCGGTGTGGTGGTCGTCGTCCTCGCTGTCGTGGCCGCCGTGGGCGCCCTGTGGTGGCGCCTGGGCACCCCCCGCCGCCAACCCGCCTCCGCCGCGACCCTGTTCGACGACCGCCCCCGCAGCGCCGCCGAACACCGCGCAGCCGCCGAGGCACACGCCGCCCAGGGCCACTGGAACCAAGCCCTCCAGGAGCGCATGCGCGCCATCGTCCGCTCCCTCGAGGAACGCGCCCTCCTCGACACCCGCCCCGGCCGCACGGCCGACGAGGCCGCCGCAGAAGCCGGCCGCACCCTCCCTGCCCACACCGACGCGCTACGGGCCGCCGCCCGCGACTTCGACGACGTCACATACGGCGGCCGCCGGGCGACCGAGCAGGCGTACCACCGCATCGCCGAACTCGACCACGACCTGGAACGCAGCAAACCCCGACTCGCGGCGAGCACCCCGCACAACGCCCGCCAGGGAGCCGCCGAATGACCACGGAGGCCGCGCTCCCCGCCACCTCGGCCTCGCCCACGGCCCGTCAGGTGTGGACCCGCGCGCGAGGCATCGCTCTCGCCGTCACCCTCCTCCTCGCCGGGGCCGTCACGCTCGCCGTCCTCCGGTCCGACGCCCGGCACGGCGCCCTCGACCCGCGCTCCGCCGACCCCTACGGCAGCCGCGCGGTCGCCGAACTCCTCGCCGACCGCGGCGTGTCCACCCGCGTGGTCACCACCCTCGCCGACGCCCGCACCGCCGCCGGTTCCGACACCACCCTCCTGGTCGCCGTCCCCGACCTTCTGACGGAACGCCAGCAGAAGTCGCTGCACTCGGCGACGGCCGAGTCCGGCGGGCGCACCGTCCTTGTCGCCCCCGGCAGCCCGTCCGTCGGCACCCTCGCCCCCGGCGTCACCGCCGACCCCGCCACCAGCCGCGGTTCCGCCCTCTCCCCCGACTGCGCCCTGCCCGACGCCCGGCGCGCCGGCACCGCCGAGACGGGCGGCACCCGCTACACCACAGGCCACCTCAACGCCGACGAGTGCTACTCCAGTCAGCGCCTGGCCACCCTCCTCCGTATCCCGGACACCTCCGGCGACGGCGACACCGTCGTCCTCGGCGCGCCCGACATCCTCTACAACAACCGCCTCGACAAGCAGGGCAACGCCTCGCTCGCCCTCCAACTCCTCGGTTCCCGCCCGCATCTGGTCTGGTACCTCCCCTCGCTCTCCGACACCTCCACCGACCAGGACGACGAAAAGGGCTTCTTCGAACTGCTGCCCTCCGGCTGGCTCTGGGGCACCCTGCAACTCTTCGTCGCAGCAGCCCTCGCCGCCCTGTGGAGGGCACGCCGACTCGGCCCCCTCGTGCCCGAAAAACTCCCCGTCGCGATCCGCGCCTCCGAAACCGTCGAAGGCCGCGCCCGCCTCTACCGCAAGGCCAACGCCCGTGATCGCGCGGCCACTGCTCTTCGCTCCACCACCCGCACCCGCCTCGCCCCTCTCGTAGGCATCCCCGCCGCCCAGGCACACACGCCCGAAGCTCTCGTCCCCGCCCTGTCCGCCCACCTCCACGGCGACGGACAGCCCCTGCACTCCCTCCTCTTCGGGCCGCCGCCCAGCGACGACGCGGCACTCATCGCACTTGCCGACCAACTCGACGCCCTCGAAAGAGAGGTACGCCGTCCATGATGGACCCGACCACTGACAACGCCGGGAACACCGGGGATCCGGGCCGCGCCCGCGCCTCCCTGGAAGCCCTGCGCGCCGAGATCTCCAAGGCCGTGGTCGGCCAGGACCCCGCCGTGACCGGCCTCGTCGTCGCCCTCCTCTGCCGCGGACACGTTCTCCTTGAAGGAGTCCCCGGAGTGGCCAAAACGTTGCTCGTCCGCGCCCTCGCCTCCGCGCTCGAACTCGACACCAAACGCGTCCAGTTCACCCCCGACCTCATGCCGAGCGACGTCACCGGTTCCCTCGTCTACGACACCCGCACCGCCGAGTTCTCCTTCCAGCCCGGCCCGGTCTTCACCAACCTGCTCCTCGCCGACGAGATCAACCGCACCCCGCCGAAGACCCAGGCGTCCCTCCTCGAAGCCATGGAGGAACGCCAGGTCACAGTCGACGGCACGCCCCGCCCCCTCCCCGACCCCTTCCTGGTCGCCGCGACCCAGAACCCGGTCGAATACGAGGGCACCTACCCTCTCCCCGAAGCCCAGCTCGACCGTTTTCTCCTCAAACTCACCATCCCGCTCCCCTCCCGCCAGGAGGAGATCGACGTCCTCACCCGCCACGCCGAAGGCTTCAACCCCCGCGACCTGCGAGCCGCCGGCGTACGCCCCGTGGCAGGCCCGGCCGACCTCGAAGCCGCCCGCGCAGCAGTCGCCAAAACCGCCATCTCCCCCGAGATCACGGCGTACGTCGTCGACATCTGCCGCGCCACCCGCGACTCCCCCTCCCTCACCCTCGGCGTCTCGCCACGCGGCGCGACCGCCCTCCTCGCCGCCTCACGCGCCTGGGCATGGCTGACGGGCCGCGACTACGTCATCCCCGACGACGTCAAAGCACTCGCCCTCCCCACCCTCCGCCACCGCGTCCAACTGCGCCCGGAGGCCGAGATGGAAGGCGTGACGGCCGACTCCGTCATCAACGCGGTCCTCGCCCACGTCCCCGTCCCCCGCTGATGGCCCCCACCGGACGCGCCGCGCTCCTCGCGGCCCTCGCCTCCCTCCCCGTCGGCATCTGGGCACCCGGCTGGACGGGCATCCTCGCCGTCAACGCCCCCCTCGCCCTGGCCTGCGCCTGCGACTACGCCCTGGCCGCCCCCGTACGCCGTCTGCTCCTCACCCGCTCCGGCGACACCACCGCCCGCCTCGGCGACCCTGCGGACATCACCCTCACCCTCACCAACCCCACCAACCGCCCCCTTCGCGCACGCCTCCGCGACGCCTGGCCCCCCAGCAGCTGGCAGCCCGGCACCGAAACCGAGGCCTCCCGCCACCACCTCACCATCCCGGCCGGAGAACGCCGCCGCATCACAACCCGCCTACGCCCCACCCGACGCGGCGACCACCAGGCCGACCGCGTCACCATCCGTTCTTACGGCCCCCTCGGCCTCCTCGCCCGCCAGGGCACCCACAAGGTCCCCTGGACCGTACGAGTCCTTCCCCCGTTCACCAGCCGAAAGCACCTCCCCTCCAAACTCGCCCGCCTCCGCGAACTCGACGGCCGCACCAGCCTCCTCACCCGCGGCGAGGGCACAGAATTCGACAGCCTGCGCGAATACGTCCCCGGCGACGACACCCGCTCCATCGACTGGCGCGCCACCGCCCGCCACTCCACGCTCGCGGTCCGCACCTGGCGCCCCGAACGCGACCGCCACATCCTCCTGGTCCTCGACACCGGCCGCACCTCCGCGGGCCGTGTCGGCGACGCCCCCCGCCTCGACGCCTCCATGGACGCGGCACTCCTCCTCGCCGCCCTCGCATCCCGCGCCGGCGACCGAGTCGACCTCCTCGCCTACGACCGCCACGTACGCGCCCTCGTCCAGGGCCGTACAGCACGCGACGTCCTTCCCTCCCTGGTCAACGCGATGGCCACCCTCGAACCCGAACTCGTCGAAACCAACGCCCGCACTCTCGCGGCCACAGCGCTCCGTACGGCCCCCCACCGCTCCCTGATCGTCCTGCTGACCACGCTCGACGCGGCCCCCGTCGAGGAGGGCCTCCTCCCCGTGCTGCCGCAGCTCACCCAGCGCCACACCGTCCTGGTGGCCTCGGTCGCCGACCCGCACATCGCCCTCATGGCCACGTCCCGCGGCAACCCTGACGCCGTCTACGAAGCCGCAGCCGCCGCCCAGGCCCAAACCGAACGCCAACGCACCGCCGAGCAACTACGCCGGCACGGCGTCACGGTGGTCGATGCAACGCCCGACGAACTCGCCCCGGCACTGGCAGATGCCTACCTGGCATTGAAAGCAGCAGGACGCCTGTAACCAGAAAACGGGCCCTCTGTTGCCAGAGAGCCCGAAAAGCACCCAACCAACCGCGACCCCTAAACGCAGAAAACCCCCGCACCAACGGTGCGGGGGTTCCCTAAAGATTGTTCGGCGGTGTCCTACTCTCCCACAGGGTCCCCCCTGCAGTACCATCGGCGCTGTAAGGCTTAGCTTCCGGGTTCGGAATGTAACCGGGCGTTTCCCTCACGCTATGACCACCGAAACACTA